>CACOJQ010000025.1 GCA_902627575.1 uncultured Bacteroidota bacterium
TTAATAGCTCTACTTTGTGTGCACAATATGTTAGAAATCCGGGCGAAACATATGATGTAATTGTGATAGTGGCAAATGGTCCTTTTTATGAATTAACAGATTATTTAAATAACACAAAAAAAATGACTGTTGATGTTTTTAGTCCTGCTGTGGGAATACCATTACAAATAACATTAGAGGATTCAGCCATAGCTGGAGCAACAAATTATCCTGATGGGAGACATAGTATATACACTGCTACAACAACAGTAGCTAATGAATGGGAAACTATTGAGTTCACTTTTGACTCTCGACCAGATAACACAGTACCTGATGAAAATGTAACATCATTAATTTTATTGTTTGATATCGGAAATAATACAAATGATACATACTATTTTGATAACTTATATGGTCCTGAGTTTGATAATCAGTGTGCTAATGCAAATATTGATGCTAATGTAAATTTTGCTGATTGGGATTGTAGTTGGAATTTAGGTATTTGTCCATCTGCTAGCCCTTGTGCTCATTATGACTACATTAGTGGTTGGTTAAATCACGCATATAATCCAGATCCAAATTCAATAAATGAGAGTAAGTATTCAGGTGAGTATACTAGAAATCCAAATCCAATTGGAGAAGACGTACTAATTGCTTACTTTTCAAGTGGAGTATTAGATTTATCAGTTAATACATATTTTAATTTTAAACTGTACGGTCCACCAAGACCAATATATATATCTTTTCAAGATGCTAATAATAATGAGGTATACGCATTTAATTCTGTTTTATCTTCTAACAATCAATGGCAGCAATTTACTGTTGATTTAAGTAGTGTGTCTACTCAAAATATAGAACGTTTTGTTTTGTTTTTAGATCAATCTGTAGTCAATTGGGATAAGTATTTTTTAGATGATTTTCATCTTTCATCAGTTCCATTAGATATAAAGTATTTTGAGCTATCTGACAATGTTAATGTATTCCCTAATCCAGTGAATAATTTGCTTAATGTGTCATCAGTTGACAATATATCTTCAATTTCAGTAATTGATATACATGGTAAATCGCTAGCTGCTTCTTCTTTTTTAAAAGAAAATAAGCAGGCTAATATTGATATTTCATTTTTAAATTCTGGTATATATTTTGTTAAGATTTTAATTCAAGATAGAGTTATAACAAAGAAAATTAAAGTGTTAAATTAGAATGAGAATTATTTTTACTTTTTTATTTTCAATATTTTTTCTATCATCTTTTGCGCAGTATAAATCAATAGGAAGGACTGAGGTGGTTAAAACAAATAATGGATTTCAGTTATTGAGAGATGGTATGCCTTATTATGTGAATGGGGCAGGAGGAGATCAGCACTTAGATATTCTGAACTTTATTGGAGGTAATTCAATAAGAACATGGGGAACTGAAAATGCTAAAGAAATTTTAGATAAGTCTCATGAGCTTGGTATTTCTGTTTGTTTGGGATTGTGGGTTGGCCATGAAAGACATGGTTTTAATTACAATGATGAGTATGCAGTTAAAGCGCAGTTAGAATCTTTTAAAAAAGAAATATTAAAATTTAAAGATCATCCAGCTTTATTGATGTGGGCTGTTGGCAATGAAGTAGACTTATTTTACTCAAATTTCAGAGTTTGGGATGCAGTTGGTGAAATAGCAAATATGATTAAAGAACTTGATCCCAACCATCCTGTCATGACTGTAACTGCTGGCATTGATCCATCTGAAATTTATATGATTAAAACTCATTGTCCTGATATTGATATTTTGGGTATTAATACATATGGTGGAATTAAAGATTTATCTTCTCTAATAAAAAAATACGGATGGCAAAAACCTTACATGGTTACAGAATGGGGACCATATGGACATTGGGAATCTCCTTTAACTAGTTGGGGAGTAGCAATAGAAGCCTCAAGTAAAGAAAAAGCTGAATTTAGAGATCAAGCATATCAAGCAATTGAACAAGATAGTACACTATGTCTTGGAAGTTATGCTTTTTTGTGGGGTTATAAGCAAGAACAAACACCGACCTGGTATGGGATTTTCACAAAAAATGGAAATGCGACTCAAAGTGTTGATATTTTAAATAGCTATTGGAAAAAAAATAAAAAAAACTCAGCTCCAATAATAAATTACTTTGAGTTAAATGGTCACAAGTCAGTTGCAAGTGTGAAAATTAAAAGAAAAAAAGAATGTCATTTTACATTTGATGTAATTGATTTAGATAATGATAGTTTATCATATTTTTTTGAGTTAATGCCTGAAAGTAATGATAAAAAATCTGGAGGTGATTTTGAAAAAACACCAGAACCAGTTTCATTTAGTATTATTAATCAAACTAACAATGACATTAAAATAAAAGCTCCTCGAAAAAAAGGAGCATATAGATTTTTTATATATGCATATGATGGTTTTAATAATGTTGCTACTGCTAATTTTCCTTTTTATGTTAAATAAATAATTATGATTCCGATTAACTTATCCATTGACTGTGTTATACTTGGTTTTGATAATGATCAAAAACTGAAAGTGTTACTAATAAAGAAAATCATTAATAAAAATAATGATTATCAATATGCTTTGCCAGGAGACTTATTAAAATATGATGAGGATTTATTGGAAGGAGGTAAAAGAATTCTAAAAAGTTTAACTTCTTTAGAAAATATTTATTTGAAACAATTTCACGCTTTTGGAAACCCCAAAAGAACCAAGCAAAAAAAAGATCAGTCATGGCTAAGGTTATATAGAAAAAAGCCAAAAGAGAGAGTTGTAACCATCGGATATATTGCATTAGTAAACATGGAAGAATATAATCCTCAGGCTTCATCTTTTGCTTTTCAAGCAGAGTGGATAGATATAAAAGATGTATCTAATGATTTGGCTTTTGATCATAATCATATCCTAAGTTATGGAATTGAATATTTGAGAGAACAAATAGATCACAAGTTGATTTCTAATTTACTTCCTTCAAAGTTTACATTATCACAATTACAAAATTTATATGAAATTCTTTTAGATGAAAAATTAGACAAAAGAAATTTCAGAAAAAATATTTCAAAAATAGATGTAATTAGAAAAACTAATGAAAAGCAAGAAGGAGTAAGACACAAGCCAGCATACTTATACACCTATGACTTATAATTTTATTATATTAGCATTATGAAAAAAGTAGTTTTTTTAATTTTTTGTATTTTTATTATAAATACTTCCTTTTCACAAAATAAGAAGTATCAAAGAGAAACATTTAAGGTTTGGGGTAATTGTAATATGTGCAAATCTTTAATTGAAAATGCCGCGGAATCTATTGAAGGAGTAAAATATGCAAGATGGAATAGCAAGAAAGGAATTATTAAGGTTAAGTTTTTAACTTCTAAAACCGACATAGACATAATACAAAAGGCTATAGCAGATATAGGCTATGATACTGAAAATTATAGAGCAGATGATGATATTTATAACAATCTACATTATTGCTGTAAGTACGAAAGAAAATAAGAGAATACTTTACTAAAAATTACGCTTCTTTTTGTTGCTTTTTTATTTAAATTACTAAAGATTTTTTAGGTTCCACAATAAGTTTGAAAGCATGCATCAATATGAGAATTTGGAGGAGTTGTGTATTCATGAATTCCCTCTTGTTTTTGATAAGGTTTTGTTAATGCTTTTAAAAGTTTATTCAAAGAATCTGTATTTCCATTCATTGCTTTTTCAATTACTTCATTGACAACATGATTTCTTGGTATAATTATTGGATTATTTTTTTTCATTATTTGCTTAGATTCCTTTAGACAAGACATTTTTTTTATATAATTATTCCATTTTTTTTGCCAAAGAACAAAATTTGAATCACTATTAAATTGAGTTTTTGATATTTTTTGTTGCGATAAATACCAAAATGTATTTGTAAAGTCCATATTCTTATTTTCCATAATAGACAGAAGTTCATCAATTAATGAATGTAAAGATTTTTTATTCTCGAAAATTCCGATTTTGTTGAGCATCATTGAATAATATTTTTTTTTCCAAATACTATCAAATTTGTCAATAACAGATTGAGCTAGCTCAATTGCAATTTTTTTATTTTCATTAATTATAGGAATAAGAGATTCTGCAAATCTGCATATATTCCATTTTATAACTTTTGGTTGATTTCCAAATGCGTATCTGCCATTATGATCAATAGAGCTATAAACTTTACTTGGATTATATGAGTTTATAAAAGCACATGGTCCATAGTCAAAAGATTCTGCTGAAATTGAGGTGTTGTCCGTGTTCATAACCCCATGAATGAATCCAACACGCATCCAATTTACAACTAAATCAATTTGTTTATTCATAACAGTATTTAGTAAGGCTAGAGGTGGATTTTCAGAATTACTGATGTGAGGATATAACCTATTTATTGTATATGATGTTAGATCCTTTAAATCTTTACTTGAGCCAAAATATGACGCATATTCAAATGTACCAATTCTAATATGGCTTTTCATCATTCTTACTAAGACGCCACCATCTTCCAAATTTTGTCTTAATATTGATTCCCCAGATTTAATAACAGCAAGACTTCTTGATGATGAAATATTTAAATAGTGCATAGCTTCGCTTATAAGATACTCTCTAATCATTGATCTTAAGGTAGCTTTCCCATCTCCATTTCTAGAGTATTTAGTTAATCCTGCTCCTTTCAATTGAATATCTATTCTAAGGTTGTTTTTTAATAAATGTTCTCCTATAATTATTGCTCGTCCATCGCCTAGTTTAGTAAAGTATCCAAACTGATGTCCGGCATAATTTTGTGCAAAAGATTTTTTGTAGTTATTTTTATCAAACAGTACATCAAGTATTTTTTTTTGAGTAAGTTGAAGATTAAATTTGTTAATGAGTTTTTGGTTTAGTAGAAAAATTTCAGGAAATGGACAAGAACTTGGTTGTGTAAGACTATGAAACTTTTTAGGAAGGGATAAATAAGAATAATCAAAATTAAACATAAAGTTGTTTTTATATCTAAAAAATATTATAGATGAATTAAAGCTTTATTATTTTTAATGTCTTTTTCTTCTCTTGATAAACTACTACACAGAAATAAACTGCAGATTTAAGCTTTTCAAATGAAAGTTTATTACCTTTCTGAATATCTGCTAATTCTCCACCTAGCGTGTATATTTCTGTCTGTATAGGTCCTGTGAAGTTTTGTATAGATATATTAACATAATTATTAGTAACGCTAGGCGAAATTTTTAAATCACCTACATTTTGCGATAAAATATCCACAGTTCCAAATCCATTATATGCTCCTATATTAGAAGGCGAGTTATGCGATACACTATTTCCAAAATAATCTAAACCACCGTTATGCTCAAGATAATTGGTTGAGTCATTACTTCCATTAATTAAAAAGCCGTTTCCAATAGCCGGACTATTGTTTTGTGTTTTATACAGTTGAGGATTATTTACCCCTACACTAACTGTGTTAAATAACAAGGGATCAGCATAAATTGCATTATTTTTTAAGTCATCATCTAAGTTTATTCGTGTGGAATCATAAAACAGATTATTACTTATATAAAGCTCATTAAAGTCATTTTCGATAAGTGTAGGAATAATTTCTCCGTATTGACCAACTACAATCAAATTGTTATATACATGAACATCACCGATATTAGGCCAAAAATAAATTTCTGGATTTAATGTGTCATTTACGAAAATGGTATTGTTATAAATGAAGGTGCCAACGTTTGGGCATCTAATTGGGTTTTGACCACAAAAATTAGAAACCCAAAATATTTTACCCTTTTTGTCCCAAGGAATTCCATTTGGATCTTCTCTATAACCATCATTTACACTAATATTGTAGCGGTAACCACAGTTAATATTATCTCCTAAAATTTCGGCAAATCCTCCTTCATTATTATAGCTGTAATTATATTGAAATACTACGTTCTCGTTTCCATAATCAATGTGAGATCCGTATGAATCCATAGGACCATGTGCATTCATAAACTTATTATGTTGAGCGATAACGTCTTTGCAGTCAAAAGGCCACATGCCACTGCCTCGTTTCCACATTCTATTATCAAGAGATGAGCCTGTATGGTTAAAAATACAATTTTGTACTAGCACGTTTTCACTCTTATTAGGAACAAATCCTGAACCTCCTGTATGCTCAAACACACAATTTTCAATAATAATTTGATTATTTTTTACAGAATCTATTCCAACAAGTCCCAATGATTTAATCCAAAATCCATAATGTCCAGTTTGTGTAATTGTAGTATTTACGAGTCTAATATTTGATATTGTATTTAATATTCCAGAGTTGATGTCTGACTGACTTTCTAACTTGATACCATATCCCTTGTGAATATTACTATTTAAGGTTGGAGTTGGATAAATATCGTGAATATAAAGATTATTAAAAGAAAAGTTTTCAAGATCTTGTGTTGACGCAACAACTTTAATGCCAAAACGAACATTTTTTCCAGAACCCCAAGAATTTTCTTCTCCACCGAATCCAGTCAGTTTTTTTGCTGAACCACCATACATATTTTGACCATTTAAAGAAATTGCATCAAACTCAACTGCACCAGAGCTGAATTGAAACTTTACAGTTCTATCAAAATTTACTGAGTTCACTGTAATCGTGTTTGGTCCTAAAGATAGAGGTTGAGCAGGAGAAAAATACCAATTTTGATTAGCTACAGTTCTTGCAATTCTGTAATTTGTTCCTTGTGGAGGTAAATTGGTTACATTAATACTGAATATTTGTTGTGCCCCATTATTTCCGTCTCCTATTTCACAAGCTGTATATACATTTGTCCATGAGTTATTTGGACCGTTCAAAAATATGTCGGGTGTTTCAGCTGAAATTGTTGTCGTGCCAATAGAATCAAGATGAGAAAACGAATTATAAAGTTCTAAATTGTTAATGTAAATATGTTGATCATTAAAAATTAAAATAGATGCTTGATAACCAAATCCATTAATAATTGGCCTAATGTTGCCACCATAAACATCAATAACAATAGGATTTGTATACGATCCTGAGCCCTTTATCCAAAACATCCCTTCCCAGTAATCACCAGATTTAAAATAAATTGTGTCTCCAGCATTGAACTGCATGGTGTTAAGCTTTTCAATAGATTTAAATGGTGATTGAATACTTAATCCGTTGTTTGAGTCATTTCCCTGAGAGCTACTAACATAATATACTTCAGCTTTAGAATCTGCTATAAATAATATCGACAATGCAATTAATATAGTTTTTTTTGTAATTACGAAGGAGAATAGCGACATTAACATACAATCAAAATTAAATAAAAAAAGTCATTTAGAAAAAACACTAGTAAATTTTAAAATGTATCTTATATTTACAATATAAATTTAAATTCTTTAATTTCCTTTTATGTTATCGTCTTTAAAAATTATACTTTTAATTTCTATGATTATTTTTTCAAGTTGTGATAATTCATCAAAAAAAACAAAAAATAGTATTGACAATGATGTTATTTCAGAAAAAATTAAAACCCCTGATACCAATAATATTACAAATGAAAAATTTTATATTGTAAATAATATTAATGAAAAAGATATTATTTCAAATCCTGTTGAATTGTACGATACTAATCAAATGGTATTCGTTTTGGGCGGTAAGTTTATTTTTGGAAGCAGTACAGGGCTAGAAAGAGAAAAACCTGAACGTGAAGTTGTAATTCAAAGTTTTTTAATTGATAAAAATCTTGTAACTGTAGAGGATTTTAGAAAATTTATTGATTCAAGTAACTATATTACAGAAGCAGAAAAATTTGGCAATGCGATTGTGTACGATGATTCAGTTGATATATGGAAATTGCTAGATGGTGCAACTTGGCAGTTTCCGCTCGGTAAGTCTAAAATAATTGCTCAAGAAAATCATCCTGTGACTCAAGTGAGTTGGAATGATGCTTGTGCGTATTGTGAATTCTATAATAAAACACTTCCAACAGAGGTTCAATGGGAGTTTGCTGCCAGTGAAAGAGGTGAAAAGAAAAATCAACTGTATTATTGGGGCAATGAATTAGTAGTGGATAATAAGTATATGAGTAACACTTGGAGTTATGGATATCCAGATTCAATTGGCCTTCAAGATGGATTTAAATATACCTCTCCAATTGGATATTTTGATTCAAACTCTCTAGGTATTTTTGATATGTCAGGTAATGTTTGGGAATGGTGTTATAATTGGCATTTACCCTATGAAGGTAATTCGCAAATATTTCCAGCGGATCTTCAAGGTAAGGCCCAAAGAGGAGGGTCCTTTTTATGTAATCCAAATTATTGTCATGGTTTCAGACTTTCTGCTCGTTCAGCTTCTTCACCTGAAAGTTCTTTGTTTCATGTAGGATTTAGATGTGTAAAAAATATAAATAAGAAAAATAATTAAAGTCAAATTAATGCCGCACAATAATATTTTAATTTTAAAATAATTATTATGAAGTACTTTAATTTATTTTTATTCTTTTGTTTTTTTCTAAAATTATTTTAATTTTGATTTAATGATATTTAAATCATAAAAAAGTTTATTTATGAATTTAATCTGCATTAATTATTGCAAACATTTAAAGCAAATATTTAAAAAAGTTAAAATTCTTTTAATATTAGTTTTCTTAACATTTAGTACTTTTAATATATCTGCTCAAAATACTTCTCTAATTAATACTTGTAGTGACTTCGTTGTTGGTAGTGCCACTGCCTGGCCTTATGTTCTGGTCGCAACAACTATTGATTCTGGCACATCTAGTCATGCTGCTCAAACATACAGCATTAATATAACATCTCTACCAGCTGGTGGTGCTAATGTAAGAGTATATAAAACAGTAGCAAATGGAAATGATTTTTTTGGAAATCCAGTTGCTTTAACACTTGGTTATAATTCCATTACGGTATCTGCAGTTTCTTTTGATAGAGCGGTAAAATTTCAATTCTCTAGCGGAGATGTAGAATTTAATGCTTTAAGCTTAAACGGTGAAAGTTCAGACTGTGTTATTGTTTTACCGCCATCATCAACTTCTTTGATAGCTAACTGTAATGATTTTATTTCTGGCCCTAATCAAAATTGGCCTCATATATTAGTTGCAACAACTATTGATTCTGGTTTAGTTAGTCAAGGATCTCAAACATTTGAAATGAATGTAACGTCTTTGCCTCCAGCCGGAGCAAATTATAGAGTTTATAAAACTGTAGCTAATGGAAATGATTTTTTTGGAAACCCAATACCTTTAACACTAGGCCCTAACACTATTACCGTGTCAGCAGTAACTTTTGATAGAGCAGTCAAATTTCAATTTTCAAGTGGAAATGTTGAATTTGATGCTTTGAGTTTAAATGGAGTAGATTCTGATTGTATTGACAACACAACTTCAATTAATATACTATCACATATTAATGAATCATTAAATATTTTTCCAAACCCTTCAAATGGCGATATATTTATAGAGTCTGCTGATCCAATCGAAACTCTAGTAATTAAAGAACTTTCAGGTAGAGTTGTTTTTAAAATGGTACCACAAGAAAGCAACTTAAGAATTCAAACTACACAACTAAAAAATTCTGTCTATTTTTTAAGTTGTCTTGTAAAAAAAGAATGGATATCAAGAAAAATTATAATCAACAAAAGATAAGTTTATTTACATTTTTTTTAATCATTAAAAATTTTGCAAATGTTCATTCATTTATTGTTCTATTTTGTATTTGTAGTTATTCTTTAAGTTCACAAATAGAAAAGTCAAGTGATAAAACAATTACACAATCTTCTAGAAAACTAAATGTGTTATTGATTATTGCAGACGATTTGAACTGTGACTTAGGAGCTTACAAAAATTTAGTTGTAAAAACACCCAATATTGATCGACTTGCTAAAAGAGGATTACTATTTGAAAATGCTCATAATCAATATCCTTTGTGCGGACCATCACGTGCATCATTTATGACTGGCATGTACAGTAATCAAACTAAGATCACTAAAAATAATATGAATCTCAGAAATTCTATACCTGATGTAATTACTATGGGGCAGCGTTTTAGACAGCAGGGTTATCAATCAGTTCGTATTGGTAAAATGTTTCATTATGATAACCCGAGCGCCATTGGAACATCTGGAAATGATGATATTTACTCTTGGGACCAAACCGTAAATCCATACGGAAGAGATAAATTAGAAGAATATAAAATTAATACATTATCGCCAAGGAAATATGGGGGGACACTAAGTTGGCTAGCTGCTGATGGTGATGACAATGAACAAACTGATGGTATTGCGACAAGCGAAGCAATTAAAAAACTTGATGATTTTGCTGCAAAAGATATACCATTTTTTTTAGCAGTTGGTTTTTTCAGACCTCATACTCCTTTTGTTGCACCAAAGAAATATTTTGATCTTTATAATAGAGAAAAAATCCATATACCAGAAATATCCAATGATTATTTAACGACTTTACCAGAGCCTGCAGTCAAGTCAATAAGAGCAAAAAAGAATCAAATTAATCTTGAAAAAGATAAAGCTCAAGAAATTAAAGAGGCTTATTACGCAACCATTTCATTTGTAGATGCTCAAGTTGGCAGAATTATTGATCATTTAAAAGCTACAGGACTAGATACAAATACAGTTGTAGTATTTACTTCTGATCATGGTTACCATCTGGGTGAGCATGGTCACTGGCAAAAGCAAACATTATTTGAAAATTCAACTCGAGTTCCTTTAATAATTTCTTATCCAGGAATAAGAAACAAAGGTAAGAAATCTAATAGTCCAGTTGAGTTAATAGACTTATATCCTACTCTTATGGATCTAGCAGGTATTACAACACCTAAGCATGTTGTTGGAAAAAGTCTAGTTCCAATAATTAAAAATGTAAATGCAACGGTTCGTGAAAGCGCGCTAACAAGATGGCGTAATGGATATTCAATAAAAACTAAACGTTATAGACTTACAAAGTGGGGGGTTGATGGTGAACTAGGATACGAGCTTTATGACCATCACAACGACAAAAACGAACTTATTAATCTAGCAAATAATAAAAAATATCAAGATATAATGGACTCTTTAAAATTGATGATTGAAAAAAGAATTTTGGATGCTTCAATAAAACCTGAAGGTCTTGGCAGACAATTTGAAAATGCTAAACTTATGCAAAAAGCCAAAAATATTACTTATGGTGATTTACATGACTTAAACGGTGAAATATTGTATTATAAAAATGAATAATTTAACTTTAAAATAAATGCTAAATAAGCATGCATTACTATTACGTCCAAAATTTTTACAAAAAAGATATTAAAATTTATTTTTTGCTTTTTAGTGTTTTGTTTCTATTGTCTTGTAAGTCAATTGAAACAACAAAAAATACTCGCCTCCGTTCACCTAATTTTATATTTATACTTTCTGACGATCAGGGTTGGAATGGGACATCAGTTCAGATGATGTCCAATGAACCGGGTTCAGTAAGTGATTATTTTGAAACACCAAACTTAGAGATACTTGCACAAAAAGGAATGCGTTTTTCTGATGCATATGCGAGTGCGCCTGTTTGTGCGCCATCAAGATATAGTATTCAGTTCGGCAAAACTCCTGCGAGGCTTTCATTGATTCGCGTAGGTATGAATACGGATCATATTGATCATGATGGATTTATAAGTATTCCAAAAGCTCTAAAAAAAGTTAATAATAAATATAAGACAGCTCATTTTGGTAAATGGGGAATGGGAAGCAACCCTTCTGTTCTAGGTTATGATGTAAGTGATGGCCCTACCAAAAATAAGGATGGTAATTTTGAAAATAACAAAAATCAATGGGAAAATGTCTTTAAAAAAGATCCTAAGTATATTTTTTCTTTAACCGACAAGGCAATTAAATTCATTACATCTTGTAAATCTGAAAAAAGACCTTTTTATCTGCAAATTTCACATTATGCTGTTCATACAAATATTGAATCAAAAGAAAAAAATTACAAAAAATTTAAAGAAAAACAGCAAGGTTTACATAAAAAAAATCCAGGATTTGCTGCAATGACTTTTGAGTTGGATGAAGGGCTAGGAATTTTATTACAAAAAATAAAAGAACTTGGAATTGAAGATAATACATATATAATATACATGTCTGATAATGGTTCAGTTCCCAATATTCCTGGAGCTAAGAAGTATGAAAAAAGCTATAATTACCCATTAAGTAGGGGTAAATGGGATGCTTATGAGGGGGGTGTGCGAGTCCCACTTATTATTTCTGGACCTGGTATTAATAATGGTTCTGAGTCAGCTGTACCTGTCTCAGGTTCTGATATTTTACCAACAATCTTAGATCTAGCTGGTAATAAAACAGTGGAGTTAACTAAGGTTGATGGAGGTAGTATAGCGCCAATACTTTTAAATAAAAATATCAAACAAGTTAAAAGATCTGTGGCGGGTATTTTCTTTCACGTTCCTTACAAAAATGGTATTGCTTTGAAAAGACCACATTCGGCAGTGCGACTTGGGGATTATAAGTTAATAAAATTTCAGGATGACAAATCAATTCTTCTTTTTAATTTAGTTAAAGACAAAATGGAAAAATTAAATTTAGCTAATCAAAAGAAAGAGAAAGCAAAAGAATTAGAAAAAATATTAGATGGTTATCTTGTTGAGGTAAATGCTCCAAAATGGCAAGAGGGAATCACTTGGAAAAATACACCACTAAAAGAAATTAATTCAAATTATTAAAACTTCTTACAAGATTAAAATCTTAGTGTAAATATCACACTATAATATCTTGACTTACAATTTTAATTATTAATTTAGTAAAAATTTTACTTCTTGTACATTATGAGAGGATTAATCTTGATCATATTTTTCATGTGGGTGGGGTCTTCTTTTAGCCAAGATACATCAATTTATCACAAATCTTTTAGTAGTAATATTTTGAGTTCTAAGAACCCATCAACTTCAATATCATTTTTGGGTTATTATAGGTTTTTAGGCTTTGTTCGTAATCAACAAGAGACGTTTCCTAATAATAGTGGTAAAACACTAATGATTAGTTCAGGTGATGCTTACAGAGAACCAATGTTTCTTTTAAAACTAAATGGAAAAACAAAAGAAAAAATCACTTTTGGGGCAGATTTCATGCTCAATAGTTTATATAAAGGATCTTCATCAGATTTTACACAACCTCTAACATTAAATCTTGGATTAAATTTATCTACCTCAATTGCGACTAAACATGGAACTTTTAATTTAAAGTCAGGTGGTGTTTCATGGTATAGACAAAGTCGACTTACTGTTTGGGGAAATCATTCATTTAACAGAATTAGTATATATGAAAGAAGGCCTCAAACTCCTCTAAACAAAACACCAATTGATCGTTATTCTAACTATTATAAGAGCGGCTTAGTTGATCAGGGAATTAGATATGGAAGTCGTGCTTTTCAAGGAATATTTATTCAAGGATCAAAACTTCCACTTAATTTTTCTTTGAAAAGTGTAATCGGTAAAAGTACTTTTAATCGTTCTTTGCTTGAGAGTAGTGACAACTTTACAAGCTCTTTTCAACTTAAAAACACTTTAAATACTAATTTAAAAGTAGCTTATAATTATCTTTCCTCATGGGCAGATACAGACTCATTAGGTGGAGAAAGAAGAAATTATTTCATTCACACTTTTGAGTTCGACAAGAAATGGAAAAAAATACAAGTTCAAATGGAGCTGGGAATAGGTAAATACAAAGATCCTATTAATAAACTTGGATATGGCGAGGCAATTCTTTTGAATGTTAAAACTGCAAAAACATTAAAAGTGCCAATTAATATGCAGCTTTACAGAATATCACCGCAATTTGTTAATGTTACTGGAAATTTTTTAAATACATCTGTTCTTGATGTATTTCCAAATGTAGAAGGGGTAGGGACAACAGTCAGAACTCCTTATCAAAGTCCAATAGTTGGACTTGGTTATCCTGTAAATAATCGACAAGGTATTTCTATAAATGCAGATCTATCTTTAGGTCAACTTAAGCTTAATGGAGGTATTGGTGTATTTGCTGAAATTGATACTTCGTATTCAGCATTATCTTATATACATAATGTAAATAGCCAAACACTATCTAGAATTTATGTATTTGCACAAAACTGGGGACCATACAATGCGCTAAATTCGACATATAGAGGTGTATTTGAAAATGTAAATATCATTGATACATCTATGGCTGGACTTACAAATTTTAAAAAGTTCTTCAACACGATTGAATTTCAAGCCAAGTACAATAATAAGATTTTTGGAAAAAATTATTATTTATTTTGTTTGACTCGTTTTAATACTTGCCAAAAAGATTTTAGTTTTTTTCCGAAAATTGGAAAACAAGCACTAATTAGTCAGTTTAGTGAAGAAATTGATTTCAGTATTGAACTAAGTGAGAAATCTGCACTTGTTTTAAGTTATGGTATAGAAAAAATATTAGGTAATACTTCTACTGACAAAGGAGATAGTCCACAAGCTACATCAACAAATACCTTTTTTGAGATGTTAGGCTTTGACAATCTGTATAGGTATACTAATTTTAGAAACCAAAAGAATACACTTTTTGGCTTTGGAGTAGATTATAAAATTGGTCAAAATGCTATGCTATTTTATCGTTACAACCAATATCGATACTTTGATCCGAATTTTATAGAAAACCATTTGAAGGGATGGGAAATGATGCTTGAATTAAAAATAAATTTTTAACTATGAAAAGAAAATTAATACAATTACCAGTTTTTTTAGCAATCTTTTTTTCAACTTTTGGTCTACATGCGCAGATGAATGAAAATATTTGGTTCGACGGATTTTCTCGCTCTTATTTCACCAGAGATGCTTTAGACAAGAGTTTAATAGATGATACAATATCAGCAAGGAATACATCAAGTGGCTATAATCTATTAGATCTAAATACACATGTAAATCCAATTCAGAATATTGAAATTTTTGCACAATTGAGAATTCGTAATTCATTTGGAAGTTTTTTTGGTTCAGGAACAGAAATAAATGTAAGGCAACTTAAGGCTAAAGGTGTAATAAATAATAAGATTCGTTTTAGCGTTGGGGATCTTTTTCTTAAGCAATCTAAATTTACTCTTTATAATTATGATGAGGAACTTTCGGTTTACGAAAATGATATGTTAAAGTTTTATCGTGACATTATTCATTATGAAAATTTTTATAATGAAAATAGATGGCGTCTGCAAGGAATTCAAACCGATTTTTCTTTTAAATTTGATCGATTTATAAGAAATCTAGACATAGATTTTTTTGTTACTAGACCCCGTGGCTCTTTTCAGATAAATGAATCTAATTATTCAAGTGACCTCATATATTCAGGTGGATCAATACTCTCAAATATAAACAAGAGACTTAAATTATCAACAAACTATGTGAACCTATTTGAATTATCATCTAGTGGAACTAAAAATATTTCTGTAAGAAACCCTGTATATGATATATCACTAATTCATCGTTATAATAGTGAAAATTATCATATTCAACAAACTTTACAAGCTGGCTTTTCAAAAAGATATTGGTTGCATACCGAGCTTGAAAATGCTGTTTCAGATTCTATATCCAATGATACAAAAGGTATGTATTTTGATTTAGAAAATAAATTTAGTAAGCAAGATTCATCACTATTCTTAACATTGGGTTTTCGTTATGTAGATCCAAATTTTAGAAGTGCTGGTGCCCAGACTAGGCGTCTTAATTATGACGATATTAATAGAAACACTATCTATCCATTTTACACTAACATGTCTTTGATAAGACCCCCATCCATGTTTGATATAGTTACTGACGATCAGTTGTATAATCAAGATTTATCAAGTGTTCTCATGGCCTTTAATCCTATTTATTCAAATATACTTCCTTACGGAGATGCTACACCAAATAGAATTGGATTTCATATGAAAGCTATAATGAATAATAAAAATAACTTATTTCATGCTAAATTCAACTCTGGTTTTTTTAAAGAAGCAATTGGTCAGGGGACATCTGATAAAAGAAAATTTGGATTGATTAGTGGATTATTAAAAATTAATTTGCATGAATTTTTAAATTGGCAAAAAAAATTAACTATTTCAGCTTCTTCTGAAAATGAAATCACACAAAGAGGTGGTAAAGATGTTTCCAAAATAAACTTTTTTAGTCACCATACGAATGCATCAATAAACGCAGAATTGATCAAAAAGTTTTTCATTCAAGCATCCTACAAGCAGTTAAATGCTAAGGGTAATGAGTTTGTAACGCAGCGAGACAATTATGGTAATATCTCTTATTTTACATTAACAGACGTAGATCAAAAAGATCATATGCTGTCTGTTGGAATGCTTTATAAATTTAAGAAAAATCTATATGCTAAACTTAATTACAGCTGGTGGGGTATGACCTCTTTTGATCAAAATTATCTAAATTATAAATACAATAGACTTTTATTAATTTTATCAGTTAAATTATGAATATAAAAACAAATCTTATTTTTTTACTTGTCTTAATTTTTTCCTTCTATAGTTGTACAAAAATTGAATTTGAAGGACCATCAATTGAAAACTTATACGGAGATTTTGAGATAATAAAGTCACTTGAAACAATAAACAAAAACCCTAGTTTTTTAAATAATGAACAAGTTAGTTTTCATTGTGAATTTAACAAGCCAGTTAAATGGAAAATTGCTATTTTAGGATTGAGTACAAATGCTTACAAAGAAATTACAGGATTTTCGGAAATAATTGATTCAAATACAATTATCTGGAGAGGAGGACCGTCAGAGCTTCCGTTTTTTTCTGCAGAAGAATGTGCTATACAGTTGACTTTTGAAAATGAAGTTGATACAATAAGAGATACTATAAATATTGTATCAACAAAATCCTATGAAAATGGTATCTGGTTTGAAGGTTTTGAAGATGGTTTACCCGATGAAGGCCTTGTTTATTATAATACAGATGGTGGTGGTATGACCTTTTCATTAGGAAATGACAATCCACTTCTTGGAAATTATTATTTTAAAATGGGTGGTAGAGTTAACTGGGACTGGGTATTAGGTAACATTGATCTTCCTGTTAATATAAATGATGTTAGTCAAAATTCTGATAACTTGTTCATAAATATTGGTATACTTTCTGATTTAGAAGATTTACACACTGGTCAGTTTATAAACATTTTAATTTCAGAAGAAACAGTTACCCCTTTTAATGATAATCTAAGTAATAATGCTTCTGATTTATTTGAATCAACAATGGAAGTTTACAAAATGAAGATTCCAGTAGATTGGAATGGGTGGAAGATGAAGTCTTTAAGATATTCTGATTTTGAACCTGTATCACCAAACAACCAAGATATTAATTTTAATATGAATCCAAATGATATTAGAGCAATTCGAATATCATGTCAAGCATGTCCTTCATCAGCAGGAAATCCAATTTGTCCTGAAAACTTTGGAAAAAATGTTAGGGCTGATATAGATCATATTATATTTACAACAAACTCTAGCTTATTAGATCAATAATGAAGTTAACTTCTCATACATTATTAATATTTTTTATTTTTTGTGGTTTTTCTTGCGGATATATGAACGAAGTTAGCATGTATGAACCTTCAAAATCTTTTTCAGCGTATGAACAATTTCCTTATAAAAAACTTTTTACCAATTCTAAAGAAAATGGGTTGTGGGGTGTGAAAAATAATAATTGTAAGCAAGTATCCTTTAGTAATACTAATAGCTATATCGGTAATGATCATCTTCACATAAAGTGGGACGCATCAAAATGTAATTATGTAGGAATAGGTTTCAAATGGGGAAATTATAAAGGTAAAAATCTTACCCCTATCTTAGAATCTACTGCAATAGAGCTCCGTGTTCGTATTGACACAGGTCAGCTATCTACTGTGCCAATGTTTTTTATTCTAGTTGATTATGCAGGAAAACAATGTAGAGCAAATATAAATTATTTGAACCTTGAAGGAGGAAAAATTGATACTCAATGGAGAAGAATTCGGATTCCTTTAAGTGTATTCAACTATAAAAAGCGAAATGTCAACATGAATAATATTAAAGAGATGCGTCTTGAATTTCAAAGAAAAGGAGACTTACATATTGACAATATTATAATTGTACCACACGAACACAATTATAAGAAAACTAATGATACCTTTATAAAGGTATTCAAATCTCATCCAATATCAGTTGGAATAGGAAAAGAACATTGGTGGGGTATCAACAACCGATATTCTTCGACTTTAAAATTTGGAGACTCATTTAAAAATGAAAGCGTAGTAGTTGATTTAAATAAATCAGAATTAAAGCCATGGAACGTTTTTGGTTTTTCACCTCACAATTGGATGCGTGTTGATATATCATCCATTTATACTACATCGGCTCTAGTATTTAAATTAAAAGCAAAAGAGTTACCTACACTTCAAGCTTTTTTATTTGCATATAAAGGAGATAAAAGAAGATTACAAAAAACATTAAATGAAACTAATTTTATTGATAGGGGAAATGGAGTATTTGAAGCTATTCTTCCTCTTAAATCATTAGTTGGACATAGCGAATTTAGATGGGATGAATTAAAGGAAATTAGATTTAGAGTAATAGAAGGAAAACAATTTGAAATTGGTGACTTTCAGATCATTGAATTTCGCGGAAATCCAAAAAAACCAACCAAATGGAAAGGAATATAAGTTTATTGTACTCTCTATTATTTACTATGTTTTTAGGTAACATAGTATATCCTCAAGCTAGTAAGGTGGATATAGTAATTAATGAATTAGGTAATTTTGAATTACAAAGAAACAGTATCCCATACTACATTAAAGGAGCAGGGGCGAAAGATCATTTTGATTTATTAGTTCAATCTGGAGCTAACTCAATTAGAGTTTGGAGTACAAACAACAAGGCATACTTAGATTCTGCTCATCATTATGGTCTCACAGTAACTCTTGGATTACATGTAAGACCCGAAAGAAGCGGTATGGATTATAATGATGAGTATGCTGTTAAAGGTCAAATCGAATTTCTTAAAAACGAGGTTTTAAAATATAAGGATCACCCAGCACTGTTAGTATGGGCTATTGGTAATGAAGTTGACCTCAGATATAGTAATTTTAAAGTTTGGCAAACTATAGAGATTATTGCTAAATTTATAAAGGAAGTGGATCCAAATCATCCTACAATGACTGTAATTGCTGGTGTAGACCCATCAAAAGCATTTTATATTAAAAAATATTGTCCAAGTGTTGATATTTTGGGTTTAAATGTTTATGGGTCAATTGAGAACGCTGGAGCCAATTTAAGAAAGTTTAATTGGGATAAACCTTATATCGTATCTGAATGGGGAGTAAATGGACCATTTGAAGCTAAAAAAACCTCATGGAAAGCTAAAGTAGAACCTCCAAACGGACTGAAAGCGGATCAGCGATTAAGAAGATATAAAGACTTAATTGAAAAGGACAAGGAGCGTTGTTTAGGAAGTTACTGTTTTCTATGGGGACAAAAGCAAGAATCAACAGCTACTTGGCACGGAATGTTTCTAAGTAATGGTAATCCAACAGAAGCTGTTGATGTTATGCAGTTTTGTTGGACAGGAAAATGGCCTGATTCGAGAGCCCCATCAATTAGAGATATTTCATTACAAGATATTGGGTGGAGAAAAGACCATATTTTAGCATCTTCGACAAAAGCAACTTTGAAAATTGATATTAGTAAATACAATAACAAAAAAGTAATAGTAGAATACATTTTGTATCCAGAAGCTTTCAGTACTAAAATTGGTGGAGATAAACAAATATCACCTGAACCAATAAAGCTTGAAATAGTTAAGCAAAATAATGATGAACTTATTTTTATAACTCCAAAGAAAAAAGGAGCTTACCGAATATTTGCCTTTGTAAAAAATGCAAAAGGACAAAGCTCTGTTGCTAATATACCATTTCTAGTTGAATAAAAATAGTTTAATTAATTTTTAAATTTTTTTATCAAAATCTCATAGCCAGGTCGAAAGAGCAATATTTCAAAATTTTTTTTAGGATGAATTATTTTATTTTCAGTATATATCTTCCAAACTTTTTCATTTTCATTTCGCCAACCCACTGATGTATTTAAGTTATTTGATTCAATAATATATTCCGAATTACTAGTCAAAAGTTTTGGTGTATTTAGTTTTGGAACAGACATCGAACTAGAAAACATTGATTCTAGCATAGTAAACTCGCTCATATTACCAAAATCAGAATCATTAATCCATTCTAACAAATAATATTTGAGATTTTTGTAAACTTGATCGTATTTTGGATTATTAATTAGATTATTTGTTTCAAAGTAATCAACTGTTACTTCGTATAACTCAAAACGATTTTTATTTTTATTGAACCAATCTGAAAAAAAAGTGTTAAGCTTTTTTTCTCGATTAAGAGAATCTAAAACTTTCATAGTTTTCATTTGTTGACGGTAATCAACTTCTCTATATGCTGGAGTTGTGGTATCACCATTATAAATTAGTTTAAAATTTCCACCTCTGATACTTCTGCGCATATCTATATTTGCATCAAAACGATCTGTAGCTGAGTAAACATATTTTCTTTGATCTTTTTTAAAAAAAGAAACACCTTCAAATGAAAATTTTGCTTTCACATTTGCTGCATCAATTATTGTAGGAGCAAAATCAACAAAACTAATAAGTTGCGATGTGTTTCCCCTGCAACTATCATTTATCCATTTTGCAATCATTGGAACACGAATACCAGTTTCGTAAATAGATCGTTTATATCTTGGAAATGGCCCTCCATTGTCACTGAAGAAAAATATAATAGTATTTTCATATAGGCTATCCTCTTTGAGCTGATTTATGATTAGACCTATTTGTTTGTCTAATTTTTCAATATTTTTATAGTTTGTTAAAATATCGCCTCTAATTGACAAATGATCGGGAAATATATTTGGAACTAAGATACTTTCCAACTCATTTTTGGAATATAAACTTTCATTCATCCAAACATTAGATTCATGAGTTACATTAAAATTAAAAACAGAAAAAAAGGGTTGCCCAACTTGTCTATTTCTCCAATGTGCTTCTTTACTACTTTCATCCCATGCTAATGGAGAGGTTATCATGTTGTAATCCTCCTTGGAGTTGTTTGTGCAGTAATATCCATTTTCTCTTAG
>CACOJQ010000026.1 GCA_902627575.1 uncultured Bacteroidota bacterium
TTTAATACACTTCTTTTATCAATTGGTTTAATAAACTTAAACGCACAAGTAAATTGCATTGATACTAATTTAATAGACCCAACTGTTATTTGTCCACAAGTATATGATCCTGTTTGTGGTTGTGATACAGTCACATATTCAAATGATTGTTACGCGCAATATACTGGAGGTGTTACATCTTGGACACAAGGACCTTGTTCATTAGGAAGTCCACAACAAATAATAGTGTGTGATGATTTTGATTCATACAATAGTGGAGATCCTATTGCTGCAACTTCTCCTAGTTGGAATACTTGGGGAGAATTAATGAGTGGATTAATAGCTCCTTTTGCTGATGATGCAAATGTATCTACTACAATGAGTTACAGTGGTGATTATTCATTATATTTTGTTGATGGAACAGGTAGTGGGGGCCCTCAAGATATTGTTTTAATTTTTGATACTACACAAAATATAACATCAACAACATCTTTATCTACACCATATACAACAGGGCATTTTAATTTTTCACAAATGATGTATATTGTTCCTGGTAGAACAGGATATATAAATTTTCAAGCTGAAAATATTCCAGGCATTCAATGGGCATTAGAAGTAAATATAGATGCTAATGGAATTATTTCAATGACTAATACAAACGGTACATCTGCAAGCGGTAATTGTCCAATAGGATCATGGTTTAAGTTAGAGTTTGACATAGATTTATCAAACAATATATGGGAGTTATTAATTGATGGAGTTTCTCAAGGTTATTTTTCTAATACAATAAATCAAATAGCTTCTCTAGATCTTTTTCCAGCAGTAAATTCAGAATATTATGTAGATGATGTATGTTATTATTATGATCCAAACCCAGTAGTTTTAGATATTTTAAACTTAGCTGTTTCTAATATTAACACTCTTTCAGGATTAACAGGACAAAATAAAAACCCTTCAGTTGAAGTTATTAATTTAGGTGCAACTCCAATAAATTCTTTTGATATAGATTTTAATTACAATGGTAATACAATAACAGAAAATATTTCAGGAATAAATTTAACAACAGTGTCAAATTATCAAGTAAATTTTACAAATACAATTAATTTATTATCTGGAAGTAATTCTTGTGAAGTTATAATTTATAATATAAATGGATTATTGGTGGATGACAATCCAAATGATGACACTTTATATAGTCAAACAGAAGCAATAAATCCAGCGGAAAATAAATTAGTAGTAGGAGAGGAAGCGACAGGAACGTGGTGCGGTTGGTGTCCAAGAGGAGCAGTAGCTCTAAATTGGATGGATAAAGATTATGAAGGGTATTGGCAAGGAATAGCTGTACATAATGGGGATATAATGGCAAATTCTTATGATAATGGAATGGCAAGCGTAATAAATGGATATCCAAGCGGAATAGTTGATAGAGGAGCAGATATTGACCCTGCAGATTTTGAAGAATATTTTTTACAAAGAATAGTTATTGAACCAAATGGAATAATAACTAATGGAGCAGAATTAGTTGGAAATACATTAAAAGTAAATTTAACTGTAAAATTTCAAAATACAGTAACAGGAAATTATAAATTAGCCTGTGTGTTAGTAGAAGATTCAGTAACAGGAGTAGGATCATCATATTATCAAGCAAATAATTATAGTGGAGGGTCTGCAGGATCATTAATAGATGTTGATGGAACAGACTGGGCAAACAAACCTTCAAGTGTTCCAGATTCTGAAATGATATATAGACATGTAGCAAGAGGAATAGCTCCAACATTTTTAGGAGAAAACTTATCAAGTACTTCATATTCTTCTGGAGATGAAGAAACTCTTTGCTTTGAATTTATATTAAATCCAAACTGGGATCAATCACAAATACATATAGTTGGGTTACTTTTAGATAATTCAAACATGATAGATAATGCATCTTCAACAACTATTAATTCGGCAATAAATGAAGGTTATACAGATTGTTTAACGTCTGTTATAGGTTCAGAATTAAATGGTCCAGATCAAATAAATATATATCCTAATCCAGCATCAGAAAGTATTTTTATATCAAATATTAAAGATGAAAAAATAAATTTTAGTATTTATGATATACAGGGTAGAATAGTTTTAGAAGAAACTATTTATGAAAACCAAAGTGTAAATATTAAAAGTCTAGAAAAAGGAGCTTATCAAATAAAATTAGAAGGAAATAAAACGATAGAAACAAGAATATTAATAAAAGAATAATTAAACTAAAATAAAATCAATTTGTTTTTTTTCTAAATCTGCATTTTTTATTTTAATTTTTACTTTTTGTCCAAGTTGGAAAGATTTTTTTGTTTTGTAACCGATAAGAGAAAAAGATTTTTCATCATAATAATAATGATCATCTTTAATACTACTAACTTTAACAAGACCCTCACAACTATTTTCAATTAATTCAACATATAATCCCCAGTCTTTTACACCAGAGATGATACCAGTATAAACACCACCAATATTTTGTTTTAAAAACTTGACTTGCATGTATTTAATAGATTCTCTTTCAGCTTTTGTTGCAGCTATTTCCATATCTGAACAGTGTTTACAGTTTAACTCAAGAGAGTCTTTATCAATAACTTTTTCTTTTAAAATATAATTACTAAGAAGTCGATGAGCCATTAGATCAGGATATCTACGAATAGGAGAGGTAAAATGAGAATAATAATTAAAAGATAGCCCATAATGACCAATATTGTTAGTAGAATATTGGGCTTTAGCCATGGATCTAATAGCTAAAGTTTCTATTAGTGTTTGCTCAGATTTGCCTTTAATTTCATTAAGTAAATTATTAATTGACTTAGATAGATTTTTTTTATCTAATTTATATCCAAATTTTTTAATAAGTATATTTAATGAATTAATACTTTCTTTGTCGGGAACATCGTGAATTCTATAAACAAAGGGTTTTTTTAATAATGAGATATGTTTTCCAACAGTTTTGTTTGCTAGCAACATAAATTCCTCTATAAGTTTATGTGTTGATAGGGGTTTTTTAAAAAAAACATCAATAGGATTATTTTTATCATCAAGTAAAAACTTTACTTCTTTACTTTCAAATGAAATAGAACCATCATCTTCTCTTTTTTTTCTTAATCTTTTCGCAAAATCGTTTAGTAACTTAAGTTCTTTGTAGAATATACCAGATCTTTTTGTTAGTATTTCTTCAGCTTTTTCATACGTAAACCGATAGTCAGAATGAATAATTGATTTTCCAATTTTATAGTTTATTATTTTAGAATTTTCATTTATCTCAAAAAAAACAGAGAAAGTTAATCTATCAACATTTGGTTTTAATGAACAAAGGTCATTTGAAAGTATCTCAGGAAGCATGGGTACAACTCGATCAACCAAATAAACAGAGGTTCCTCTGTGTAAAGCTTCTTTATCAACAGCAGACTCATCTTTAACGAAATGAGAAACATCTGCTATATGAACACCCACTTCCCATGTTTTTGAACTTAATTTTTTTATTGAAAGGGCGTCATCAAAATCTTTTGCCTCTTCAGGATCAATGGTGAAAGTTGTAACATTTCTAACATCAAAACGTTTTTTTATTTCATTTGAAGAAATAGTAGAAGAAACATCTTTTAATGAACGTAAGCATTCTTTTGAAAAAGTGTCGGAAAAGCCATAGTCATATATTATTGAAGAAATCTCAGAGTCATGGTCATTTTTTTCACCAATCATTTTTATTTTTCCGGCAACAGGGTTTTTGTTTTTTTTATCCCAAGATGAAACATTAACAAGAATTTTTTTATCTAAAAAGTCTTTACTTACTATTTTTGGAGGTAAAAATAAATCAAAATAAATTTTTTTGTCGTCAGGCACTAAAAAGAAATTATTAGAAGTATTATCAATTGTTCCAGAAAAAGAAGTTTTTTTTCTTTTTATAACGTTAATAATTTCAGCATGTATTTTCTTTTTTGATTTAGGGAAAAACATTACTTCCACTGTATCTCCTTCTAAAGCAAAACAGCAAAACTCTTTATTTATAAAAAGCTCTTCTTTATTAATTTCAATAACAATACCTCCTTTATTATTTTTTTTAACTTTAGTAATAATAGTCTTTGATACAGAACAAATCTTATAAGAACCTCTACTAATTTCTGTTAATAAACCAATTCTTTCAAGTTCAGCAAGAACATTAATTAAAATTAATTTATCTCCTTTTCCTTTCAGCTTCAAAATTTTACTAAGCTGCTTATAGTTAAGTGGTTTAAGAGGATACAATTTAAAAACATCAAGACAAAGCTTACTAAGCTTTTTTTGTGATAAAACGCCTCTTTTTGTTTTTGTTAGTTTTTTATTTTTTTTCATTTATTTATGTTGTAAAAATAACAGTATTTTTACCTACATGTATAAACTAAACAAGAAACATTTATTTATTTTAATAGTTTGCTTACAAATATCTATTTCGTGCAATACACAAAAAACCTTCAGTGGAACAGAAAAACTAGACTGCCCAAGTTATGAATCATCTATAAAATCTTCGGAAAAGAAAAAATCAAAATGGAGGCTTGTTTTGTATAAAGATGGAGAAACGGTATTAGGAAAAAAAAAGAGAGGGAAAAGCAGACTTTTTAGAAAAAAATAAAACAGCTAAAAACAAGCCTTTGTTTTAATGCTTAAAAAATGAGTAAAGGAAAAACAGGATATAAAATAATTCTCATAAACCCTATAGAATCAAAGGTGAAATAATGGAATAAAAAAACACCCACAAAAAGCAGGTGTTTACTTAGGAGCTCCCCCTCTAGGACTCGAACCTAGGACCCTCTGATTAACAGTCAGATGCTCTAACCAGCTGAGCTAAGGAGGAGTGTTTGTTAAAACGCAAGCAAAAATAACACAAAGCATCAAATAATAAAATATATTTGCAAAAAAATCATTATGAGTCTTTTAGTTGTAGGAACAGTTGCCTTTGACGCTATAGAAACGCCTTTTGGTAAAACAGACAAAATAGTCGGCGGAGCCGCAACATATATTTGTATGTCAACTTCTTTTTTTTCAAGAAATATAAATTTAGTTTCAGTTGTTGGTGATGATTTCCCTGAAAACGAAATAAAAAAGCTTAATAAAAAAGGGATAAATACTTCTGGGTTACAAATTAAAAAAGGAGAAAAAACCTTTTTTTGGTCGGGAAAATACCACAATAATATGAACTCCAGAGATACCATAGAAACACAACTAAATGTTTTGGAAAAATTTGATCCAATAGTGCCTAATGAGTTTAAAAATAGCGAATACTTAATGCTAGGAAACCTTATGCCTTCTGTTCAAAAAAGAGTTTTAGACCAGATGAATAAAAGACCAAAACTGATTGTTTTAGACACAATGAACTTTTGGATGGATCATTTTATGGAAGATTTAAAAAAAGCTTTAAAAAACGTTGATGTGTTGACAATTAATGATGAAGAAGCAAGACAGCTTTCAGAAGAGTATTCATTAATGAAAGCATCTAGAAAAATATTAGAAATGGGGCCGAAATATTTGATAATAAAAAAAGGAGAGCATGGAGCGTTCCTTTTTGATAAAAACAAAGTGTTTTTTGCACCAGCTCTTCCCTTAGAAGAGGTTCTTGACCCCACAGGAGCAGGAGACTCTTTTGCTGGAGGATTTATAGGTTACATAGCAAAAACCAAAGACATTTCTTTTGAAAACATGAAAAGAGCCGTTTTATATGGAACGGTAATGGCTTCTTTTACGGTTGAAAAATTTGGAACAGAGAATTTAAGTGTGACAACAGAAGACGAAATAGAGGGCCGATTAAAAAGGTTAAAAAAAATTTCACAAATTAGTTGAAAAACTAAAATAACATTGGATCGTTATTAGATTGTTTTTCATACCATAGGTCTTTTTGAAGATTTTCTGACTCTGCGGCAGCAACAGCTAAGGCATCACAGCGATTGTTTTCTTTATTATTTGAGTGGCCCTTTACCCAGACAAAATTTACCACATGTTTTTTATAAACTACAAGAAACCGCTTCCATAAATCGGAATTTTTCTTTTTTTTAAAGTTAATTTTAACCCAAGAAAAAACCCAACCTTTTTCTACGGCATCAACAACATATTTAGAATCAGAATAAACAGTGACAACAGTATTAGATTTTTTGATCTGTTCCAGAGCAACAATAACAGCAAGCAGCTCCATTCTGTTGTTTGTTGTCTTCTCAAAGCCCTGACTTATTTCTTTTCTGTGTTTTTTGCTAATTAAAACAATTCCATACCCCCCTTTCCCCGGGTTTCCTTTAGCAGAACCGTCTGTATATATACTTATTGACATTTTTCTATTATTACAGATTCTATAATTCTAGGGTAAAATTTTAGCTCTAAGGCATTGATTTTTTCTTTTAAGCTTTTGGCAGTCTCGTCTTTTGTAATAGATATAGATTCTTGAAAAAGAATTTTTCCTTTATCATATTCACTATTTACATAATGAATAGTTATACCACTTTCTTTTTCGCCGTTTCTTAGCACAGCCTTATGTACATTGTCCCCATACATTCCTTTGCCCCCATATTTAGGTAATAGAGAGGGATGAAGGTTTAAAATTTTATTAGGGTATAAAGAGACAATATTTTCGGGAATTTTAATTAAAAACCCTGCTAAAATCAGCCAGTCAACTTTTAAATTATAAAAAAACGATTCTAAATCAGAGATGTTAGAAAGAGTTTTTTTAGTCAAGATAAAGCAGGGCAAACCAATTTTTTTAGCACGAATTGTAATATAAGAGCTTTTGTTGTTAGAAACGAAACAAACGACAGAAATGTCTTTTGAAGATTTAAAAAAAGTATAAATATTTTCAGCGTTGCTTCCGTTTCCAGAGCCTAATACAGCAATCCGTTCTTTCATTTGTAAAAAGTTTTATTCAAAAATAGTATAAACATACTTATGTTAAAAGAGAAAACAAGAAAGTTTGCAAATTGTGTTTATTATGTCTTAATTTGCGAATTATTAATCAAAAAATAAAAGTTATGTCAGATGTATCAGAAAAAGTTAAAGCAATTATAGTAGATAACTTAGGTGTCGACGCAACAGAAGTTGTTAACGAGGCAAGTTTTACAAATGATTTGGGTGCCGACTCTTTAGATACGGTAGAGTTAATCATGGAATTCGAAAAAGAGTTTGATATACAAATACCGGACGATAAAGCGGAGGCAATTTCAACAGTAGGAGATGCTATTTCTTTTATTGAAGAAACTAAATCATAACAAATGAATGATAGGCGTGTTGTTGTTACCGGTATAGGTGCTTTAACACCTATTGGAAATAATTTAAAAACTTACTGGGAGTCTTTGGTTGCGGGAAAAAGCGGAGCGGGTCCTATAACTCATTTTGATGCATCAAATTTTAAAACTCGATTTGCATGTGAAGTAAAAGATTTTGATGTAACAGAATTTATACACAAAAAAGAGGCAAGAAAGCTTGACAAGTTCAGCCAGTATGCTATGGTTGTTGCAGAGGAGGCTATACAAGATTCAGAAATTGACCCATCTTATATAAAACCGGAAAGAGCCGGAGTAATTTGGGGGTCAGGAATTGGGGGTATGGAAACCTTTTACAAAGAGTCTGTCGGATTTGGAACGGGTTCAGGAACCCCTAGGTTTAATCCGTTTTTTATACCTAAACTCATTTCCGATATTCCAGCAGGACATATATCGATTAAATATAATTTTAAAGGACCAAACTTCACAACAGTATCCGCATGCGCCTCCTCAACAAACGCATTAATAGATGCGTATAACTACATTCGATTAAACAAGGCAGATCTATTTATTGCTGGCGGTTCTGAGGCATGTATATTTGAGCCAGGAATAGGTGGGTTTAACGCAATGATGGCGCTTTCAACAAGAAATGATGATCCAGAAAAAGCCTCAAGACCGTTTGATAAAAACAGAGACGGTTTTGTTATGGGAGAAGGAGGAGGAGCAATTATTTTAGAGGAGTATCAGCACGCAAAACAAAGGGGTGCTAAAATTTATGCAGAAATTGTTGGAGGTGGTTTAACAGCAGATGCCCACCATATTACTGCACCACATCCAGAGGGATTAGGAGCCAAAAATGTAATGAAACAAGCCATTGAAGAGTCTGGATCAGATATAAAAAAAGTAGACTATATAAATGTTCACGGCACCTCAACCCCCCTTGGCGATATAGCCGAAACAAAAGCTATTGTTGACCTTTTTGGAAAACACGCTTATAGCTTAAATATAAGTTCAACAAAATCTATGACGGGTCATTTGCTAGGGGCTGCAGGGGTTGTTGAGTCAATAGCAACAATAATGGCAGTAAAAAACAATATTATACCACCAACAATTAACCACGAGACAAATGACCCGCAAATTGATCCAAAACTAAATCTAACACTTAATAAATTTCAGAAAAGAAATGTAGAGTATGCTATAAGTAATACATTTGGTTTTGGGGGACACAATGCTTCAGTGTTATTTAAAAAACATAGAGAATAAATTTGTTTAAAAATCTTATATCGAAATTAAATTTAAATACTGCCTTAAAAAAAGCACAAAATTTTAAGTTAAAAAAAAAGAAAATAAATTATTCAAAAGCCTTTGTTCACCGGTCTTATGATTCAGAAGAGCACAATGAAAGGCTAGAGTTTTTAGGGGATTCCGTTTTGTCATTAATTATAACCGATATACTTTATGAAGAAAACAAAAAAGAAGGAGAGGGTTTTATGTCAAAAAAAAGATCACAAATTGTATCCAGAAAACACCTAAATATGGTAGGGAAAAAAATTATTCCGGAACAAAAAATAAAAAGTACGTTAAAAAAAATTCCAGCAAATATTTTTGGAAATATTCTTGAGGCTATGGTTGGGGCTATTTATTTAGATGAAGGCATTGATGAGGCAAAAAAATTTGTCAAAACACATATTTATAACCCAATTTACGAGAGTAATTTTGTTGATAAAGATTCGAAAAGCGAAATATTAAAATACGGCCAAAAAAAGGGTCTTACGGTTGAATTTAAAATTAATGATCAAAAAGGAGCGGAACACAAAAAAGTTTTTTATATTGATTTATATATTAATAATAAGCTTCAAGCCAAAGGAGAGGGTAATTCAATTAAAGAGGCAGAACAAATAGCTTCAGAAAAAGTAATAAATAATTTACTTTTGCATATATGAAAAAGCAATACGTTCTTAAAGGCACTTATGATTTTGATTTTGTTGCAATTGCAATAAATAGCCACAGTAAAGCCTATAGTTTGTGCTGGTTTTTGAACAAAGAGTTGGGATTGAACTTTGAAAAAAATACAGATCATTACATAGCAGAAGATATGTTTTTTAGTAGGTATTCCGCGGTTGTTTCAGAAGACGAATCCTATCAGTTGCTTTCAAATAGATCAAAAAAAGGATATTTACTAACTTCACATAAAAAAGTAAATTACGTTTTAATTGTTAGTAAAATAAAATGGCAAAAGAAAAAAAAGAAATTTATGCAAAAACTTAAAAACATAAGCAACATACTTTTGGTTTTTGAGCTAGAATTAAATAAAGTTTTACAAGCGAATAGACTTATAACAAATGATTAGAAAAACAAAAATAATAGCAACGATCGGTCCCGCTACATCTTCCAAAGAGGTTTTAAAAAAATTAATTTTAAAAGGGACAACAGTATGTAGGCTTAATTTTTCACACATTTCTCATGAAAGAGCAAAAGAGATAATAACACACGTCAAAGAAATTAACCAAGAGCTGCATGCCCACACCGCAATTTTAGCAGACTTACAAGGCCCTAAAATAAGAATAGGAGACTTAGAAAAGCCGATAAGGCTTAAAAAAGGACAAGAGATTGTTTTTTCTACAAAAAAAACAAAAAATAAAATACATATAAAATATCAGCAATTTGCAAAAGATGTAGATATTAAAGACAAAATTTTAATAGATGACGGAAACCTTGTGTTAGAAGTTGTTTCTACAAACAAAAAAGATCAGGTAGTTCTTAAAGTAGTTTTTGGAGGAGTTTTAAAGTCAAGAAAAGGAGTGAATTTACCCAACACAAACATATCCCTAACTTCACTAACAAAAAAAGATAAAAAAGATCTTGATTTTATTTTGAGAGAAAAAATAGAATGGGTTGGTTTGTCTTTTGTTAGAACAAAGAAAGATATAGCAGAGCTAAAAAAAATAATTAAAAAACATAAACAAACACATAAGGTTATAGCTAAGATAGAGAAGCCCGAAGCAATTAAAAATATAGACAGCATCATTAAAGAAACAGATGCAATAATGGTTGCTAGAGGAGATTTAGGAGTTGAGGTACCCCCACAAAAAGTTCCTGTTTATCAAAAAATGATTGTAGATAAATGTATCTCTAATGCAACTCCAGTGGTAATAGCAACACAAATGTTAGAAAGTATGACCAACAACCCTGCAGCGACAAGGGCTGAGGTCAATGATGTGGCCAACTCTGTCATTGATGGAGCCGACGCTTTAATGTTAAGCGGAGAAACATCAGTTGGTAAATACCCATTAAAAGCGATTGACACTATGAGAAAAATAATAAGAGATATTGAGGGAAGCAGGCATAGTATTTCAAAAAATACAGAAGAAAAAGCCCTAATAGACAACGGAAGGTTTTTAAGTAACGCTATTTGTCTTAATGCTGCAAGTATTGCAACAAACACTAAAGCAAAAGCAATTATAACAATAACTTACTCTGGTTATAACACAATAAAAGTTTCAAGCTTCAGACCCCAGGCCTTTATATATGCGTTTACAAATAACCATACTATTTTAAATACACTAAGCTTAGTTTGGGGGGTCCAAGGCTTTTATTATGAAGGGGGATCCACCACAAGCCAAAGCATTGATGACACAAAAAAACTTTTAAAAACACAAAAACATTTAAAAAAGGGAGATGTCGTTGTTAATATTGCAAGCATGCCAGCGAGAGAAAGAGGAATGACCAATATGTTAAAAATTAGTAAAATTAAATAAAATGAAAAACAAGAAATTATTAGCCGAAATATGTGAGGTCGCCGGGGCACCAGGACATGAGCAAAGAGTTAGAGAAATTGTTTTACGAGAGGTGAAAGGCCTCGTCGATGAAATAAAGACAGACAATATGGGAAATGTTGTTGCAATTAAAAAAGGACAAGAAAATAAAAGAGTCATGATTGCGGCCCACATGGACGAGATTGGTTTTATAGTCACACACATAGATGATAATGGGTTTATTTATTTTCATACACTAGGAGGTTTTGACCCGAAAACATTAACAGCTCAAAGAGTTATAATACATGGTAAAAAAGATATTATTGGTGTAATGGGAACTAAGCCGATACACTTAATGAGTACTGCTGACAGGGCAAAAGTGCCAACAATTAAAGATTTTTTTGTTGACACAGGAAGAAGCAAAGAAGAGTTAGAAAAATTAATCTCAGTGGGAGATACGATTACGAGAGAGAGAAAAATGATTGAGATGGGCGATTGCCTGAACTGCAAGTCGTTAGACAATAGAGTATCTGTTTTTATTTTAATTGAAATGTTAAAAGAATTACAAAACCCTCCGTATGATGTTTATGCCGTGTTTACTGTTCAAGAAGAAATAGGAATTAGAGGAGCAAATGTTTCTTCAATGGATATAAATCCAGACTTTGGATTTGGATTAGACACAACAATTGCCTTCGATACGCCAGGATCAACTAAACAAGAACAAGTTTCGGCTCTTGGTGAAGGAGCCTGTATAAAAGTTATGGACTCATCAACTGTTTGTGATTATAGAATGGTTGCCTTCATGAAAGAGATTTCAAAGAAGAAAAAAATAAAAACACAATTAGAAATATTACCTGCCGGAGGAACTGATACGGCGGGAATACAAAGAATGAATCCAGGAGGAAGCATTGTGGGCGCGGTGTCAATTCCGACGAGACACATTCATCAAGTAATAGAAATGGTTCACAAAAAAGACGTAAGAGACTCTATAGACTTATTAAGACACTGTGTTGAAAACCTTAATAATTATGATTGGAATTTTAAATAGAATACTTGCTTTTTGTTGGTTTTCCTGTGATTGATTGTTTTAATTCATTAATACGATATAAAAGAGAAAGATTTATAGAGCAGAGAACTGTTTTAAAAACCTTACGTCATTTTCAAAAAACAATCGCAAGTCAGTAACACCATACTTCAACATTGCAATCCGCTCAATACCCATACCAAAAGCAAAACCAGAGTGTGTTTTTGAGTTAATTTTACAATTTTCTAAAACATTTGGATCAACCATTCCGCACCCTAGAATTTCTAACCAGCCGGTACCCTTGGTGATTCGATAATCAGAATCATTTTTTAATCCCCAATATATGTCTACTTCTGCTGATGGTTCTGTAAAAGGAAAAAACGACGGACGAAGTCGAATCCTGGTTTCTTCACCAAACATTTCTTTAGCAAAATACATAATTGTTTGCTTTAAATCAGCAAAACTAACACGTTCATCTATGTACAGGCCTTCAATCTGATGAAAAAGACAGTGAGCCCTTGCTGAAATAACCTCGTTTCTATACACTCTTCCTGGTGATATTGTCCTTATTGGGGGAGGGTTATTTTCCATATGTCTCACTTGAACAGAAGAAGTGTGCGTTCGCAATAAAAGGTCGGGGTTTGTTTGTAAAAAAAACGTGTCTTGCATATCCCTTGCGGGGTGCTCTTTTGGTAAATTTAATGCAGAAAAATTATGCCAATCATCTTCTATTTCAGGACCTTCAGATATTCCAAAGCCAATTTTTTTAAAAATATCAATTATTTGATTTTTTATTAATGAAATAGGGTGCCTACTTCCAAAAGAATTTAGCCTTATAGGCCTTGAGGTATCTATGCTATTCTTTTTAATTACCTGCTCAAAAGTGTTTTTGTGAGAATTTATTTTATTTAGAACAGCGTTTTTTAAATTGTTTATCGATAGACCAGCACTCTTCTTATCATGGGGTGCAGCCTCCTTTAAACCATTAAACAAACTGCTTAAAAGCCCTTTTTTACCAAGATATTTCACCCTAAAAGCCTCTAGCTCTTCTTTTGATTTGGGATAAAAACTATTTACTTCTTTTAGCAATTGCTCGATTTGAGAAAACATTATAATAATTTATATATCTTTGTTAAACTAGAACACAAAGTAACAACAAATATGCTAAATAAAAATTTTAAGCCAGTAATATTAATAACACTTATTTTATTTACAGTGTTTAGTATAAGCTCATGTCAAAAAGCAAAGGATACTATAGGTGTTGTTGTTGTAAAGGATTCTAATGGCAAGCTGGTTTCTGGCGCAACTGTAGTATTACACCTAGATAGTCTTGCGGAAAATCAACAGGGTAATACTTATAATTCTAATCTAAGGAAAACAGATATAACGGACGCCAGTGGAAGAGCAGAGTTCACTTATGAGCTAGAAGCAATATTTCAGGTTTCTGTGCAAAAGACACAAGGAAATAACACGCTTACAGGGTCTAATGTTATTAGATTGCTTAAAGAAAAAACAGTAACACAAGAAGTTAGAATTAATTAATATAATTTATAATAGCCCTTTTAATTAGTCTTTCCTGATCTTTTTCGTCTAAGTTTTTAACTGCTTTTAACTCTTTATAATGAGGCCAGCCATCTTTATCAACACTAACAAATTGATAGTATCCAAAACTGCTGAGAAGTTTGCATGTAGCAACATGTAAAACATTTAGTTTTTCTTCTCTGCTAAAACGCTTTATGCCAAAATTAAGCTCCTGAATTCCAATAAGATAAAGAATACCTTTTAGAGTCATTTCATCATCAAATTGTTTTTCTAATCTATTAACAAGGGTGTCCCAGTCTTTGTCTAAAGTATTCATAATACAAAAATAGAGTTTTTTAATATCTTTATTGCCATGAATTATATAGATGTAATTATACTAACAATAGTAGTTTATTTTGCTTTTTTAGGTTTTAGACGCGGCATAATAAAAGAAATATCATCTCTTTTGGCTCTTTTTTTAGGGGCTTATGTTGCAATATTTTTTTCGCAACAAATAAATGATTTATTAAACGATCTTAAACTGGTTGAAAAAAACTTAGTCCCGGCGATATCTTTTGCTTTATTTTTTATATTGACGTATTTCATTGTTAGAATATTAGGCTCTATTGTTGATAAGCTGTTTAAAATAATGGCTCTTGGTTTTTTTACTCGAATTTTTGGTGCAGTTTTTGGTGTTTTGAAGTCACTTATTATTTTATCATTTTTCTGGTTTATTATAGACTCTTATTGTTCTATTGATGAGAAAATGAAAAATGAATCAGCATTTCTTGGGCACGTAGAAAAAACACTAAAGTTTATATACTTCAATGCAAAAAATTATTCTGAAAAAGATTTTAAAACACTAACACCAGGTAATTCTTTGCCTTCCAAATAACTAAGCATAGCCCCGCCACCAGTCGAAACATATGAGACTTTATTATAAAGATTGAATTTTTTAATTGCATTAATTGAGTCTCCCCCACCAACAACAGAAAAGGCTCCCTTTTTTGTTTCCTCACAAACTGCTTCTGCTATTGATTTTGTGCCGACACTAAAATTCTCCATCTCAAAAACACCCATTGGGCCATTCCAAATTATAGAGTTTGAGTTTTTTATGCAATTTTTAAATAGCTTGATCGTATCAGGGCCAATATCTAAGCCCATATAATTAGAATCAATATTTGAAATATCTGAAATATAGCTATTAGAGTTATTTTTATATTCTTTTGCATTAACAGAGTCTAAAGGAAGTAAAAGCTTGATGTTTTTTCTTTTGGCTTTTTTTATGATTTGCTTAGCAAGAGAGGTTTTTTCAGGTTCTAGTAAAGATTTACCCACAATGCCTCCCATTGAGCGCGCAAAGGTGTATGCCATCCCCCCGCCAACAATTAAGTTATCAACCTTATCAAGAAGAGATGTTAAAACATCAATTTTACTTGATATTTTAGCCCCTCCAATAATTGCAGTTAGAGGTCTTTTGGGTTTTATCAACGCTTTTTCTAAAAAATTAATTTCATTACCAAGTAAATAACCACAATATTTGTTTTTTGGAAAAAATGACGCAATTGTAAAAACAGAAGCATGTTTTCTGTGAGACACACCAAAGGCGTCATTTATAAATACGTCGCCATACTCTGATAGCTTTCTTGCAAAGCTAATATCTCCATCTTTTTCTTCACTGTAATAGCGTAAGTTTTCTAATAAAAGAATATCTCCGCCTAACATTTCATTAATTATTAGTTTGTTTTTTTCTTGAATGCAATCATCACAGAATAACACGTTTTTTTTTAATAAGCAAGACAGCCTGGTTGCGACAGGTTTTAAAGAAAATGATTTATCTTTACCCTTGGGCCTGCCAAGGTGAGACATAATTATGATTTTTGCGCGATCAGAAATTAGCTTTTTAATTGTTGGTAAAGCGGCAAGGATTCTTTCGTCGTCAATGATATTTTGTTTTTGATCTAAGGGCACATTAAAATCTACCCTTAATAAAACTTTTTTTTCAGAAAAAGAAATACAGCTAAAGTTTTTCATGAGGCAAAAATAAAATAAATACTAAATATCAAAGCAATTTATTTACATTTACAGAAATAATTATAGAATGCTTTTTAGAGAGATCCCAGGAAACATAGATATAAAAAATGAACTAATAAGCTCAGTTAAAAACAACCGGATAAGCCACGCTCAGCTTTTATTTGGCCAAACAGGTAGCGGACAGCTACCATTAGCAATAGCATATGCACGTTATATTAATTGCGAAAATAAACTTGAAGACGATTCTTGTGGTAATTGCACTTCTTGTATAAAATATCAAGCAATTTCACACCCGGATCTTCACTTAGTTTTTCCAGTAATAAAGCAACATAAAGGGGTTACAGTAAGTGATAATTTTGTTCAAGAGTGGAGAAAATTTGTGATTGAAAACCCATACCTTTCTGTTAACGATTGGCTTGCAAAAATATCTCAAGAAACAACAAAAAACAAAACAGGAACAATATATAAAGATGAGGCTATTTCAATACAAAAGAAAATACTACTTAAAAATTTTGAGGCAAGCTACAAGGTTGTATTATTTTGGATGCCCGAAAGGATGAATCGAGAAGCCGCAAATAAAATATTAAAAACGATTGAGGAGCCCCCAAAAAACACTATTTTCTTATTAGTTTCGGAAAAACCAGCTGATATATTGCCAACAATTTATTCTAGACTTCAAAAAATTAAAATAAAAAAATTTTCTAAGCATGATATAGAAAAGTATTTTGATGAGAATGTAATAACTAAAGAGGCGTTAAACGAGCTGCAACTTATAACAGAAAGAAATTTGGGACAACTTAAGCAACTTATTGAAGGGGGCGCAGAAGAATTAAAACTTTTTAAACATTTTTCTAGCTGGATGCGATTTGTGTATAAAAGCGATATCATCGAGATAAATAAATGGTGTAATAATATATCGCTTATGAGCAGACAAGAGCAAGTCTTGTTTGTTTCATATTCATTGAAGATTATTAGAGATTGCCTACTTTTTAATATATCAAGTAATAAATTAATTGCTGCCAGTAAAAATGAGCAGGAATTTGTAAAAAGATTTGCGCCTTTTGTTCATGAAGAAAATATATTCTTAATTGTTAGCGAATTAGAAAAGTCAAATAGATATTTAAAAAGAAATGCAAACGCGAAAATTTTATTTTACTCGATTTCTTTAAAAATGATAAAATACTTAAAACTAAAACGTAAATTTGTAAATAAAGATTAATTATTATGAGCTGTGGAACAGGAGACTGTAGTACTTGCGAAGTTTCAGAAAATAGGGGTTGTGGGGTAAGCTCTGTTTTTGACTGGTTGTATCAGGTAGAGCCGAGTAAAATTAACCACAATCAATTAGTTGAGGTTCAATTTAAAGGTGATAGAAAGGGGTATTATATAAATAGTGAAAACTTAAAACTTAAAAAAGAAGATATTATAGCAGCTCAGGCGGACAAATCAGGTCATGATATTGGGAAGATAACAATAATTGGAGATTTGGTAGCCATGCAAATGGCAAGAAAAAAAATAAATACCGACAAAAAAACATTAAAAAAAATATATCGAGTTGCTACAGAAAAAGATATAAAAATATGGAAAGAGTCAATCAGTAAGGAAAGCGAGGTGCTTGAGGTTGCAAAAAAAACAATAAAAGAATTTAAACTTGACATGAAGCTTTCAGATGTAGAGTTTCAAGGAGACAACACAAAAGCAACCTTTTTCTATATCGCAGAAAAGAGAGTAGATTTTAGGGCTTTAGTCAGAAAATACTCAAGTTTGTTTAACGTTCGAATAGAAATGCGTCAAATCGGAGCAAGACAAGAGGCGGCTAAAATTGGGGGCATAGGAAGCTGTGGGCGAGAACTGTGCTGTTCTACATGGATGACAGAATTCCCTCCTGTTTCAACAAGTGCCGCACGATACCAACAGCTTTCAATTAATCCACAAAAAATTTCGGGTCAGTGTGGTAGATTAAAGTGCTGTTTGAATTTTGAGCTAGACGGCTATACAGAGGGGTTGCAGAATTTCCCTAGTGCAAAAATTAGGTTAAAAACAAAAGAGGGGGAGGCAAAATTTGTTAAATTAGATGTGTTTAAACAACTAATGTATTATTACAACCCTATAGATTCTTCCGCCGAATTATTAGCAATGCATATAAAGTCAGTTCAACAACTAATAGAGCTGAATAAAAAAGGAAGTATTCCAGAAACTTTTTCAGATTTTGTGGAAAAAGCACCAGAAGACAACACAAATTTAGAAAAAGTAATAACAGAACAAAGCCTTTATCGTTTTGATAAAAAGACAAAAAGAAAAAGAGCAGAAAGAAGAAAAATTTTTAAAAAAAGAAAAATAAAGGCAAGACAAAAACACAGAACAGATAATGGATAGATTAATTTTCGTTTTTGTTTTTTGTTTTCTTGTGTCATGTGATACCGGCACATATGAAGAATACAGAAGTTTCAAAAATGACATTTGGCACGCAGATAGTGTTGTTGTGTTTGAATACAGTATTAACGACACAACGAAATTATATAATATAGATTTAAATGTTAGATATACAATAGACTACAAGTTTCAAAATTTATTTCTTTTTTTGACGGGTAGCTTAAAAGATACCCTAGACATAAAACTAAAGGAGAAAGACGGGACCCCTTTAGGCAAAGGTTTAACAGACATAAGAGAAATTACAGTAAATATTGCCGAAAACAAAAAATATGAAAAAAGAGGGAGACACGTTTTAAATATTGAACAGGCCATGAGATATGGAGATGAGGAGTCAATTTTGCAACTTGAAGACATAAAAGATGTTGGATTAATAATATTTGAACATGAGTAAAACACAAAAGACATTGGTGTGGGTACTTGTTTTAAGTCCGTTTTTAATTCTTTTTTCATTAGTACAGTTTACCGCACTAGGGCTTTTTGGACCACTGCCTTCTTTAGAAGAATTGGATAACCCAGAAAATAATTTAGCAACCCAAGTATTTTCTGAAGACGGGGTTAGGCTTGGTGAGTATTATTTTGAAAACAGAAAATCATGCCAGTATCAAGAACTTCCCCCTCACTTAATAGAGGCATTAATTGCAACTGAAGATATAAGGTTTGAAAGCCATTCTGGTGTTGATGCGCGATCGTTATTTAGGGCTGTTTATGGGGTTTTAACTAAAAAAGAATCAGGAGGAGCAAGCACAATTAGTCAGCAACTAGCCAAATTGATGTTTACAGAGCAGCCAGCTGCAGGAATAGATAGGGTTATGCAAAAAATAAAAGAATGGGTTATATCAGCACAGCTTGAAAAACGCTATACAAAAAAGGAAATAATTTTAATGTATTTAAATAAGTTCGACTGGATTAACAATGCAGTTGGAATCAGGTCTGCATCACACATCTATTTTAGTAAAGAGCCAAAAGAATTAAGTATAGCAGAGTCCGCAATGCTTGTGGGGATGCTTAAAAACCCAAGTGCCTATAACCCGTTGTCATCAAATAAAAAAATCAAACAAGCAGCACTTATCAGAAGAAATGTCGTATTAAGTCAAATGTTTAAGTATAATTTTATTTCAAAGCCAGAGTATGATAATTTAAGAAAAACCACTGTGGCAATAAATTATAAAAGCCCCTTTCATCCAGACGGTAGCGCAACATATTTCCGAGAATTTTTACGAGGATATCTTAGAAATTGGTGCGCAAATAATTTTAAATCAGACGGCTCTCAATATAATTTATACACAGACGGTCTGCAAGTTTATACAACAATAAACTCAAAGCTTCAAAATTATGCTGAAGATGCGGTTACGGAACACTTATCCTCGCTTCAAACAGACTTTGATAATCATTGGAAGGGATATAAAAATGCGCCTTTCCATAATTTAGATTCCAAACAGATAAATACAATATATAAACAGACAATTAAAAGGTCTGAAAGATATAAAAAACTTAAAAAAAGAGGTTTTTCAGAAGAAGAAATAATGTCGTTTTTTAAAGACTCAACATATACAATGAACTTGTTTGCTTGGAAAAAAGACATTAAAGGGACGCCTTTTGCTGGAGAAATTACGGTTGAAAACATGACCCCACTAGACTCAATTAAATACAACAAATCATTTATTCATTCTGGAATGATGAGTATGGATCCGCATACTGGTTACGTTAAGGCATATGTTGGAGGGATAAACTATAAGCACTTTCAGTATGACCACGTTACACAAGGAAAACGACAGGTCGGCTCTACTTTTAAGCCATTTTTATATGCGTTGGCAATTCAAAACGGCTATTTACCATGTGATGAAGTTTTAAATGTTCCTGTTGTGTTTGACAAAGATGAATGGGGTCTAAGTGAGGATTGGATACCGCAAAATTCAGCAGACGACTATGAGAATATTCCAATAACACTCAAGTTTGGGCTGGCCAATTCTATTAATACAATAACAGCTTATATCATGAAACAAATAGGCCCACATGCTGTTGTAGACTTGGCAAAAAAAATAGGTATTAAATCAGAAATACTTCCTGTTCCATCATTGTGCTTAGGAACATTTGACCTTTCTGTTTATGAGATGGTGGGTGCCTACTCTACATTTGTAAATAAAGGTGTGTGGAAAGAACCAATTTTCATAACTAAAATTGTAGATAAAAACGGAGTAATATTAGAAGAGTTCAGCCCAAAAACACAGGAGGCTATGAGTGAAGAAACAGCCGATATCATTGTTAGAATGCTTCAAAAAGTAAAAGATGGAGCTTATAGTGAATCGGTCAAAAAAAAGTTAGGAACAGCGGTAAGGCTTAATTACAAATATGGTTTCAACGAAAGAGAAATGGGCGGTAAAACAGGAACAACACAAAATAACTCTGACGGCTGGTTTATTGGCGTGACACCGGATTTGGTTACAGGTGTTTGGTCTGGCTGTGAGGATAGGGCAGCGCATTTTAGATCAACCACACTTGGTCAAGGAGCCAACATGGCGCTTCCGGTTTTTGCAGAGTATATGCAAAGAGTATATGCAGACTCAACATTAACAAACAATGTTGGTGAAAAGAAAAAATTTAACATCTCAAAGCAGACAGACTTAAAGTTAATTTGTGATGAAAACAACATAGAAAACAATAGTGAAGAGGAATTTGAATAAAAAAAAATGATAAACAAAGTTGTACAAAGTATTGAAAAGGCTTTAATTGGCGTAGAATCAGAAATGACTTTGATGTTTGGTGGGTTCGGGCTTTCTGGAATACCAGAAAATGCAATTAAAGCACTATCTAAAAAAGATATTTTTAATTTGACATGTGTTTCAAACAACGCTGGGGTTGATAATTTTGGTTTAGGCCTATTATTAAAAAGAAGACAAATTAAGAAAATGATCTCATCATATGTT
>CACOJQ010000027.1 GCA_902627575.1 uncultured Bacteroidota bacterium
AAATTCAAACATGCTTTGGAAGGATAGGCTCATTGTTTGCTTCAACCTATTATAACATTTATCCTGATATACTATGTATTGCGAAAGGAATGGGAGCAGGTATGCCAATAGGAGCGTTTATTTCTTCATGGGAATTAATGAATAATCTCACTTCTTCCCCATCCTTGGGACACATAACTACATTTGGTGGTCATCCAGTTTGTTGTGCAGCCTCTCTAGCTTGCTTAAAATATTTAATTAGTTCAGACTTGATAAGTTCAATAAAAACCAAAGAAGAATTATTTAAAAAGCAATTAAATCACTCATTGATAAAAGAAATTAGAGGAAAAGGCCTGATGCTAGCAATTGAATTAAAAAATGAAAATTTAGCAAAAAAACTTGTTGAAGAATCATTGAAAAGAGGATTAATACTATTTTATTTTTTATTAACTAAAACAGCAATTAGGATCTCTCCTCCATTAACAATTTCAAATGACGAAATAATAAAAGGATGCAAAATCATTAATCTTATATTAGATGAAAATAAACACTTAATTTAAAATTGAAAAAATATTTTAATTATCTTTAGTTTAATATGAATGAATTAATCTATATAGTTTCTTTTATTTTTTTACTAATTGGTTTAATAGGTGCAGTAATTCCTGTAATACCAGGACCATTTATTAGCTTTGTTGCAGTTGTTTTATTGTATGCCACATCTGATTTGAACATAACTACAAAAATGGTATGGATTTTAGGTATTTTTATGCTAATATCTACCATTGGGGATTATGTATTACAAATTCTTGGTGTCAAGAAATTAGGTGGAGGTAAAAAGGCAATTAGAGGTACTATAATTGGAACCATAATAGGATTATTTTTACCACCTTTTGGTATAATAATAGGTGCTTTTATAGGCGCTTTTATAGGCGCAAAAAGTGAATCCGATAATTTTTCTCAAGCTCTAAAGATAGCATTTGGTGCATTTATTGGATTTGTATTAGGTACATTTGTAAAACTAGCCTATAGTATTTATGTTATTTATTACATTATCAAATTATTATTTTTTTAAAAATTATGAATTTTAAATTATTGTTATGAAAAAAACTACATTACACTTTTTAATCATTTGTTTAATTTTTTGTTCATGTGATAGAATTGAAAAGAAAAATAATGAAGATAATATCCAAAGAAAAAGTTGGTTGCAACTTTGGGGATATAATGGAAAAATGAAGACCGAAACTTATAATGCTTATTATGCATACTCTGAAAATGGAAAAGTTAAAAAAAAAGGTCCTATAGATTCAGCTTTTTTTGCAATTGATGTGAAAATGTATCCCTATCAAAAAATTGAATTTAACTTATTTGGAGATATAGAAAAAGTGGTTTGGTATGAATTCAAATCTAAGAAAAACTTACAAAAAAGAACATATAAATACAACAAAAATAAATTAGAATATATTAAATGGCGATATAACAATACAAATATTAAACTAGATGTTATAAATGATAGAGATGGGTATGTACATAAAATTTTAGATGAAAATAATTTAGTTCTTATGTATCAAAGAGATGATAATGGTTATGCAACTGAGATGAAATGGGATGAGTATAATTTTCAAAAAAATAAATATAATGAAATTGGACAATGGATAGAATCTAAATCTTTCTCTCAAAATTTAAAAAAATATGAGACAACAAAAATAAATTATAAAAATAATCGTCGTAGTAACGCTATTGTACATAATGATTTAAATCAGATGATTTTTAAATATGAATATAGTGAGTATGATGAAAATAACAACTTTAATGAAATTATTATTTATGATGCAAACAGTAAACCACTATACATAGTTGAATTTGAAAGAACATATTATAATTAGATTAGAGTAAAAATTTCTATTGTTTACTTTGCTTATTATTTAACATTGGAACAAAAGAGAAGTTACCATGTTTAGAAACAGAAACTTTAACATCATCAATCTTTTCTATCAAGTGCATAACTTGAGTATTTCCTTGACCAATTGGTGCCACCATCAGTCCCCCAATTTTTAATTGTTTTATTAAGTTTTTAGGTACAAATGGAGCTCCACACGTTACGATGATTTTATCAAAAGGAGCAAAATTAGGTAGACCTTTGTAACCATCACCATAGAAAAAATTACAACTAAATCCAATTTTAGGTAAAAATTCTTTAGTTCTTAAATACAATTCTTTTTGTCTTTCTATGCTATATACATCAGCTTGTAGATTTACAAGAACAGCAGCTTGATAACCAGATCCTGTTCCTATTTCTAGTACTTTTTCATGAGCTTTCACATTTAATAATTCTGTTTGAAAAGCTACAGTATAAGGTTGAGAAATTGTTTGTTGATTTCCAATAGGAAATGCTTTGTCCAAATAAGCAAACTTATGCAAAGCATTATCTAAAAATAAATGTCTTGGAATAGAATTAATTGCATTTAATACATGCTTGTTTTTGATTCCTTTATTAATTAATCCTTCAACTAATTTTTTTCTTAGTCCTTTATGTCTGAAAGTATCTTGCATTATCAATTGAAATATTAATCTATTTAACTTATTTTTGAAAAAAATTAAAAACAAATTACGTTATAAATTTAAATCATTTAATAATTATTCATTTGGAAGATTAAACATAAGAGTGTTAATATATGAACTGTAAATTAATTATAAATATTTTGTTTTTATTGTTGCTTTTTTCTTGTGAAAATGAAAATATAAATGAAGTTCCTTCATATATTCAAATTGACTCAGTAAATTTAGAAGAAAATACGTCAGAAAATATTACAGATGTATGGATTTACGTTGATGATATTCTTCAAGGTGTTTATGAATTACCGTGCAAGATTCCATTATTAGAAGCTGGAAATCATAAATTAAGGGTTAGAGCAGGAATAAAAGAAAATGGTATTTCTGCAACCAGAATACCTTATCCATTTTACACATCATATATAATTGAAAATCAAAACTTTATTTCGGAGGAAAGTATCATTTTAAATCCTGATTTTAACTATATAGATAATATTACATTAATTAATGAGGATTTTGAAGGTGTAGGATTAAACTTACAACCTACTTTAATTTCTGATACTACAATAAATTTAGTAAACAATACAAATAACAATTACGGACAAGGTGTTCTAAACGATTCTTTAATTACTTTTGAGATTGCAACTGATGATTTTAATATTGATCAGTTAGGACCAGTATTTTTAGAGTTAGATTATATGTCAAATACACAATTTTTAGTTGGAGTATACGCTAATTTTCCTCAATCATTAGTTTTACAAAAGGATATAATTTGGATTACACCCAAAGAAGAGTGGAATAAAATTTATATAAATCTTTCAAGTACGATACAAGAGTCAAATCAAGCTGAATCTTTTAAAGTGTTTATTGGTATGAGAAGAGACTTCACCCAAGATACAAATTGGGTTAACTTAGATAACTTAACTATTATTTATTAATTATAATTTTAAAAAATGAAAAACATAACTATTATTGGAGCAGGAACTATGGGTAATGGAATTGCACACGCTTTTGCTCAAAAGAATTTTAATGTAAACCTTGTTGATATTTCTCAGAATGCTCTTGAACAAGCAATGAAGACAATTGAAAAGAACTTAGACAGAATGGTAAGTAAAGAAAAGATTACAATCAATGACAAAGAAAAAACCTTAAATAATATTTCATTAAACACTAATTTAAATAAAGGAACTCAAGATGTTGATCTTGTTGTTGAAGCTGCAACGGAAAATATAGACTTGAAACTAAAAATATTTAAGCAATTAGATGAAATTTGTAGTTCAAAAACAATATTAGCTACAAATACCTCCTCAATATCTATTACCGATATTGCTTCTGTTACTAATCGTTCTGACAAAGTAATTGGGATGCACTTTATGAATCCTGTACCTATAATGAAACTCGTTGAAGTAATTAGAGGTAAAGAAACATCAGATAAAGTCACAAATACTATAATGAAATTAAGTCAAGAGTTAGATAAAATTCCTGTTGAGGTCAATGATGCGCCAGGCTTTGTAGCAAACAGAATTCTTATGCCAATGATTAATGAGGCAATACACACATTACATGAGGACATATCATCAGTTGAAGGCATAGATACAGTTATGATGTTAGGCATGTCTCATCCAATGGGCCCACTCCATTTAGCTGATTTCATCGGTTTAGATGTTTGCTTATCAATTTTAGAAGTTATGCATGAAGGATTTAATGATGTTAAGTATATGCCCTCTCCATTATTGCGTTCTATGGTCGAAAGTGGAAACTTAGGTGTTAAAACAGGAAAAGGATTTTATGACTATTCGGAAGGAATTAGAAATAAAAAGGTGTCAGAAATTTTTAAAAAATAATTGATTAGGAATTAAATCAGTTTATTTCACCATTTAGTTTTGCTTGTATTACAATATGTTCAATAAGCATGTCTTCTTTATTGTTTACTGGATCATACTTTGTTTTTAAGCTATTATCCCAAAATAAAGCAGTTGTTTGCCAAAACAAAGCATTAAGTTTTCCTCTATATGATTTAACTATGTCATATGTTGTAGAATTTGTTTCTCTGTGAACTAACTTAACTAATACTTTTCCATCATTAATTGTAAGTTTTTTTAATTGTTTAGAGTACTCATTCTTTAACATTCTAGTTTCATTTTTTAGATATTTTCTTTTTGCCCTTCTTTTAGGGATACTATCTAATGTAATTTTTATTTGGTTTATTTTATTTTTGATGATATAGACATATGGATATACCTTTAACACTCTTCTTTTTAATCTATTATACAATATTCGATCAGCACTATTTTTAAATGCTAAAACTTCAAACTCAGGTAGATCTAAATAAACAACAGTATCTCCATTTATTATCTCAAAGTTACCATCAACGATATTTTGAGAATATGATTTTGTAGTAAAATATATTAAAATATAAAAAACGAAATTTTTCATTTATATATAATAGTCTTACCTATCTAATTTCTGCGCTTAACTTCGATTTGTAAAGATTGATTAATTTGTTCATAGTTTTATCTATAACCTTGTCAGTTAGTGTTTTTGTGCTGTCAGACATGATAAAGCTTAATGAATATGATTTTTTACCCTTTGGAATATTATCCCCTTCATATACATCAAATAAACTTACTGATTTTAAAATACTTGAATTTAAAGAAAAAGCTATTTCTTTAAGTTCGTTATATGATATTTTATCACTGATCAATAATGAAAGATCTCTTTTAACTTCAGGAAATTTAGATATATGAGCGAATTTTAAATTATCCTTTTTTATCAATCTTATAACAGTATCCCAATAAAAGTTAGCACGGAATACTCTGGTTTTTATACCAAAATACTTACACAATTTATTATTAATTTCTCCAAAATCTACAATATCTTGGTTTTTGACTGAAAACCTTACACCACTTAAATAAATATCATTATTTTGTTGAGTAGATTTATATTTATTAATTGATAATTTATTTATAATGTGTTCAACAATTTCCTTTAAGTAGAAGAAATCAATATTTGATGTTTTAGAATTCCAATTATCTTCTTTGATATTTCCAGTGCAAATTAGCTGAAGATTATTTATTTCTTTGTACTTATCCTCATTTTTAAAATATGTTTTACCAAACTCATAAAGTTTTAAATTGAAATTTTTTCTATTTTGATTATAACTGACATTTTCCAAACCACCAAAAAGTAATGACTGACGCATAACGTTTAAATCTTTAGAAAGAGGGTTAATAATATTAACACTACTTTCAGAACTTATATTTTTTATATGACTAATATATTCAGATTTAGAAAGTGAATTATTTATGGTTTCATTATACCCATTGTTTGAAAGCAGATCAGAAATTTGATTTTGATAATCTTTATTGGAGTTATTGCTAATAGGTATTACAGTGGATAATTGCTTTGGCACATCAATATTATTGTATCCAAAAATTCTTAAAATTTCTTCAATTACATCGATTTCTCTTCTGACATCAAATCTATATTTGGGAATAATTAATTCTAAGCTATTATTTGAATCGTGATTTACAGTTATACCAAGGTCAAATAATATTTTTTTAATTATTTCTTTATCAATTTTGTGACCTGCGATCTTGTTAACATTATTTAAATTAAGAACTACAGAACTACTCTGAATTTCTTCTGGATATATATCTATAATTTCTGAATTGACTATACCACCACAAATTTCTTGTATCAAAATAGCTGCTCTTTTCAAAGCAAAAATTGTTATGTCTGGGTCACAACCTCTTTCATACCTAAATGATGCATCAGTATTTAGTGAGTGTCTCTTTGAAGATTTTCTAATACTCACTGGATCAAAATATGCTGATTCAAGAAAAATATCTTTTGTTTCGTTAGTAACTCCTGACTTTAAACCACCAAAAATACCTGCCATACACATTGGTTCAGAACTATTATTTATCATTAAATCGTGTTTAGAAAGAATACGATCTACACCATCTAGTGTTGTAAATTTTGTATCTTGCTCAACACTTGAAACAATAATTTTATTACCTTCAATATTTTTTAAGTCAAAAGCATGTAATGGCTGGCCTATTTCATGAAGAACATAATTAGTAATATCTACAATATTATTTGTTGGTGTTATACCAATTGATTCTAATCTATTTTTTAACCATTTTGGTGATTCATCAACGCTAATATTACTGATAGTTATTCCGGAATATCTTGGACATAAAGTTTTTTCATTTATTGATACCTCAATCTTGCTGCATGTATTAACAACTTTAAAGTCATCAACAATTGGTTTAGATAATTTTAAATTTTCTCCATCTTTATTTAGGGCTGCCATTAAATCTCTAGCTACACCTAAATGACACATTGCATCAGTTCTGTTTGGGGTTAAACCAATTTCATAAATATAGTCTTCCTTTATTTTAAAATATTCACTTGCTAAGGTTCCATTAATAATATTATCATCTAATACCATAATACCAGAAGAATCATTACCAAGATTAAGCTCCTTTTCTGAACATATCATTCCAAAAGAATATTCTCCCCTTATTTTACCCTTTTTAATTTTAAATTTTTCATTTTTATCATATAAAGTTGTTCCAATAGTTGCAACAGGTACTTTTTGCCCAACATCGACATTAGGGGCACCACATACTATTTGTAAGCAATCCTCTAAACCTATATCAACACGCGTTAAACTTAATTTATCAGCATTTGGATGCTTAATTTTTTCTATAACCTCTCCAATTATAACTCCTTTTAATCCTCCTTGTATGCTTGTGTAATTTTCAATTCCTTCAACTTCTAAACCAATATCAGTTAATATTTCTGAAATTTTTTGAGGGTCATAATTAAAATTAAGAAACTCTTTAAGCCAGTTATATGAAATTTTCATGATTTAATTTTCTATTACAAAAATATAAAAATAGATTTTTTTTTAACATTATCAACTAGAATAAAATTAGTTGATAAATAGTTATTGTAAATAAAATTATACTATTTAGTAATATTAATTTTTGATACCTTCTTTAATTCTAATAAATTAAGTGAATTTACTTTAAATCCCTTAACGTTTCTTTGCAAGAAACACAATACCTGATCATAATATAGTGGAACAATTACTGCATGATTTAAAATAATTTGATCCATCTTATTGTATATCTGATATCTTAAACTATCTTTTTCTTCAGAAAGTGCAGCTTGATATAATGTATCAAATTCTTTATTTGAAAAATGAGTATAATTTGGTCCTGTTGGAGTGAAGTTTTCACTGTAAAATAAAGATAAATAATTCTCACCATCTGGATAATCTGCGATCCAACTTCCTCTAAAAAAAGATAAGTTTGAAGTTGCTACCATCTGTCTATGTGTAGATGGGGGATTTACTTCAATAACTATGTTTAATCCTAAATTGTTTAAACTACTCTGAATATACTCACATAAATCTAAATAAGAAGATGTAGTTGATAATAAAATTGTTTTATTTTTTTTGAAATCAGAATTTTGCACTAGTAATTTTGCTTTTTTAAGATCATAATCATATCCTTTAACATCAGTATTATATGATGGTATTCCAGGAGGTATTATTCCGTTGGTTGCAGGTGTACCTATGCTATTTCTTAAATACTTTATCATTTCAGTTCTACTGAATCCATAATTTATAGCTTTTCTAATTTCAATTGGAAGAGAATCCTTGTTCATTAAAAAACCAAGGTATTCAGTATTTAAATAAGGAGATGATATTAACTTAATTTGTGATGAATATTTTTCATTTAATAATCCCGTATTCGTTATCAGTTCATCTTTGTAGCTTGGATCAATTCCAGAAAGATAATCTAAATTACCTTTAATAAATTGTAAAAAAGCAGATTGTTTGTCCTTTATAAATGTGATTGATATAGCATCTAAAAAAGGTAATTTTTCACCATTATATGACTCAAAATAATTATTATTTTTTCTCAGTACTAATTTAACACCATTAACCCACAGTTGAAATTTAAATGGGCCTGTACCAACTGGATGATTATGAAAATTACCTCTTTCAACAATTTCTTTGGGAACAACAGAACAGTATTTCATTGCTAACAATGATAAAAATCCTGGAAATGGTTTCTTAATTTTAATTGTAAAGATACTATCGTTGACTGCATAAAAAGTATCGACGTTAGAAAGAACCCAGGCCCCTGGAGAAGCAATTTTAATATCTATCAATCTATTCAAAGAATATACAAAATCGCTAGCAACTACCTTCCTACCCTTTCCAAAAGGAAATAAAGGGTGGTCATGAAAATACACATCACTTCTTAAATTAAATGTATAGCTTAAGTTGTCATCTGAAATATTCCATTTTTTAGAAATGGATGGGGTAACATTTTGATTATTGTCTAATTGTACTAATCCATTAAAAATTTGATTAGCAATATTTACTGTTGCTTGATCTTTAGAAAATGCAGGGTCTAATGTGTAAACTCCTGAAGACTCATTGTATTTGAAAATTGAAAGATTTTCATTATCATATCTTTTATTACATGATAAGAAAAATATAAATAAAAAAATAATTAGCTTATGATTCATTTTTTTGCTAATATAAAAATATAAACTATCTAATTAACTTTATTTGTCCACTATAAAAAATACTTTTATTATTTAAATCAATTAGTCTTGTTTGATATGTGTATAAATCAGCTTTAACTAATGCTCCTTCTCTATTTTTTCCATCCCATCCGTTTTCAATATTGTTAGAATTGAAAATTAGCTCTCCCCACCTATTATAAATTAAAATTTCAAATTCCTTTATTTTATCTGCATTAACTTGAAATACATCATTCAAACCATCATTATTAGGAGTAAAACTACTAGGGGCAAAAAAGGTATGAACAGGTATCACATTTATATTTTTGATTGCAAAAGAAGAACAACCATATTTATTAGTTCCCTTTAAAAATATTTCATGAGACTTAGGATAATTAAATGTAAGAATCGGATGAAATTCATTTGAAAAATATCTATCCTCAAGAAACCACTCGAAATGTAAGGAGTCTTCAGACAAGTTTGTAATAATAATATCAGAGTCATATTCAGATACATTTACTTTATCAGTTATAAAATCAACATAGGGATTTTCAAATACTTTAACTGCAGCAACTATTGTGGTGTCATTTACACAACCTTTTATAGAATTTGTTTCTAGAGTGATATCATATACTCCAGGCTTAGTGTAAATATATTTTGGGTTTATCTCAAATGATTTGTTACCGTCCCCTAAAAAATATGACCATTTTTTAATATTATTAGAATTACCATTAAATTCTATTTCTATCATTTCATCAACACAAGCAGTATTTTTAACTGAAAATTTATTTTCAGGTAATTCAAATACATTTAATTTTTTTGTTATTTGAGATTTACATCCATAATCAGATATATTTTTATGAGTTATTGTATTTATTCCTGCTTGATAGAAAAAATATTCGATATTTTGATTTGAAACAGATGAATCACTATTAATAATCCAATCATATTGTATTATATTTCCTGATGATATAGTTGAATGACTGTTTAAATTAATAATAGTATTCTCACATATATCCATAATTGTAAAATTCGATTTTGGCTTAGGATAAACATTAGTTTCTTTTAGAATTGATTTTGAGCACCCTTTTGAAGAATATGCTGTTAATGATACATCAAACTTTCCGCTTCGCTCAAAAGTAAAATTTACAATTGAATCTAAAAATAAATTATTTTCAATATTAAAATATATGTAAGCTATGGAATCATTATTTATAGTTGATAAATCAATAAATGTATTACCAATTTCTTCACAATTATCGACACAAATAAAATCAACCTTCGGATTATCGTTTATCAATACATTTTTAGAGGTAGTATTTATGCAACCATATGTATTTATTACTTCTAAATTGATTAAATGTGATCCTGGATCTAAAAATAAATAATCAACATCTTTGAATGATAAAGTATCTATACCATCAAAAGTATATTTCCAACTTAATATGCTATCAAAAGACGTACCATGAATATTTAAAGTATCTCCTAAACAAAGTGAATTATTATTAACATAAAAATCAATGTTTGGCTTAGGCATAATACTAATGTTATTACTAAACGTATCTGAACAGCCATTATCGAGATTCTTCACATATAAACTTATTATATTATTTCCAACATTTAATATTTCACCGACAATACTACCCGATTGATCAAAACTCCAATTATATTCTAAATTAGGGATATTTGTTATTGTAGATGAACCAAAAAATAAAGTGCTATCTCCTTCACAAAAGTTCTCTGCTGTAAAAAAAGCTTCTGGAATATCATCAAATACATCAACAATCACAGAATCATAACTTGTACAATAATCATTACTATTGTAAACATAATATATCATACTAGCTGTTGGTAATGTATATGTAGAACTATTAAATGGCGAAACAACGCTATCTTGTGGATACCAGCTATAGTATGGTGCATTTCCAATAGCGTTAAGCTCAATAATTTCACCTTTGCAAACCTGAATATCTTCTGTAGCATTAACAACTACTTCATAAACTTTAATTGTATCATTGATACTTATAATTGATTGACATCCATAATCGTTGTGTAAAACAAGAGATGGCAAATATTCACCTGTATGCAAATATGAATATGAAACAATACTGTCGGACAAATACGAACCATTACCAAAATGCCATACAACACTATCAGTATATTGTGTATTTGATGTAAAAATTAACTCTTCATTATTACATGCAACATTTGATGATACAGTAAAATGACCTTGGGGATTAGGTGATGATACGTCAAGATAATTAATTTTTAATGATGTGTCACTACATCCAAATATGTTTTCAACAACAAGAGTAACATCAAATATATCATTACTAGTATAAAGATGAGATGGATTTTCAATGTTAGAGGTTATACCATCTCCAAAATACCAACTAAAAATAATAGCATCAGTACTTGAAATATTAACGAAATTAGCTAATGAGGGAACACAATTAGAGCTCAATGAATCAATTGAAAAATTAGAAAACGGACTTAAAACATGAATATGTTCTGAAAATGTATATTTATTTGAACAACCTAAACTATCAGTAACTTCTAAACTAATATCATAAATACCATTATTATTATAAGAATAATTTGGCTCCTTGTTTAAAGATGTATTTCCATCTCCAAATTCCCAAAAATATGATAGTTCTAGCCCCTCTGAAAAATTTTGTAATAAAATTTCTTGCCCGATACATATACTATCGTCAGAGGCATAAAAGATTGATTTTGGTTTAATAAATTCAACATAATTTGAATAACTGATTGTATCCTTACAGCCATAGATAGACTGAGTATAAAGAGAAACATCATATATACCTTCTTGTGTATACATTACTGTTGGATTAGTTGATGAAGAATAATTTCCATTTCCAAAATCCCAAGTTAGATTATTTAAGGGAGAATCACTTAAAATTTCTAAATCGAGAAATAATGAATCACATCCATAATTATTTAAAGTTTTAAAATCAGTATTCAAATCAAATAAATGAAACATATTATTTATAGTAAATGTGTCTTTACACTTGTGCACATCAGTTATTATCATTGTCACATCAAACAAACCAGTATCAACAAATAAATGGTCAAGTCTACTGTCTTCAATACTACCGTCAGACCAATAAACTTGAAAAAAATCCCAATCTTTTGATAAATTTTTTAAATAAACTCTTTTGGGAACACAGGAAATAGAGTCCTCATAACTATTATTTGAGTTAACTAAATAATCAAAATTAGCTATTGGTTTAGTTATTTGAATATCTTTTTTAATTGTATGAGAACATTCTGTTAAATTGTTGTAAACAGTTAAAGTAACATTATATGTTCCTGTATTAGCATATTCATGCGAGGGATTTAAAAGGTTTGATGTATTACCGTCACCAAAATCCCAATTTACATAGTCGGCTCCTATCGAAAGATTTACAAAATCAACAAAAAGCGGGTCAGAACAACTATGTTTTGAAGTAAATTTAGCAGATGGTTCAATAATTTTAATTGCATCATTTATAACAATAGTGTCTATGCAGGAATTTACTCCTGATATTAAAGAGATAGAATACAAACCAGTGTCACTATATGAATGTGTTGGATTTTTGTCAAGCGAAATTGAGTCATCTCCAAAATTCCAGAACCAGTTATTATTAGTAACATTTGAAATATCGTTAAACAATATTTGCTGACCTACGCATGCTTGAGTTGTTGATATTTGAACATCTAGTTCAGGATACTTATTGATTTCAATATAATTAAAAAAAGTATCTGTTGTTGAGCAACCATAATCACTAAAAACTGTTAACGTAATATCATAAAGACCTTCATTTAAATATGTATTTACAGGATTGTTTACATATGATGTATTACCATCACCAAAATCCCAAATCCACATAGATGAATTTAATGAGCTGTCAATAAAATTTACATCAACAGGAGACAAACAGTTTAGTTGATCATTACATGAAAATGAGATCTTAGGGTATGGAAAAATTTTAATATAATCCTCATATGTTATACTTGAGGTACATCCAGACAAACCGTTCATAATTAATGTTATATCATAAAAACCTTCGTCGTTAAAAACTTGTGTTGGATTTTTAAGGAGAGAAGAATTAATAGTATCAAATTGCCAAATGAAATTTGCTGAATCATCAATTGAATTATTCAAAAAATTTATTACTGTCCCTTCACAACCATAATTAGTATCAACAGAAAATTTGGGATCTTCATATCCAAGAATCTTAATGTATTCCTCGAAAACTAACGTATCGATACAACCATCTTTTTTAGCTAGTAAAGTTACTGTATGAAATCCAATATTATAAAGTTTACTTGGATCAGCTAAATTGGATATTGATCCATCATCAAAGATCCAAGTATAGCTTGATGCATTATAGCTAGTATTAACAAAATTAATAAGTTCAGAGGAATCACATGAAAACACATTACTAGCATGAAAAGATGCAACTGGAAGCTCTTTAACTATTATTAAATTATTTTCGGTTATTAGTGCCTGACACCCATTATTATCGGTAACTGAAAGTGTCACAGAATATTCTCCAGGTTGCTCAAAAACATAATTTGGTGTTTGATTAATACTATATCCACCATCACCAAAGTCCCAGTACCAAGAAACAATGTTACTACCAGAAATACCATTAAATGAGGTAACTAATGGAGCACATCCATTATAATTAGAAGCATTTATATTTAATGTAGGTTTTTCGTAAACTTTAACTAAAGAATTATACGTTTTAATATCACTATAAAATCCATCAGATACTTCCAAAGTAACATCATATTCCCCAGGAGTATTATAAACGACTGTTGGATTTTTTAAATTAGATGTCATACCGTTTCCAAAGTCCCATAACCAAGATGTAGGATTTCCTGATGAAATATCCTGAAACTCAACAACAAAAGATTCACACCCGCTTATTGAATTTACATTAGTAAAATCAGCAAATACTTGAGGGGTTGCATAAAAGGGTGTAAATAAGGCTATTAGGACAAGGAAAAGGCAGTTTAAGTTATTGAGCCTGCACAATAACTTTTTTTTAATTAAAAAAAAGGTAATTCGTAAAAATTTAGTCATTTATATTATTTACTTGCTTAATTTTTACGACGAAAAAATAATTTATGTTTCAAATTTCATTACTTGATGTAATTCTATATTTTTGTAATATGTTAACTGGAAAAAAAGCTGCCTTTTATACTTTAGGTTGTAAACTAAATTTTTCTGAGACCTCAACCATTGGACGACAATTAGAAGAAATAGGGTTTGTAAAAACAAGTTTTGATAAGCCTGCGGATATTTATATCATAAACACATGCTCAGTTACATCCAACGCAAACAAAGAGTGTAGAAGAATAATAAGAAAAGCAAAAAAAAATTCTCCTAATGCATTTATTGTTGTCACAGGATGCTATGCACAATTAAAGCCTAAAGAAATATCAGAAATTTATGGTGTCAATTTAGTTCTGGGTGCAAGAGAAAAGTTTAATCTTCCATTCTTACTAAAGAATATTAATAATAGCAATAAAAAAATTCATGGATGTGAGATAAATAATTTAGAATATAAATCCTCTTTTTCATTAAATGATAGAACCAGATCGTTTTTAAAAGTACAGGATGGATGTAACTACCCATGTACCTACTGTACAATACCACTTGCAAGAGGTAAAAGTAGGTGTGATAGTATTGAAAATATTATTAAAAATGCAGAGTTAATTGTATCAAAAGGTGTTAAAGAAATAGTGATTACAGGTGTAAATATTGGAGATTTTAAAGATAAAAACAACAAAAACTTTAGTGAACTAATCTGTAAGTTAGATCAAGTCAAGGGAATTGAAAGGTATCGTATTTCTTCAATTGAACCAAATTTAATAAGTGATGAAATAATTAATACTGTTAAAAAATCTAAAAAGTTTATGCCACATTTTCATATTCCATTACAATCAGGTTCGGATGTTATTTTAGGTAAAATGAAAAGAAGATACCAAAGTAAATTATATAAAAATGTGATCAACAAAATAGCTGAGCAGGTGCCAAATGTATCTATCGGAGCAGATGTCATAGTAGGCTTTCCAGGTGAAACTGATTATGAGTTTAAGAAAACTTTAGAATTAATTAAGGATTTACCTTTATCTTATTTACATGTTTTTCCTTATTCAGAAAGAGAAAATACTAGAGCAGCTAAAATGGAAGACAAAATTGAAAAGCAAATTATTTCTGATAGAACAACACAATTGATAATCTTATCTAATAAATTACAACATAATTTTTATAAAAAATTTGCTAATACAAAACAAAATGTTTTATTCGAAAGTAAACAAAAAGATGGTATGCTGTTCGGATTTACGGATAATTATATTAAAGTAAAAACACCATTTAATAAAGATCTTATTAAGACAAAACAAAAAGTAGAATTAATTGATGTAGATTTAGACGGAATAATGAAGGTAAATATTGAAAATTAATTTATGTATCCAACAATTTCACACTTAATTTATGATTTATTTGGAATTCAAATTCCACTTCCCATTCAGACATTTGGCTTTTGGGTAGCAGTTTCTTTTATTGTTTCTGCTTTGATCATTTCTAAAGAACTAAAACGAAAAGAATTTGAAGGAAAAATTAAGTCCATAAAAATTAAATTAACTAGAGGTAAAAAACTTAGTAATTTAGAAATATTTAGTGGCCTATTGTTTGGTTTTTTAATTGGATTTAAGGGATTTGAAGCATTAGGCCATTACTCCGAACTTGTTGCAAATCCTCAAGAATTTATATTATCTTCAAGAGGAAGTTTATTAGGGGGAATATTTTTTTCACTTTTATCATTATATCTGAGATGGAATGAAAATAAAAAACAACGTCTAGAAAATCCTAAAGAAGAAGAAAAAATAGTTCATCCATACCAACTCACTGGAAACATGATATTGATTGCTGCAATCTCTGGAATTCTGGGTGCAAAAATTTTTCACAATTTAGAAAATATTGATGATTTTCTTGCAGACCCAATTGGTCAATTATTTGCTTTTAGTGGATTAACTTTTTATGGTGGTTTGATTTCTGGTGCTTTAGCAGTAATAGTTTATGCTCGTAAACATAAAATAGAAATTAAACATTTAATCGATTCATTTTCTCCAGCATTAATTTTAGCATATGGTATCGGTAGAATTGGTTGTCATATGTCTGGTGATGGAGACTGGGGTATTGAAAACTTAAAATCTAAACCAGAATGGTTAAGTATATTTCCTGACTGGATTTGGAGCTATAATTACCCCAACAATGTTTTGACATATAACAAATACCAAGAAAGTGTTCTTAATGGAAAAATGACAGAAATTTCAGACTGTGCAGGTACTTTTTTTGATCCATATTGTTACCAATTAACTAATCCGGTATTCCCTACCCCAATTTATGAATTTATAATGTCATTATTAATCTTTGCTTTTCTATGGAAAATTAGAAAAAAAATTAATATTCCTGGATGTCTATTCTTCTTATATTTAATTTTTAATGGATTAGAAAGATTTTTTATTGAAAAGATAAGAGTAAATAATGAATATAGTTTTCTTGGTGGTGTAACGCAAGCTGAAATTATTTCAGTAATTCTAATTACTCTTGGAATTGCTGGTATATTCTTTGTATATTTTAATAATAAATCAAAAAATATAAATGAAAATAGTAAGTATGAATAACTTTTTTTTGATCTTATTTATCTTTTTTACGTCTACTATATTTGCACAAAGAGGAAATACTACTCTAATAGCAGAGTATGAGGATACTCTAAAAATTATATCCAAAAAAATAATGACCGATGAACTTGAAAAAAATCGAAGAATTGCAAATGATGCTTTTATAACACATTTAGATGAAGTTTTAAAATTTGAAAAATCGTTTGAATATCCGTTTGACTCATTACAAACAGTATCAGTCATAACATCACCCGATAATGAGTTTAGAATTTTTACTTGGATGTTAAGAAAAAGAAATGGAACATATGAATATTTTGGAAGAGTTCAGTTAAAGAAAAAAAATAAAATTAAAATATTTAATTTAAATGATAGTTCTAAAAACATAAGAAATCCAGAGATAAAAGAATTGGACAACAATAATTGGTTTGGGGGAATTATATATGATATTATTTATAATAAATCTTCAAGAGGAAAATACTACACCCTTTTAATTTGGGACGGAAATGATCATTATAGTACAAAAAAAATTATTGACATTATGCAATTTAATGCAAATAAAATAGTTTTTGGAAAATCAATTTTTAAAGGAAAAGAGACTAACACTAAAAGAATAATACTAGAATATGATGGAAAATCATCTATTAGTTTACAATACGACAAAGATCATAAGAGAATTGTATTTGATCATCTTGTTGCTTCCAACACTCAACTGGAAGGCTTGTACGAATACTATATTCCTGATGGAACATTTGATGCTTTTAAATTTGAAAAAGGAAGCTGGTTTTTTCAAAAAGATGTAGATATTAGAAGCAATCAAAAAATTATTGAATATAAAAAACCAAAAACAGATCTTATTCCTCAGTAAATGTTAAGCAGCTTTATATCAAAAGAAGTGTTTGCAGGAATTGACGAAGCTGGAAGAGGGTGTCTAGCTGGTCCAGTTGTAGCAGCAGCTGTAGTATTTCCAAAAAAATACAAAAACAAACTAATTAATGACAGTAAACAACTATCAAAATCAAATAGATATAAACTTCAAAAAATTATTAAAAATGAAGCATTAAGTTGGTCAATAGGAATTGTAAATGAAATAGAAATAGATAAAATAAACATTTTAAACGCATCATTTTTAGCAA
>CACOJQ010000028.1 GCA_902627575.1 uncultured Bacteroidota bacterium
ATTTAACTAATGATTATGTAATATTTCGTTTTTACAAAAAAACCAACTAAAATGTCATTTTTTGTCTAAAAAACACTAAAAAGTGTATAAAATTGTAAAAAAAAATACTTATTTTAAAAATACTGACTTTCGCTCATTTTTTATAAATTAGTAAATTATATAGATTATAAAGTGTTATTTTGTTGTAAAATATATTTATGAATTCTTATTGTACTTTAATTTTTACCCTTTTGTTAACTTTAAACCTATCTGCCCAAAAAGTTGATGAAATCAAGACTATTATTTTATCCAAGGCATCATCTAATTATGTTAATTGGGTTAAGCACGAAAATATAAATGTGCTCGATGCTTATACAATTGATAATACAGATAGTATATTAGCACTTGCTGATGCTATAATTTTAACAGGTGGAGAAGATATAAATCCTTTACATTACTCTGATACACTAAATTTAAAAGTATGTGGTCCTATTGATTATTCAAGAGATACTTTGGAACTTAAATTATTTAATTATTCATTTGAAAATAAGATTCCACTTGTTGGTGTTTGTAGAGGTATGCAAATGATGAATGTTGCAAGTGGTGGTACCCTATTTGGAGATATTCCTACACAGTTGGGTAATGATGTTATTCATAGAAATAATGGTGAAGTTATGCATCAAATTGCTATTACAAATAATACATATGAAAAATTCATTTTTCCTTCAGATTTAGACACGTTTTTAGTTAATTCATGGCATCATCAAGGCCTGAAAGATATTGCTCCTAATATTAACGTTGTTGCTCGTTCATTTGATGGACTACCAGAAGCTGTAGTAATGGATACTACAATACATCCTTTTATGATTGGGGTACAGTTCCATCCAGAACGTCTAGGTTTTAATAACAAAATACACCTTCTAATTAGAGATAATTTATTTAAAAGAATTTTTGATTAGCCGATGTTGTTTTTATCTATAAAGGCAAGATAATGTTACCTTTTTTTTAACAATACTATTATCTTTGTTATAAATGACAGAAAAAAAAGTAGCGTTAGTGATTTTAGATGGTTGGGGACATGGAGCTCATAACAAATCAAATGCAATATATAATGCAGAAACTCCATTTGTAGACTCATTGTATGAGAATTACCCTAATTCTCAGCTGATGACCCATGGCGAGCATGTTGGGTTACCAAAGAACCAAATGGGAAATTCTGAAGTTGGACACCTTAACATTGGAGCTGGGAGGATTATTTTTCAGCAATTAGAAAGAATAAATAAAGAATGTAATAATAATTTAATTGCAAAAAATAAGAATCTATTAAAAGCATTTAACTATGTAAATCAATATAATAAAGCTCTTCATTTAATTGGTTTAGTTTCAGATGGAGGTATACATTCGCATCAAAATCATCTATACAAACTTTGTGAGTTAGCAAATACAATGAAAGTGAAAAATGTATTTGTTCATGTTTTTACTGACGGTAGAGACACTGATCCAAAAAGTGGAACTAATTTTTTAAGACAACTAGAGAAAAATTTATTTGGAGCAAAAATAGCATCTATTTGCGGAAGATATTATGCTATGGACAGAGATAATAGGTGGAAAAGAATAAAAATTGCATATGATTTGTTAACTCAAGGTAAAGGGAAGAAGTCAAAAAATTTAATTGAAAGTATAGAAAAATCATATGATAGTGGAATTACTGATGAATTCATAAAGCCAATTGTTTTAGTTAATGATGATGGAAAACCCATTACTAAAATAAAGAGTAAAGATGCTGTTATTTGCTTTAATTTTAGAACAGATAGGTGTAGGCAAATTACTGAGGTCTTATCACAAAGGGATTTAGACGAATTTAAAATGCAAAAACTTGATTTACATTTTTCTACCATGACGAACTATAACCCTTCTTTTTCGAACATCAATGTTCTTTATGAAAAAGAGGTTTTAAAAAATACTTTAGGTGAAGTTTTAGAATTAAATAATAAACATCAAATTAGAATAGCAGAGACAGAAAAATACCCACATGTTACATTTTTTTTATCAGGTGGCCGTGAAGAAAAGTTTAATTTTGAAAAAAGAATTATGGTGGATTCTCCAAAAGTAGCTACATATGACTTGCTACCAGAAATGAGTTCTGAAGAACTTACTTTGAAAACAATTCAAGAATTTAAAAATAAAAAAGCTGATTTTATTTGTATTAATTTTGCAAATCCTGATATGGTTGGGCATACTGGAAATTATAAATCGGTAGTTAAAGCAATTGAATCGGTAGATTGTTGTTTAAAAAAAGTTGTTGAGACAGGAACTAAAAATGGATATGTATTTGTAGTTATTGCGGATCATGGAAATGCAGAATATATACTTAATTCAGATGGGTCGCCAAATACGGCACACACTACAAATCCGGTCCCATGCTTTATTATAAATACAGAGCATAAAAAAGTAAATGATGGTATATTAGCTGATATTGCACCCACAATTTTAAATTTAATGGGAATTGAGATCCCAAATGAAATGAAAGGTAAAATTTTAACACAATAAAATATGAGTAAAATAAAAGATTATATAGAAAAACATAAAGACAGATTTGTTGACGAATTGATAGATTTGTTAAAAATACCATCTATTTCTGCTGACCCAAGCTATAGTAAGGATGTTTTAAATTGTGCTAATGCAGTTGCAAAGAGCATTAAAAGTGCGGGTGCAGATAATGTTGAAATATGTGAAACCGCTGGTTATCCAGTAGTTTATGCAGAAAAGATAATTGACCCAAACTTACCAACAGTTTTAATTTATGGTCATTATGATGTCCAGCCTGCTGACCCTTTGGATCTGTGGGAAAGCGGCCCTTTTGATCCTGTTATAAAAGCAACAAAAACACATCCTAGCGGAGCTATTTTTGCAAGAGGTGCATGTGATGATAAAGGTCAGTTTTACATGCATGTAAAAGCATTTGAGTTAATGAATAATTTAGATAAATTAACTTGCAATATTAAGTTTATGATTGAGGGAGAAGAAGAGGTAGGATCAGAGAATTTATCTTCTTTTGTAAAAGAAAATAAAGATAAATTGCAAAGTGATGCTATACTTATTTCTGATACAGGAATTATTGCTAACGATACTCCTTCAATAACTACTGGCCTTAAGGGATTAAGTTATCTAGAAGTTGAAATTACGGGACCTAATAGAGATTTACATTCCGGATTATACGGTGGTGCAGTAGCAAATCCGATTAATATTTTGTGTGAAATGATTAGCAAAATGAAAAACGAGAATAATCAGATTGCAATTCCTGGTTTTTATGATAAAGTTCAAATTTTGTCTGATGAGGAAAGAGCTGATATTGCAAGAGCACCATTTTCTTTAAAAAAGTATAAGCAGGCATTAGATTTGTCCGATATTCACGGCGAGAAAGGATTTACGACAATGGAGCGAACGGGTATAAGACCAACCTTAGATGTAAATGGAATTTGGGGGGGGTACACCGGTGAGGGCGCTAAAACAGTTATACCATCTAAAGCATTTGCTAAAATATCTATGAGGTTAGTGCCTAATCAATCTGATGAAGAAATAACACAATTGTTTACAGATTATTTCTTAAAAATTGCCCCAAAATCAGTAACAGTAAAGGTAAAGCCTCATCATGGTGGAGAACCTTATGTTTCTCCAACAGATATTCCAGCATATAAAGCAGCTAGTTTAGCTATGCAAACAACTTATGGAAAAACGCCAGTGCCAGTGAGAAGTGGGGGCTCAATACCTATAGTTGCTCTTTTTGAAAAAGAATTAGGAGTGAAATCTATACTTCTTGGCTTTGGTTTAGATTCAGACGCAATACATTCTCCAAATGAACATTATGGCATTTTTAATTATTTAAAGGGAATTGAAACAATATCCCATTTTTTCCAAAATTATGCGGAATTATTAAGTTCAAAATAAATTTATGGAGGTTTTATTTAACGAGAATCAAAAATTTAGCCAGTGGTGGCTGTGGTTAATTTTATTTTCTCTTCCGGTTTTCGCTGTTTATCCTTTTGATGTAAATAATCTTAATCTTAGTTATATTGTTGTCAGCATTGCGATACTTGTTTTCTTCTATTTTTTAGAACTCAGAGTTTTTATAACAGAAGAGGGTTTATACTATCAGTTTTTTCCAATTCATATTAAAAAGCATGTAATTAAGTTAAGTGAGATTAAAAAAATAGAGGCAGTAAAATATAGACCAATTATTGACTATGGAGGATGGGGAATAAAGTATGGTTTTAATGGAAAGGCCTATAATGTCAGCGGTAATTTTGGAGTAAAAATATATTTGTCAAACGGTAAAAATATTTTATTTGGAAGTAAGAAATACAAAAAATTTGAAAAGGTTTTAAAGAACGCTATGAAGCAATAATTAAGTAATAATTTTTTTTACCTTTTTGTATAATAATATACTTATTATTAATTAAGATTTTTTCAGAAAATTTAAAGTCTTCATTTATTTTTTCTTTATTTATACTTATTGCATTCGCTTTTAACATTCTTCTTGCTTCACCTTTACTTGTAAAAACATTAGCCTTATCTACAAGAATATCTAATAAATTATTTTCAAGATCTTTAATTTTTATTTTTGTTGTTGAAACACCTTCAAAAACAGATAAAAAAGTTTCTTCATCTAAAGATTTTAAATCCTTTTCTGTAGAGTTGCCAAAAAGAATATTAGATGCCTTTTTTGCGATTTCAAGTTCCTCATTACTGTGGACTCTTTTTGTAATTTCATCAGCAATAGATTTTTGGAGTAGCCTTAAGTGTGGACTCTCTTCATGTTTTGCAATAATCTCCACAATTTGGTCTTTAGAATATAAAGTAAAAATATAAATATATTTTTTTGAATCTTCATCAGAGGCATTGAGCCAAAATTGATAAAACTTATATACAGAAGTTTTGCTTTTATCTAGCCACACATTCCCGTTTTCTGTTTTTCCAAACTTGCCTCCGTCGGCTTTTTGAATTAATGGAGTTGTCACAGCAAATGCCTTGCCATTTTCTTTCCTTCTAATTAGTTCTGTGCCAGTTACAATATTTCCCCACTGATCAGAACCTCCTAACTGCACTTTACAGTTTTTATTTTTCCATAGCCAGTAGAAATCATAACCCTGCACTAATTGATACGAAAATTCAGTAAAACTCATTCCTGATTCTAAACGACTTTTGACAGAGTCCTTTGACATCATATAGTTTATTGAAATGTGTTTACCAACATCTCTGATGAAATCAAGAAAATTGAATTCCTCAAACCAATTATAATTATTAACAATTTCAGCGCTATTTTTACTATTATCAAAATGTAAAAATTTTTGAAGTTGATTTTTAATGCATTTTAAATTATGTTTAATTGTTTCTAAGTCGAGTAAGTTTCTTTCTTTGCTTTTTCCTGAAGGGTCGCCTACCATTCCTGTTGCACCACCTACTAAAATAAAAGGTTTGTGGCCACATTTTTGAAGGTGAACTAAAGTCATGATTTGTACTAAGTTTCCTATGTGTAAACTGTCAGCTGTGGGGTCAAAACCAATATAAGCAGAAGTCATATTGTTTTCAAACTGCTCTTCTGTACCTGGCATAATATCATGAACAAGACCTCGCCATTTTAATTCAGTAATAAAATTCACGTGTTTTTTTTTCAAAAATATATAAATAATTAAATCTGAGACGTATTTATTGGGGCTTAAAATTTAAACATTTATCTTTGTTATATGATTTTTGTTACAGGAGGAACAGGTTTGGTAGGCTCACATGTTTTGTTAAAATTATCTCAACAAGGAAATAATTTTAGAGCTCTTAAAAGATCATCCTCATCACTAAAAATTTGCCAAAAGGTTTTTAGTTATTATAACGAAATTGAATTATTTGAAAAAATTAGTTGGGTAGAAGGAGATATCAATGATATTGGCTCTTTAGAAGATGCAATTCAAGGGTGTACCATGGTATTACATTGTGCAGCTATTGTTTCTTTTTCTCCTTACGATGTTGATTTAATGAAAAAAGTAAATACTGAAGGAACTGCTAATGTCGTGAATGTTGCATTAGATGCGGGAGTTCAAAAAATTGGCTATGTCAGTTCAATAGCAACACTGGGGACAACCAAAAATAACACTATTATAAATGAATCTTGTGATTTTAAATTTACAAAAAACATAAGTAATTATTCTATAACTAAATATTTTGCAGAACAAGAAGTCTGGAGAGCAGCTGCAGAAGGAATTGATGTAATAATTATTAATCCATCAGTGATTCTTGGGCCAGGAGATTGGCAAAAAGGGAGCTCTCAAATTTTTGAAAAAATATATAATGGTTTAAATTTTTACTCCACAGGATCTACAGGCTATGTTGATGTGGTTGATGTTGCAGATATATTAGTACAACTTCTTTTTTCCTCTGCAAAAAACGAAAGATATATTGTTAACGGTATTAACTTAAAATACCAAGATTGTTTTAATAAGATAGCCGAGGCTATGAGTAAGCCAAAAGCTAGAATTAAAGTAACACCTTTTTTAAAAGAAGTTGCATGGCGAATAGAAGCTTTAAGATCTTTTGTGACTGGCAAAAGCCCTCTTATTACAAGAGAAACGGCTAATTCTGCTATGAGTAGCAAAGCTTATGATTCAAAAAAAATAAAGAGTTTTTTATCTTTTGAGTTTACAGATTTTGATGACACAATACGTAAATATGTTAGTTGGTTTCTTGCTGATCAAGAATAGTTTTTTCTTGCTTCAAATCACCTAAAATATCAATGTATATTTGCTCTAGCATTTCAGGACTTTTTGCATAATAGTCCAGTGCTATTTTAAAGTCTTTTTCATTAATTTTATTTATTCGATAAATATCATTATAACTACTTAATAAAATATCATAGGCATTTTTGACTCCATTTCGTTCATTAACTTCAAACTCGGCTTCTGCCAAATGAATTTCTTTAAAAACTGTTGTGAATTTTTTTTTTGATAATATACCACTATCGTTATTTTGTATTTTTTGGCAACTAAAAAGAATTAAAAGGCAAATTGTAAAAACTTTCATTGTGCAAATATATTATTAACTTTGCAATATAATTTTAGAAAATTAATTATATGAATATAATTTCAAAGACTATAACTTTTTTTGTTCTAGTTTTTTTCATTTCATGCTCTTCATCACAAAAACAAAACATTGTGTGTCAAGATGCTTGCGAAAAATGGTGTTCAATTGGGTGTTATGCTACTGATGGTCCAACAAAATGTATTTTTTTAGAGGACGGATCCATGCCGTGTTGTGAAGCATTAGCTAAAGGTATATCGTTAAATGAGTTTAAAATTCTAGCTAAAAAAAACAACTACAGTGTGTGTAAGTCTGATTAAAAAAATTGAAATTTACTAAACGCTTCATCTTTCAAACATTAGACGCATTCCTTTTTTATTTTCATTAAAAATACCGTTTTCATAAACGATATTTCCGTTTACTATTGTATGAGTTACTTTACTATTAAAAATTTTGCCCTCAAACGGAGACCATTTACATTTATAAAGAATGTTATTTTTACTTACTTGCCAAGATTTGTTCAAATCTAATAGAACTAGGTCTGCATAGTACCCTTCTTTTATAAACCCTCTTTTTTCAATACTGAAACAAATTGCAGGGTTATGACACATTTTTTCTACAATCTTTTCTAAAGAGATTTCACCTTTGTGATAAAAATCAAGCATGACATTAAGAGCATGTTGAACTAGTGGCCCTCCTGATGGAGCGTCTAAATAATTTTTATTTTTTTCTTCTAAAGTGTGAGGAGCATGATCGGTAGCAATAACGTCTATTTTGTCATTTAGTAATGCGCGAAATAAAGCTTTACGATCACTAGATTTTTTTACTGAAGGGTTCCACTTTATTAAATTCCCTTTTGATTTATAATCTTTTTCATCAAAATACAAGTGGTGAATACACACTTCTGAAGTTATTTTTTTATTAATTAAGTCATTATTATTCTCAAACAACTCTAATTCTTTTTCTGTTGAAACATGAAATATGTGAAGACGAGTATTGTGTTTTTTTGCTAATTCAACAGCTAGTTTGCTTGATTTATAGCACGCTTCAACACTTCTTATTTTTGGATGCTCTTCTATTGGGATTTTTTTTCCGTATTTTTTTATTGCAATATTTAAATTATGCTGAATCGTTTCTTCATCTTCACAATGCACAGCAATTGGCATTTTAGATTTAGAAAAAATTTCTTCTAAAACTTTTTTATTATCTACCAGCATGTTTCCTGTTGATGAACCCATAAATATTTTTATAGCACCTACATTTTTTGGGTTTGTTTTTAGTATTTCATCAAGATTGTCGTTACTGGCACCCATAAAAAATGAAAAGTTTGCTAAAGAATTCTCTGATGCTATTTTAAATTTATCTTCTAAAAGCTTTTGTGTCAAAGCTTGGGGTTTTGTGTTTGGCATTTCCATAAATGACGTAATGCCACCTGCAATTGCAGCTCTACTTTCAGTACCAATAGTGGCTTTGTGTGTTAAACCTGGCTCTCTAAAATGAACTTGATCATCAATAACACCAGGAATTAAAAATAAGCCATCTGCATCTATTACTTTCTCAGCATAAGAATCAATATTTTTGGCAATTTTATAAATTTTTTCATTTCGTATAAGAACATCATAAGAAAAAATTTTATTTTCATTTACTACGCAAGCATTTTTTATCAATATTTGCATTTTATTTTTTCCAGTTTTTAAATATACTTTTTATCTTCATTTGTAATACACCAAACACTGCTTCAAAAAATATTCCGCCTGACATTTTAGATACGCCTTCCTTTCTGTCAGTAAAAATCACAGGTACCTCGACGACTTTAAAGCCATACTTCCACGCTTTAAACTTCATTTCAATTTGAAATGCATAACCTACAAATTGGATTTTATCAAGTTCTATTGTTTGTAAAATTTTCTTTTTGTAACATTTAAAGCCTGCGGTAGAGTCATGAATTGGCATGCCAGTTATTATTTTAACATATTTTGAAGCAAAAAAAGATAAAAGCAATCTACTCATGGGCCAATTAACAATATTTACCCCCTTCACATATCTTGATCCAATAGCTAAATCTCCATTGTTGTTTTTTACTACATCATACAGCTTAATTAAATCATCGGGGTTGTGTGAAAAATCTGCATCCATTTCAAAAATGAATTCATAGTCTTTTTTAAGGGCCCACTTAAAACCATGAATATAAGCGGTACCTAGACCTAACTTTTTGATTCGTTCTTCTATGAATAATTTTTTAGGGTATGTTTTTTGTAGTGTTTTAACAATATTGGCTGTGCCATCAAGAGAATTATCATCGACAATTAGTATGTTAAACTGCTTTTTTAGAGAAAATACTTTTTTTATGATACTCTCAATATTTTCTTTTTCATTAAAGGTTGGTATGATGATTAAGCTATCTGACACGCTGCAAAAGTATATAATCTAAATAATTATTCTCTATTTGATTTAATTTTATCAACAATTGAAGAGTCAAGCAAAGTACTAGTGTCACCTAAAGAATGAGTTTTACCACTAGCAATTTTTCTTAATATACGCCTCATAATTTTGCCAGATCTTGTTTTTGGCAAGCCTTCTACAAATTGTATTTTATCAGCTTTTGCAATTGGACCAATATTAGAAGATATCAAATTATTGATTTCTTTTTTCTGTTGATCTAGATTTTTTGGTAGTTCACGGGATATGACAAATGCATAAATTCCGTTACCCTTAATTTTATGTGGAAATTCTACAACTGCGCTTTCGCAAATATTTTTATGTTGATTAATTGCACTTTCAATCTCTGCCGTACCTAAGTTATGTCCGGAGACAATAATAACATCATCCACTCTGCCTGTAATTTTATACATTCCATCTTTGTCTTTTAATGCACCATCTCCTGTAAAATATTTATTTTTAAATTTTTTAAAATAAGTGTCTTTAAATCTTATGTGATCACCATATATAGTACGTGCTATAGATGGCCATGGGAACTTAATACAAAGATTTCCTTTGGTATTGGAATCATTAATTTCATTACCTTTATTATCTACAATACAAGGCTGGATACCAGGAAGAGGAAGTGTAGCATATGTAGCCCTAGAAGGGGTCACGCCTGCTAAATTAGAAATCATTATTCCTCCAGTTTCTGTTTGCCACCAACTGTCTACAATTGGACACATATTGTTTCCAACATGTTTGTTATACCATTTCCAGGCATCATCATTTATAGGTTCTCCAACAGTTCCTAAAACTTTCAGAGACTTTAAATCAAAAGGTGTAACAAATTTTGTTCCTTTGGCTTGTAAGGCTCTTATTGCAGTTGGGGCAGTATAGAATATATTAATTTTTTCTTTTTCAATAATCTCCCAAAATCTTCCCTGGTGAGGGTAAGAGGGAACACCTTCAAACATTACAGATGTAGCTGCATTTAGCAAAGGGCCGTATATAACGTAGGAATGCCCCGTTATCCATCCAATATCTGCTGTACACCAATAAATATCTTCATTATCATACTGAAAAACATTTTTAAAAGTATATGCTGTATATACCATATATCCAGCTATAGTATGAAGGATTCCTTTTGGTTTTCCAGTAGACCCAGACGTATACAATATAAAAAGAGGATCTTCAGAATCCATTGTCTTTGCATTAAAATTTTCACTGGCGCCTAACATTTCTTCATGCCACCAAACATCTCTATCTTTATGCATATTTACTGTTGTTTTTGTTCTTTTTAAGACAATACATTTTTTTATTGATGGTGTTTCTTTCATAGCTTCATCAGAAATATTTTTTAAGGGAATAATTTTATTGCCCCTAAATCCTCCGTCAGATGTAATTAAAAGACTACAGCTGGCGTCATTAATTCTGTCTTTTAAAGAGGTTGCAGAAAAACCAGCAAAAACAACAGAGTGAATTGCACCAATACGTGCACATGCTAAGACTGCAATCACAAGTTCAGGTACCATAGGCATATAAATACATACACGATCACCTATTTTAATATTATTTTTTTTAAGTACATTAGAAAATTTACATACCTGTTTATGCAATTGAGAATAATTTATATTTATAATGTCTTCTTTGGTGTTATTTGGAATCCATTTAATTGCAGTTTTGTTAGCGTTTTTATTTAGATGTCTGTCAATACAGTTAGTGGTAATGTTTAACTTTCCTCCTTCAAACCACTTTACATCAGCTTTATTAAAGTCCCATTTTAGAACTGCATCCCATTTTTTTTCCCAACTAAATTGATCAGCTTGTTTTTTCCAGAACAATTCAGGATTTTGAACACTCTTTTTGTATTCATCTTTATATTTTTTAAATGAGTCGATTTTATTTTTCATTACAGTCTTATATAATTTCAAATATATTTAATATTTTGATAATATTTTCTATTTTACTTTTTGTAGTTTAGCAGCACAAATCAAAAAAAAAAAAAAATGAAAAAATATCTGTTTTTGTTATCAATGATTTTTACTCTTAGCTTAAGTGCTCAAAACACTATGTGTTCAGATTTATTTATTTCTGAATATGTCGAAGGACCTGGCAACAACAATGCAATTGAAATTTATAATCCTACAAGTTTTGATATAGATTTATCAGACTATACAATTAACAGATATGGTAATGGATCAAGTTCTAATCCAGAAGTATGGCAGCTTTCAGGAACGATTAACTCTGGAGATGTTGTAGTGGTTGGTAATGGACAACAAGATTCTGTTTGGGTTTCAACCTACTGGTCTCTACCTGTAGATCCAGCTTTTTTTGCCCTACTGAACGATCATTGTAGTGGAGATTACAGTGCTAATAATACATTTTATTTCAATGGTGACGACGCTATGACTATTGAGAAAAACGGAAATATCATTGACATTTTTGGTAAAGTTGGAGAAGATCCTGGGGCAGCATGGACAGATGATATTTCCGCAGGATACACTGACGCAAACGGAGGGACCTGGTGGACAAAAAGACAAACATTAATTAGAAAATCATCTGTACAAAACGGCGTTACTCAAAATCCAATCTTATTTGACCCTTCTTTAGAATATGATTCTTTACCTGACGCTACATACACAAGCTTAGGAGCTCATAATTGTGATTGTTTTAGTACATCAAATTTATCAGAAAATTTAACAGAACCATCTTTTGTTCTCTACCCAAACCCTGCTAGTGAGGGTTCTCAAGTCACAATAAACTCGAATTTTGAGATTAAAGAAATTTCATTAAAAAATGTAATTGGAAAGAATTTATCTTTTAAAAATACAATTTACACAGAGGATCTATCCTCTGGTGTATACATTGTACACATTAGTTTTTCGAATGGTAAAAGTTCTGTAGCTAAGTTAGTTGTTGAATAAGATTTTTTCATGAGAAAACTTATTTTTTACTTTTTATTATTTAGTTTTTTTAGTTCTTTCTCCCAGGTTGCTGTAAGTGGAAAAATTACAGATGCAAATACAGGTGAGCCGCTGATAGGGGCTACAGTAGTTTTTGGCAAGGGTTTGGGAACTGCGACAGATTTTGAGGGTAATTTCTTATTTTATATTCAACCAGGAGAAAGAAGTATTCAAGTTTCATATGTCGGTTACAAAGTAATAAATCGTAAAGTTTTAATTTCTAAAGATCCTCAAATAATTAACTTTAAATTAGAAACCAAACTATTAAATGAAGTACAAGTTGTTTCTGATGTTGCAAGAGAAAGAAAGACTCCAGTTGCATTTTCAACAATACCTATGAAAAAAATAAGTGAGGAGTTAGCCTCTCAAGATATTCCAATGGTTTTAAACTCAACACCTGGAGTTTACGCTACACAAAGTGGAGGTGGTGATGGTGATGCAAGAATTACAATTAGAGGATTTAACCAACGAAATGTCGCTGTAATGATTGACGGAATACCTGTTAATGATATGGAGAATGGCTGGGTATACTGGAGTAATTGGTTTGGTTTAGATGCAGTAACATCTAACATTCAGGTACAAAGAGGATTAGGAGCTTCTAAAATTGCAATTCCATCTGTTGGAGGGACAATGAATATTTTAACAAAAGGCACTGGAAATAAATCTTCTGGCGTTATTAAGCAATCAGTTGGAAGTTTTGGAAGAACAACAACCTCAATTGGTTATAATTCAGGTAAGTTGAAAGGTGATTGGGGATACACACTTGCCGGTTCGTATAAAAATGGTATGGGGTTTGTTGATGAGACATGGACACAGGGATATTTTTATTATCTAAAGGTTCAAAAGCAACTAGGCAAGCATGTTTTAAGTCTATCAGCTATGGGTGCTCCGCAAAAGCATGGACAAAGATCTTATAAAAGTGACATAGCAACCTATGATACCACTTTTGCTAGAGCTTTGGGTGACACATCAGATTTTACAAATAGAATTGTAAATAAAGGAATTCAATATAATAAACATTGGGGATATTTAGATAGGTGGAGTGTAAACATAAATGGAGATACAATACATGAAAGAGGTAGGCTAAATACCAAACAAAATTATTATCATAAACCTCAATTTTCATTACGACATTTTTGGACTGCTTCTGAAAAATTTTATGTATCCAATATTTTATATGTTTCATTAGGTAATGGTGGAGGAACAGGTTTAAGTGGCAATACAAATAATTATGATGATGAAGGTCAGTATAATCTTCAAGAGGCATATAATGCAAATAAAAATAATATTGACGGACTTTATTCTCTTAACGAAAATAAAGCAGGAACCTATCTGAGGAGTTCAATAAATAATCATTACTGGTATGGAGGATTATCAACTTTAAATTTTCAAGTAAGTGATGAGATTAATCTTTCTGGAGGCGTAGATGTGAGGTATTATAGAGGAGAGCATTATAGAGAAGTTTATGATTTGTTAGGTGCAGATTATGCCCTCGATGGAGCAAATGGACTACAGGATTCAGAAATTAAAAGAGAGGGAGATAAGGTTGGTTATCATAATGATGGAATAGTTAAATGGAGTGGAGTTTTTTCTCAAGCCGAGTACAGTAATGGCATGCTAAGTACATTCTTTAATATTTCTGCTTCAAATTCTGCATATAAAAGAATAGATTATTTTAAAAAGAAGGATTTAGTTTTAGCAGATACTACATATTATGAAGCTTTGGGAACATCTGTTATGACCCAGCCGACATATGATGAAAATGGCAATTTAACTGGAGCTACAAAAGAAATGGTAGAGGACACTATTATTCATAATGGTGTTGCCTATACAATGAATTCCAAAGAGGCAAAAAATGCTGAAACAGATTGGAAATGGATTAGAGGCTATACTTTAAAGACAGGAGCAAATTTAAATGTTGATGAAAACAATAATATATTTTTTAATGTTGGATATATCTCAAAAGCTCCAAGATTTAATAACGTATATTACTACGATAATACTTTGTTTAGAGATATAAAAAATGAAATAGTTAAAGCTTTTGAATGGGGTCATTCTTTCAGGTCTTCTAAATATTCCTCTAACTTTAATGTTTATTATACACAGTGGGAAAATAAGCCATCTAATGGAGGTGTTACAGTTTTGGTAGATGATATTCCGTACAGGGCTAATATTAATGGTATGGATGCATTACATAAGGGAGCTGAGCTTGATTTGGCAATTAGATTAACTCAAAAACTTACATTAGAAGCATTAGTTTCATTTGGAAATTGGAAATGGGCATCTTCGGATACAGTTAGATTTACGGACGACAACAATAATCCAATTACTGACGATTTTGGAAATGAAATAGTTGCGACTTTCGATGCAGATGGTGTTCATGTGGGTGATGCAGCTCAAACGCAACAAGGATTTAGTTTGAGATATGAACCAAACATTAACACCTACATAAAAATAAGAGGAACTAATTTTTCAAGATATTTTTCTGATTTTGATCCATTATCGTTGAACGGAGTAAATGCAGGAAGACAAAGTTGGAAAATACCTTCATATAACTTAATTGATTTACATGCAGGATACAAATTCAAGTTATGGGACAACAATAAGCTAGACTTAAAATTAAGTATTTTAAACTTATTTAATGAGAGATATATTTCTGATTCTCAAAATAATGATCCATATAATTCAAATTATCAAGATTTTGATGCTAAATCTGCCGGAGTCTTTTTTGGATTAGGCAGAAGGTATACTTTGTCAGCAAGATTTATATTTTAATATTTTTTAATTAAACAATTGATATGAAAAGAACACTAATAATAATTTTGGCACTTAATTCATTTATAACATTTGCACAACAAGATATTGCAACTGCAAGAACTCAAGTGTTAGGTTCAACAGTTACAATCACAGGTATTGTAACAAATGGTGACGAAATGGGTATAATTAGATATATTGAAGATGGTACAGCGGGAATAGCATTATACGACTTGACCACAAACAACTATTTGTCAAATGTTTTAAGAGGAGACAGTATATCAATCACTGGAGAGCTAGCTGATTATAATGGATTGCTTGAGGTTTATGTTGCAGGAAGTCCAATTATTCATTCTTCAAACAACCCTCTTCCAGTACCACAATCAGTAACCCCTGCAATGATTGGAGAAGACACTGAGGCTGAATTGGTACAAATTAATAATACAATTTTTAATAATGGAGGTTCTGTTTTTACTGTTGGTACGCATGATTTTAACTCTGGTGGACAACCAGGAAAAGTGTATATAAAGTCAGGAAGTCCACTTGAAAATTCAATGATACCTATAGGGCCAGTAACATTAATTGGTATATCATCTCAATATACATTTATTGTTCCTGCCAATGATGGTTATCAAATTCTGCCTCGAGATAGCTCAGATATTATTTCTTCAGGAGCACTGTTGTTTACCTCGGCGGTTGAGCAAACCAATATTACTACTACAGGTTTCGATTTGTCGTGGACTGTATCTGATTCTTCTTCAGCAAATTATAATTACGGTACATCTTCAGCTTTAGGCACTATAGTTAATAATGGAGGTAGCAATATGATGCATACAGTAAGCTTAACAGGTCTTACACCTGCTACTTTTTATTATGTAGAATGTTTTTCTATTAATGGAAATGATACAGCTTTCTCTTCTGTTGGATTATTTTCTACTGCTTCTAATTCTACTGGGGCTATCCGTCCCTACTTTAATCATTCAGTAGATAATTCTTTTTCTACAGGTACAGATGCACAAAACATAACAACATATTTTAATGATACTATAAAAGCTTATATGGACCTTGCGCAAACAAGTTTGGATATTTGTGTGTATAATGCATCAGATGGAACAATTGCAAACGCAATTAATGATGCTTATAACAGAGGCGTCACAGTTAGATATATTGCGGATGATGATGTTGTTAACTCTATGTTATCAAATTTACACCCTAATATTCCTGTTGTTTACAGAAATTCTAGTCTTCCAGGCATTATGCACAATAAGTTTATTATTATAGATGCAAATTCTACTAATAATTCATGGATAATGGGTGGGTCTACTAATTGGTCTAATCCATCTAATTTATTTAATGATTACAACAATATTATTTTTATTCAAGATCAAGCCTTAGCTAAAGCTTATACTTTAGAGTTTGAAGAGATGTGGGCAGGAAATTTTGGAAGTCAAAAAAGTGACAATACTCCTCATAAATTTAATGTTGCTGGCAAGCATATAGAATTATATTTTTCTCCCTCAGATCAAACAACATCTCAAATAAATAAAGTTATTCAATCAGTTGACTATTCTTTTGAGTTTGGTTTATTAAGTTTCACTAGGGACGATTTAGCGCAAACTATTATTGATAAAAATAATGAGTTTGGAATAAGTATCAGAGGTATTATTGAAGATGAAAACTCCACGGGAAGTGAATTTGCTAATTTACAATCTAACGGAGTTAATATGCGTTCACATACTGGCGTCCCAAATTCTTTTCATCACAAATATGCAATAGCTGATGCAAATGTTACTGCTTCAGAACCAATTTTAATTACCGGCTCTCACAATTGGAGTAATAATGCAGAAAATAATTCTGATGAAAACACCTTAATTATATATGACCCAACTATTGCAAATATTTACTTACAAGAGTTTGAAAAAAGATGGTCTGAGCTAAGTAATATAAATACTATAGACAATTCAATAAACTTAAAAATAGATGTGTTCCCTAACCCTTCAACTAGAAATATTGATATTTTAAATGATATAGAAATATATTCTATTCGTTTATTTGATGCTAG
>CACOJQ010000029.1 GCA_902627575.1 uncultured Bacteroidota bacterium
ATGCCAGAGGGTTACAGAAAACATTTAATCAGGCAAATGTCTCAACATGCTCACTCTGAAGTAATTGGAATGCAACCGGAGGGAAACTGGATAACAAGAGCACCATCATTAAGAGCAAAAATGATTTTATTAGCAAAGGTTCAAGATGAAGCTGGTCATGGGTTATATCTATATTCAGCTTGTGAAACACTTGGAATAAGCAGACAAGAGCTAATACAACAGTTACATGACGAAAAAGCTAAGTATTCTTCGATTTTTAACTACCCCACATTAACATGGGCAGACATGGGTGCAATTGGATGGTTAGTTGATGGTGCAGCTATTGTTAATCAGGTGTCACTTCAAAGAACATCATACGGACCATACTCAAGAGCAATGATAAAAATATGTAAAGAAGAAAGTTTTCATCAAAGACAAGGATATGAAATAATGGCAGAAATGGCGCAAGGAACACCGGAGCAAAAGGCTATGGCACAGGACGCTCTAAATAGATTTTGGTGGCCTTCTATTATGATGTTTGGCCCTCAGGACTCTGAATCTCCAAGAAGTGGTAACGCAATGAAATGGAAAATTAAACGAAAAACAAATGATGAGCTAAGACAAAATTTTATAGACAAGACTGTGGGCCAAGCTGAAGTTATTGGACTTACAATTCCTGACCCAGATTTAAAATGGAATGAAGAAAGAGGACACTACGATTTTGGAGAAATGGATTGGGATGAATTCTGGGATGTAGTAAATGGAAACGGTCCATGTAACCAACAAAGATTAGATCATCATAAAAAAGCACATGAAGATGGTGCTTGGGTAAGAGATGCTGCAAGAGAATATGCAAAAAAAAATAGTTTAAACTAATTAATAACCATGACAGAAAAAGCAACAGTATGGGAAGTTTTTATTCAAAGTAAAAATGGTCTTGCACACAAGCATGTTGGAAATGTTCATGCAGCAGACAAAATTATGGCTCTTGAAAATGCTCGTGAGCTTTACACTCGTAGAAATGAGGGATCATGTATATGGGTTGTTAAATCAAGTGAAATTGTTTCTTCAGAATCTGAAGATAGCGAAGCATTTTTTGATCCTTCAAATGATAAAATGTATAGACACCCAACATTTTATTCCATGCCTGATGGCGCAAAACATATTTAAAATGAAAGATCTTTATATTTATACTTTGAGAATAGCAGATTGCTCTTTAATCTTGGGACAAAGGATGTGCGAGTGGTGCTCTAAAGGTCCAACATTAGAAGAAGATATTGCTTTATCAAATATTGGTCTTGATCTATTTGGTCAAGCTAATGGTTTCTACGAATATGCTAGCAAAATTAATGGAGATAAATCAGCAGATGAATTAGCATTTAAAAGAAATGAAAGAGAGTTTTTCAATTTTCAAATATCTGAGCAAAAAAATGAACATTTTGGCACTACTATGGTTCGTAATTTTCTTAGAGATGCTTTCAAATATCTTTTTTACACAGAATTAAAAAGTAGTAAGGATGAAACTCTTGCAGCATTGGCATCTAAATCTATTAAAGAAGTAAAATATCATTTACGTCACTCAACTAATTGGGTCATAAGATTAGGTGACGGGACAAATGAAAGTAATATAAAAGTTCAAAAATCGCTTGACTTTTTATGGCAATTTACTGGTGAATTTTTTGAAATGGATGAAGTAGATGAAAAAATGTTAAAAAAAGGAATTGGAGTTGATAATAAAAGATTAAAAAGCGAATGGGATAAAATCGTTAATGATACTATAGATAAAGCAAAATTAAAGAAACCTAAAGACGGATATATGGCTACTGGAAGTAAAAAAGGAATTCATACAGAACATTTAGGTTTATTGTTAGCTGAAATGCAATATTTACCAAGAGCATACCCAGATGCAAAGTGGTAACACAAAATATATTTGGGAATTACTAAATTCAGTGCCTGACCCAGAAATACCTGTCATTTCAGTAGTAGAACTTGGTGTAGTAAGAGATGTAACTTTCAAAGATAATTCTTTTAAAATATGTATTACCCCTACTTATTCTGGATGCCCAGCTGTTAAAACATTTACTGACGATATAAAAACATGTTTAGTAGAAAATGGAATAAATAATTTTAAAATAGAGTTAGTATATTCTCCAGCTTGGACAACAGATTGGATGTCAGAAAAAACTAAAGAAAAATTAAAAAAATTTGGTATAGCTCCCCCGGCAAAAGTCGTTTTATGTCCTCTATGTTCATCACAAAATACACAATTGATTAGTGAGTTTGGTGCTACTGCATGTAAAGCTATGCATAAATGTTTAGATTGTTTAGAACCATTCGAGGCTTTTAAATGTATCTAAGATTAAATTTTATTATTTTAGCTTAAATAAATAATAAGTATGATAAAGTCTGAAATAACAAATAACGTAGGAAAAATATACCTAAACAGGCCAGATAAATATCATTCATTTATAAGAGAAATGGCACTAAAACTTCAGGATGTTCTTAAAGAATATAAGAATAATGATGATGTGAGATCTATTTTAATTACTGCCCAAGGAAAAGCCTTTTGTGCTGGTCAAGATCTTAATGAAGCTATTGATCCAAACCAACCAGATATAACCCAAATTATTGAAGAACATTATAATCCAATTATTAGAATAATCAGAAGTATTGAAAAACCAGTTATTGCGGCAGTTAATGGAGTAGCTGCTGGTGCAGGAGCAAGTATAGTTATTGCCTGTGATATTATTATAGCAAGTGAAAAGGCAAGTTTTATTCAAGCATTTGGTAAAATTGGACTTATTCCTGATAGTGGCGCTACTTTTATACTTCCTAGATTAATTGGGATGCAAAGAGCCACATCTTTAATGTTAACTGGAGATCCTGTATCAGCAAATGATGCGCAAAAAATGGGCATGATTTACAAAGTTTATGAATCAGGTATTTTTGTAGAAGAAAGCATCAAGCTATCTGAAAAACTAGCTAAGATGCCAACTAGAGGTTTAGGTTTAACAAAAAAAGCCCTTAATTCCTCTTTAAATAATAATCTTGAAGGACAACTTGAATTAGAAAAAGAATATCAAACAATAGCTGCCAACACTAACGACTATAAAGAAGGTGTGAAGGCTTTTTTAGAAAAAAGAAAACCAAATTTTAAAGGAAATTAAAATGATTAAAGTAAGTGTAATTGGTGCTGGAACAATGGGTTCTGGAATTGCTCAAATAGCAGCTACTAAAGGCCATGAAGTATGCCTTTATGATTCCTTTAATGAGTCTTTAGAAAATTCAAAAAATAAACTCAATAAAATACTTAATCGATTAGTAGAGAAAGAAAGAATTAATAATGAAACAAAAGAACAAATTATTTCAAGAATAAAATTCTCAAATAATTTAGAAGATATACAAAAAAGTTCCTTAGTGATAGAAGCAATAATAGAAGATCTTAGTATTAAACAAAAACTATTTCAAGAAATAGAATCAATTGTTGATAAAAATTGCATAATTGCAACAAATACTTCTTCCCTTTCTATTGCATCAATTGCAGGAGCTTGTGAAAAAGCAGATAGAGTAATTGGAATACATTTTTTTAATCCAGCACCTCTTATGCCTTTAGTAGAAATTATTCCTTCAGTACAAACATCTGAAGAAACAAATAAAAAAACTAAAGAATTGATTGATAGTTGGGACAAGGTAACTGTTATTGTAAAAGATACACCAGGATTTATTGTTAATAGAGTGGCAAGACCTTTTTATGGAGAAGCTTTAAGAATATATGAAGAAGGAATTGCAGATTTTGCAACCATTGACTGGGCAATGAAAGATATTGGAGGATTTAGAATGGGGCCATTTGAATTAATGGATTACATAGGAAATGATATCAATTATACAGTAACAGAAACTGTATTCACTGCTTTTTATTATGATCCTAGATATAAACCATCATTTACTCAAAAAAGAATGAAAGAAGCTGGGTATCTGGGAAGAAAAACTGGAATAGGTTTTTATGACTATTCTTTAGAGTTACCAGAGCCTATAAAAAACTATGAACTTGGAGAAAAAATATTATTTAGAATAGTTTCAATGCTTATTAATGAGGCAGCCGATGCAGTATTTCTAAATATTGCAACTAAAAAAGACATTGATTTAGCCATGACTAATGGAGTAAATTATCCAAAAGGACTATTAGCCTGGGCTGATGAAATAGGCATAAATAAAATTCTAAGTGAATTAGAAGATTTATACACAAAATATGGTGAAGATAGATATAGACCCTCTCCAATGCTTAAAATAATGGTAAAAGAAAATAAAAAATTTTTCTAATGGATTTAGCAAGTAAAGTGGTTGATAAAATGTTAAGTGGTGATGCTTTTAGCAAATGGCTTGGAATTGAAATATTAGAGATTTCTAGCGGATATTGTAAACTCAAAATGCAAGTTAGAAAAGAAATGACAAATGGATTTGATATAGCACACGGAGGAATAACATATTCACTTGCTGATAGTGCATTAGCTTTTGCAGCTAATTCTTATGGGATTCAATCGTTGTCAGTTGAAACATCAATTAAGCATACAAAAAAAGTGATGAATGGTGATACATTAATTGCTGAAACAAAAGAGATAGAGCAAAAAGAAAAAACTGCATCTTACGTAATTAACATAGTAAATCAAGAAGGAATCGAAGTAGCAGAATTTAATGGCAAAGTATATATAACAAAAAATTATTGGTTTTAATTTATTAAAATAATTATGAAAAAAATAATAATACAATAAATATGACTACATATATTATAGATGCAATAAGAACACCTATAGGAAACTTTGGCGGAACACTTAAAAGTATAAGAACAGATGATTTAGGTGCAATTCCAATAAAAGAATTGATTAAAAGAACTAAAGTTAATACTAGTAAAATAGATGATGTAATACTCGGATGTGCAAATCAAGCAGGAGAAGATAATCGTAATATTGCTCGTATGTCGTTACTACTTGCAGGTATTCCATTTAGTGTGCCAGGCGAAACAGTAAATAGATTATGTTCTTCAGGAATGTCTGCAGTCATACATGCTCATAGAGCTATAGCTACTGGTGATGGAGATTTATTTATTGCTGGTGGAGTGGAAAATATGACCAGAGGCCCGTGGGTTATATCTAAAGCATCTAAAGCCTTTGGTAGAGATTCACAAATGTTTGACTCTTCATTTGGATGGCGTTTTGTAAATCCTAAAATGAAAGAGTTATATGGCGTAGATGGCATGGGAGTTACAGCAGAAAATCTTGCTGATAAATATAATATTTCAAGAGAAGATCAAGATAAGTTTGCTTATCATTCTCAAATGAAAGCAACAAATGCACAGTGTTCAGGAAGACTAGCTGAAGAAATAATTTCTGTAGAAATACCTCAAAGGAAAAAAAATCCCATAATATTTGAGCATGATGAATTTATAAAAGGAGAAACAAAATTAGAAGTCTTGGCAAAGCTAAGAACAGCATTCAAGAAAGAGGGAGGAACTGTTACAGCAGGAAATTCTTCTGGACTTAATGATGGTGCTGCAGCAATGCTGTTAGCATCAGAAAAGGGTATTAAAGACAATAACCTAACTCCTATAGCAAAAATTGTCAGTTCTGCTGTTGTTGGTGTTGAACCAAGAATAATGGGCATTGGACCTGTAATGGCATCAAATAAAGCTCTTGCAAAAGCTGGTTTAACAATGGCTGATATGGATATAATTGAGTTAAATGAGGCTTTCTCGGCACAAGCATTAGCTTGTATTAGAGAGTGGGGACTAAAAGATGATGATGAAAGAATAAATCCGAATGGTGGAGCTATCGCGATTGGTCATCCACTTGGAGCTAGTGGAACAAGAATTATCCAAACAGCTGCCATTGAATTACAAAAGAAAAATAAAAAATATGCACTAATAACTATGTGTATAGGTGTAGGACAAGGATATGCAACGATAATTGAAAGAGTATAATATGATTTATGAATTTGATGGATATAAGCCAGTAATTGATCCCTCTTCATTTGTTCACAAAGAAGCGACTATCATTGGAAATGTTATTATTGGTAAAAATGTTTATATCGGACCAGGGGCATCACTCAGAGGAGATTGGGGACAAATAATAGTTAAAGATGGTTGCAACATACAAGATAACTGCATAATACATATCTTTCCAGGTAAAGATGTCATATTAGAAGAAAATGCACATATTGGCCATGGTGCTATTATTCATGGTGCAAATATTGGCAAGAATTCACTTATTGGTATGAATGCTGTTATTATGGATGATGCAAATATTGGAGAAGAATGTATTATAGGTGCCTTATGTTTTATTAAAGGTGAAATGAAAATACCAAAAAGAAAAATTATTGTTGGTAACCCAGCGCAAATAAAAGGAAATGTCTCTGATAAAATGATTAATTGGAAAACAAAAGGAACTGAACTCTATCAACAGCTTCCAAATGAATGTAGAACATTGATGAAAGAATGTATCCCTCTTTCTAAAATTGAAAAAGAACGAAAAGAAAAGCAAAAAATTATTTTTGAGACATGGAAAAAAACAGAATAATAATTTTACTACATTTTCTATATTCAGCCATATATTGAAATTTTAGAAAACAATAAAGTAGAAAGAATTTTATTAAATAGTATTGATTGGGTAGAATATGAATATTATTAAAAAATTAAATATATGAAACAATATGAAAACTATGTACTAGGAAATTGGATAAAAGGAGATGGTGAGGGAACTCCATTATTTAATGCCATAACTGGAGAAGAAATTGGCAGAGCTAGCTCTAAAGGACTAGATTTCTCTCAAATGATGAATTATGCAAGAAAAACAGGAGGACCTGCCCTTAGAAAAATGACTTTTCAGCAGAGAGGACTAATGCTAAAAAAATTAGCTCTTCATCTTCATTCAATAAAAGGAAAATTTTATCCAGAAAGTTATAAAACTGGTGCAACAAAAATTGATAGTTGGATAGATATTGAAGGAGGAATAGGCAATCTTTTCACCAATGCGTCATTAAGGAGACAATTTCCTGACCTTCCTTTTCATGTAGAAGGAAGTGCAGCACCATTATCAAAAAATGGAACATTTATAGGTCATCATATTATGGTGCCAAAAAAAGGAGTTGCAATTCATATTAATGCTTTCAATTTTCCTATTTGGGGAATGCTTGAAAAAATTGCAGTTAATCTTATGGCTGGTGTTCCTGCCATTGTTAAACCGGCAACACTTACTTCATATTTAACTGAATTTATGGTTAGAGAAATCATTGATTCAAAAATATTACCAGAAGGATCTCTACAACTAATTTGCGGAAGTGCTAGAGGAATTTTAGATACAATTACTTCAGAAGATATTGTAACATTTACTGGAAGTGCCTCCACTGGAAAAATGTTAAAATCACACCCAAAAATAGTAGAAGAAGCAGTTCCTTTTAATATGGAAGCTGATTCATTAAATTGTTGTGTACTGGGTGAAGATTCTACCCCTGGAACAGCAGAATTTGATTTATTTATCAAAGAAATTCAAAAAGAAATGACTGTTAAAGCAGGACAAAAATGTACTGCAGTTAGAAGAATAATTGTTCCTGATAAATTAGTTGAAGATGTTCAAATCGCATTAGGAAAAAGATTGTCGAAAACTACAATAGGAGATCCACAAATTGAAGGAGTAAGAATGGGATCTCTTGCTGGTAATGAACAAAAAGAAGAAGTAACAGAAAAAGTAAATCAACTCTTAAAAACACAGGAGATAGTATTTGGAAGTTTAGAAGAGTTTGAAGTAACTGGCGCTGACAAAAATAAAGGTGCCTTCTTCTCTCCTATCCTATTTTTAAATAATAATCCTTTTATAAATACAGATTGCCATAATATTGAGGCTTTTGGACCTGTATCTACTATAATACCTTATAAAAATATTAGTGAAGCTATAGAACTTGCGAGAATGGGTAAAGGATCATTAGTTTGCTCTATTGTAACTAATAACATGAAAGCCGCTGAAGAATTTGTTATTGGAGCAGCATCAATGCATGGAAGAATATTAGTATTAAATGAAGCATGTGCAAAAGAAAGCACAGGACATGGTTCGCCCATGCCACTTCTGACACATGGTGGTCCTGGTCGCGCTGGGGGTGGTGAGGAAATGGGTGGAATAAGAGGAATAAAACACTATCTTCAAAGAACTGCTATTCAAGGTCATCCTACAACGATAACAGCCATTACAAAACAATACCAAGTTGGAGCAGCTCAAAACACAAAAGGTCCTCATACTTTCCGAAAACACTTTGAAGAAATTGAAATTGGAGATACTGTCATTACTGAAAAACATACTGTAACACTAGATGATATTGAAAACTTTGCAGAGATTTCTGGAGATAAATTTTATGCCCATATGGATGAAAATTCTCTAGAAGGTACCATTTTTACGGAAAGAGTAGCACATGGGTATTTTATTTTAAGTAAAGCTGCTGGATTATTTGTTGATCCACCAAAAGGTCCTGTACTCTTAAACTACGGAATAGATGAATGTAGGTTTACTAAACCCGTATACCCTGGAATGACAGTGGGAGTTCGCTTTACTGCAAAAGAGAAAATCGAACAAGAAAAGAAAGATGATGAAGATATCGCGAAAGGTATTGTTAAGTTTCTTGTAGATGTATATGACGAGGAAGGAAATACAGTCATGTTAGCTACAATATTAACTATGGTCAAAAAAATTGATCAATCTTAAAAAAATTAAAATGAAAGAATACGTAAAATTAGATATTAAAAATAGTGTTGGGACTATAGAATTTTATCATCCTCAAAGTAATGCATTGCCAGGAAATATATTAACTAAATTAGCAAAAACTATTCAAAATGCAGGAGAAAATAATAATATTAAAGTAATAATTTTAAAAAGCGGTGGTGATAGAGCGTTTTGTGCAGGAGCTTCTTTTGATGAGCTAATAGCAATTAGAGATGAAAAAAGTGGAAAAGAATTTTTTGCTGGATTTGCAAATGTTATAAATGCAGCAAGGAAATGCCCTAAATTTATTTTAGGACGTATTCAGGGGAAAGCTGTCGGTGGTGGTGTAGGTATGGCTTCAGCAACAGATTATTGTTTTGCTACTAAGTATGCATCAGTTAAACTATCAGAGCTAGCTATAGGAATAGGGCCTTTTGTTGTTGGTCCAGCAGTAGAAAGAAAAATTGGAAATTCAGCATTTTGCTCAATGACAATTAACGCAACAAAATGGTTCGAGGCTAAATGGGCAAGAGAGAAAGGATTATTTAGTGATATATTTGATTCTACTGAAGAAATGGACAAAGAAATTCTAACACTTGCCTCTACACTATCAAATTCAAATCCATTAGCAATGAAAGAACTAAAAGAAATTATGTGGAAAGGAACTGAAAACTGGGATGAACTTTTAATGAAAAGAGCAGAAAATAGTGGAAAACTAGTGTTATCTGATTTCACAAGAAATTCAATACAAAAGTTCAAGGCAAATTAAAAATGAGTGATAAAATAGATAATAAGATTCTTGAACATGCCTACACATTGATGTGTAAAGCAAGGGCTATGAGTGAGATATATGAAGAAAACTCTGATGTAACTTCTAAATATGTTCATGCTACATCTAAAGGCCATGAAGCAATACAAATAGCACTAGGTATTCAATTAAAAGAAAACGATTGGGTAGCTCCATACTACAGAGATGATTCAATACTACTTGGAATTGGAATAACTCCATATGAACTAATGCTGCAACTTCTATGTAAAAAAGATGATCCTTTTTCTGGAGGGAGAACATATTACTCACATCCTTCACTTAATAGAAAAGGTTTTCCTAAAATACCACATCAGTCATCTGCAACAGGAATGCAAGCAATACCAACCACTGGTGTAGCTATGGGTTTACAATATCAAGAAAAAGAAGGCATTAATAAACCAAAAAAAGGAGAAGAACCAGTAGTTGTTTGTTCTTTTGGTGATGCGTCCATCACAGAAGGAGAAGTTGCTGAAGCATTTCAGATGGCTGCTTTAAAGAAATTACCTATTTTGTATTTGGTACAAGATAATGAATGGGATATATCTGCTCATGCTTCTGAAACACGTGCAACTGATGCAACACAATATGCTAAAGGTTTTGGTTTAAAAACTTTTACTATTGATGGAACAAACTTTGAAGAATCATATCATACAATAACCAAAGCCTTAAATGAAATAAAAAATAATAGATCTCCTATATTAATTCATGCTAAAGTACCTTTATTAAATCATCACACATCTGGTGTTAGAATGGAATGGTATAGAGACGACCTAGAAGAAGCACAAAAAAGAGATCCTTTTCCAAAATTAAGGTCTCTTCTTCTGAAAAATGGCATTGCAGAAAAAAAAATAATAGATATTGAAAATAATTCGAAAGATATTGTTCTGATTGATTACAAAAAAGCATTGTCTGCAGATGAGCCTGAATCTCAAGACTTATTTTCACATAAGTTTGCTCCAACTTCAATTACTAAAGAAGAAGGTGCAAGAAAAGGAAATAAAAAAGATGAAATAGTGATGGTAGATGCAGCATTATTTGCTGTTAAAGAAATAATGAATAAGCATCCTGAAAGTTTACTATATGGTCAAGATGTTGGAAGGCGTTTAGGAGGTGTTTTTAGAGAAGCAGCAACACTCGCAGATACATTTGGAGATAATAGAGTATTTAATACACCAATTCAAGAAGCATTTATAATAGGCAGTACAGTTGGTATGTCTGCTGTTGGTTTAAAACCAATTGTTGAGGTGCAGTTTGCAGATTATATGTGGCCAGGATTAAATCAATTATTTACAGAAGTAAGTCGTTCAAACTATTTGTCTAACGGAAAATGGCCTGTAAGCTGTGTAATTAGAGTACCAATTGGAGCATATGGAAGTGGTGGTCCGTACCACTCTTCTTCAATAGAGTCAGTATTAGCTCAAATTAAAGGTATAAAAATAGCTTACCCATCTAATGGTGCTGACCTAAAAGGTTTGATAAAAGCAGCATTTTATGATCCAAATCCAGTGGTAATTCTTGAGCACAAGGGACTTTATTGGAGTAAAATAAAAGGAACCTCCTCAGCAAAAACGATTGAGCCCTGTGAAAACTACAAAATACCACTTGGAAAAGGTAGAACAGTTCTCAAAGCTAAAGACAAAAATTCAGTGTGTATAATTACCTATGGCATGGGTGTTCACTGGGCTTTAAATGCGGCGCAAGAACATAATGGTAGAATTGAAATAGTAGATTTAAGATGTATAAACCCAATAGATGAAAAATTAATATTTGATTCTGTCAGAAAAAATGGAAAGTGTTTGGTATTAACTGAAGAGCCATATGATAATTCATTTGCTCAAGCATTATCAGGTAAAATACAAGAACATTGTTTTGAGTATTTAGATTGTCCTGTTTATACTATGGGATCTGAAAACTTACCTGCTATACCCTTGAATTCAACTTTGGAAAAGACAATGCTTCCAAACTCAAAAAAAGTGAATGAAAAAATTAAAGAAATTTTAGAATACTAAAATTTAAACAATTTAATGTCTTAAGAAAGCAAATATTTAAATAACGATTATTTTTATAAAATGTATAAATTAGCAAACTGATAATCAAAAAAAATTTATAATGAAAGAAGTTGTTATTGTTTCCGCTGTTCGAACTCCGATAGGAAGTTTTGGAGGAGCATTGTCCTCTGTATCTGCCACTAAATTAGGTGCCGCTGCAATATTAGGTGCAATTGATAAAATCAAATTGGATAAAGATACTATCGATGAAGTATTCATGGGAAATGTTTTACAAGCTAATTCAGGTCAAGCACCGGCTAGACAAGCTGCTATATATGCTGGTCTTTCTGAAAATATCCCATGTACGACAATTAATAAAGTATGTTCATCTGGAATGAAATCAATAATGATAGCTGCACAAACAATAATGTGTGGTGATAATGATATAGTTATTGCTGGAGGAATGGAAAATATGTCAAGTGTTCCTCATTATTTTACGAAAGGAAGAACAGGACAAAAATTAGGTAATATGCAACTAATTGATGGTATGGTCAAAGACGGATTAACTGATGTATATTCAAATGTTCATATGGGAGTATGTGCAGAGAAATGTGCTAAAGAAATGAATTTATCAAGAGAAGAACAAGATAATTTTGCTGTAGAATCATACAACAGAAGTAATAACTCATGGAAATCAGGTAAATTTTCAAATGAAGTAGTTCATGTTGAAGTTCCTCAAAGAAAAGGAGATTCAATAGTTGTTACTGAAGATGAGGAATATAAAAATGTTAAATTGGAAAAGATTCCTCAACTTAGGCCAGTATTTGACAAAGAAGGAACCGTTACAGCAGCTAATGCCTCAACCTTAAATGATGGTGCATCAGCATTAATTTTAATGAGTGCTCAAAAGGCAAAAGAAATGAAAATTCAACCTATTGCCAAAATTAGAAGTTTTAGTGATGCAGCACAGGAACCGGAATGGTTCACAACAGCACCTGCTAAAGCTGTCCCTTTAGCAATTGAAAAAGCTGGACTAAATAAAAATGATATTGATTATTATGAATTAAATGAAGCTTTTTCAGTTGTTGGTTTAGCTAATATGAAAATTTTAGGTATTAATGATGATAAAGTAAATGTTAATGGAGGTGCGGTTTCTCTTGGTCATCCTCTTGGAAGCTCTGGCTCAAGAATAATAGTTACTTTAATAAATGTTTTGGCTCAAAATGAAGCAAAATTAGGTGTTGCGGGTATTTGTAACGGAGGTGGTGGAGCCTCTGCTATGGTTATTGAATTAATCTAGATGAAATACGGTATTTCTAATATCTCTATTGTACCAATAAGAAAAGAGGCCTCTGATCAATCAGAAATGGTCAATCAAATATTGTTTGGAGAACATTTTAAAGTACTAGATGAGAGGAAAAAATGGGTCAAAATTAGATTGGCACATGATAGTTATGAAGGTTGGATATGCAATAAGCAATGGCAGAAAATAAGTGAAGATGATTACAAACAACTGGACAAAGATGTACCCACAATCACAACCGATATTTTAGATATTGTAACTAAAGAACATCAGCAACCAATTGTTATTGGAAGTATACTACCTTTTTTTAAAAGTGGTCATGCACGGATAAATCATGATTTATATAAATTTGAAGGATTAGCTACTCAGGGATATGTCAATAAAGAAAAACTTAGAGATAATGCGTTGATATATTTAAATGCCCCTTATTTATGGGGCGGAAGATCTCCACTTGGAATTGACTGTTCAGGTTTAACTCAAATGATTTATAGATTACAGGGGATTGATCTTCCAAGGGATGCTTATGAACAAGCAAAGGTTGGAACAACTTTAAGCTTTGTTGACGAAAGCGAATCGGGAGATTTGGCCTTTTTTGACGACGATGAGGGTAAAATAATACACGTAGGAATTATTCTTGAAGAAAATTATATTATTCATGCTTCGGGAAAAGTAAGAGTAGATAGAATAGATCAACAAGGAATTTTTAATATGGAAATTGGATCACATACTCATAAGCTAAGATTAATAAAAAGTATTTGTTAAAAATATTTAGGCATACAACTAGTCTAAAATATACTAAATATTAAAATTCATGAAATAATTAGTCATAGGTATCATATTTGAAAAAAAATGATACTTCCTTAAACTCTAAACATTACATAAAAAAGTATAATTAATTTATATTTGTAATATGAAGAAGATTTTATTGGCACTTTTTATATCTTTTATAATCTCTTGCCAACATGAGACTGAAAGACCAAACTGGGATGTAGATTTAATCATCCCAATTGCACATACTAAGGTGAACATAGAAAATATTATATCTGATTCAAGTATATCAGTTAATGAAGATGCATCAGGTTTTATATCTCTTGTTTTTCAAAAAGAAATTTTAAATGTAAATTTTGATACATTAATTAAGATTGATGCAATTGCAGATGAACAAACACATACATTAGATTCAGCAAGCTTTGAAGACGTAGTTATTTCAGATACAGCTACTATTGGGGAAACAATAAATGAAATACCGGGATTATCTTTTCTTCTTCCTAATGGAACTACAACAACGATTCCTGATATTCCTAATATTGCTCAAAATGATACTATAAATATTGATGCAAGTGAATATTTTGAAACTATGACGTTATATAAAGGGAATTTGATAGTTGAGATAAAAAATAATTTCCCAACAGATATTTCTAATATTGTGCTAAAGTTAGTAAACAAATCAGACCAGACAACGATAGCTAATTTTTCGTTTCCTTTAATTCAATCGGGAAGTAACGCCATAGATAGTGTTTTTATAGGTGGACAAACAATAGATGAAAATATTTTTGCAATTTTAATTAACATGGATGTTGATGCAAGTAATGGGTCAGTTCTTATTGACTATTCTGATGCCATTATTACAACAATAAACATTTCTGACATTGGTATTACAGAAGCTACAGCTATATTTCCAGAACAACAACTAACTGAAAAATTAAAAGAACACAGCTTTGATCTTGGAGAAGCACAAATTACAGAAATAGGAATTAAAGAGGGAACTGTAAAGATTAATGTTTTAAGTACGCTTCCTAATGGTAAAATGGTATATAATATTCCATCATTAACAAAAAATGGTATACCTTTTACAAGTGGTGATATGATTGTTCCAGAGGCAACAGATAATGAACTTACAACATTTTCATTTGATTTTAAAGGATATATGCTTGACTTGACAGGGCAAGAAGGGCGATTTGGTGGAGATACAGTTAACACTATATATACTGAAGCATATACTTTTATAGATTATACAGGTACAATAGAAGAAATTAATCAATCAGATAGTTTTTATTCATTTATAGAATTTGATCTTACAACTGAGTATGCAAAAGGGTATATTGGACAGGATACTATAAATTTTGGGCCCGAAATTATTAATATGGATATATTTAATATTATAGAATCAGGAGATATTGATCTTATAGAAGCTTCAATGAACATCAATATTAATAATTACATTGGAGCAGATGCCATAATGAGGATAAATAATCTAAGTGCTATTAACGATGATACAGAGATTTCAGCAATGATAGATGGTAACACCTATGATATTCAACGAGCCTCCTTGACATCTTATAACAGCATAATACCTACAAACACTCAAATTAATATTGATGCTGATGAAATTATAGAAATTCTTCCTAATAAAATAAATACTAGTGCAACATTTTATGTAAACCCAAATGGATCATCTGCCCAACAAGATTTCATTTATCCTTCTCAATCAATAAATGGACAAATAAATTTAGAAATACCACTCAATCTTATAGCCAATAATTTAGCAATTGTTGACACAACTAATATGACGCTTCCAAATGAAGAAGAATACGAAATTGAAAAAATATTTCTAACGATAAACAACGGATTCCCATTTGATGCAGATATCAAATTCATCCTTTTAGATGAAAATAATTTAATTATTGATACTCTTTTACAAAATACTTTTATTGTATCTGCTATAACTGATAACAATAATATTGTTATAAAAAATAGTACAAGTACAATAGAAATGGATTATACTAATTTTGAAAGCGTAAAAAAAATAGTAACTTATTCGAACTTTTCAACTGTTTCTAATAATGAACATATTAAATTATATTCAAACTATAATTTAGATGTTACTTTAAGTGCAAAAATCAATAAAAAAATAGCAGAATAATGAAAAAGATCGTTTTGATTTTTTTATTTCTTCCTTTTTTACAACATGCACAAGAAAATAATCATGAAATCAATTGGCGTAGTAATTTTATATTTGAAGCAAACAGTTTAAACAAACAATTTCTTGATGCGTTACTATATGGAGCATATATAAATGACAGTACAAAGAAAGATTGGTTAAATCTAACTAAGCAATCAAATATTATGCATTTAAAAATTAGTAATGGAATAGAATATTCTTATAATTTTAAAAATAAATTTCTTGCTTTTAGCGCTAGTGACATAAATTATTCAAATGCTAGTATTCGAAAAGATCTCATCAAATTAGTACTAAAAGGAAATTATGATTACCAAAATGAAACATTAAATTTTAGTAATAGTAATATCAGAGTAAATAGATACCAACAATACAAATTAACATATGGGATAAAGGGCAATAAAATAAGCGCATCAGCTGGAATAGCTTATTTAGTCGGAAATCATCATCTTTCATACATAATTAAAGAAGGGTTTCTTTTTACTGCACCATATGGAAGTTACCTTGATGTAACATATGATATTAGTTCATTTATTACTGATACATCAGATTTTTCTGCCTTAGCAAAAAACGGCAATGGATTAGCTGTAGACTTTAGCACAACATTTAACATAAATAACTTGAAATTTAATATATCACTTAAGGATTTAGGTTTTATTATGTGGAATACTTCATCTTCAGTATTATCAGTTGATAGCTCATTTAACTTTCAAGGGATAGAAATAGATAACATTTATAATTTTAATGATTCACTAATAGATGCAAATAACGTAATCGATAACATTACACCATCATATAATAAATCATTTAAGTCCTACATTCCTGCAACATTACATCTATCTTTGGCTGGTAAATCAAATTATAAATACCTAAATAATTTTTGTACTGGAATGATAGCTAAATGGCAACCTTACATGGACGACAAAAAGTTATCGTTTGACAAAATCCGTCAAGGTTTTTTAGAATCAAACTATATGCCATTATTCTATATTACATCAATAATTAAAAATAAAAAATTTGATCT
>CACOJQ010000030.1 GCA_902627575.1 uncultured Bacteroidota bacterium
TATTTTGAAAATCATAAGATTAGATTCATCATTGTTAAACATTAAAAAAATAGTATTTATAACCCTTTTTATATTATTCTATTTTAGTAATTGTTATGGCCAAAGTAATATCAAAATCGATGGGTTTTTTGATGATTGGAGCTCTGTTAATGTTAGTTATAATGACAACATGTTTGACTCACCTTTAGTAGATTTATTGTCATTTAGCGTAGCTAATAACAACGAATATTTATTCATTAAAATCAAGTGTGATCAAGAAATAGACTTAACTGAACAATTTATAACTCCTTCAAAAATTATAATAAATATTGATGCTGATAACAACGCTTTTACGGGGTACTCTACTAATAACATTGGTTCTGAATATGGAATAAATTTTTACGATAAATTCATCTTTGACGACACTAACTTTCCTGTTGTTGATACTCTTGCACTATATAGTCTTGATATTATTCCTCTTCCAACATATAGTTCAGATGAATATGAAATTGCCATAAATAGACAGTTTTTTTCAGACACTATATCTATCTCAATAAAAGAAATCTTAGGAGGAGATATAATGCCTGACAATGGATCTGTGTTTACATACATCTTTGACAATTCCTCTTTTACTAATAACACGACAGATTTACTAAAACATGACAATACCGATATAAGGATTATGACATATAATGTTTGGAATAACGGGCTTAAAAGTAATAGTAGAAAAGATGAGCATCAAAGAATATTTGAAGTTGTTGATGCAGATATTGTTACATATCAGGAATGTGGCTCTACAAGCTATAGTGATGTCGTGGCATTTTTAGACTCAAATTATATTAGTCATCCGTACATTTTAACTAATTTCAATACTGGTAATTTAACAATCTCAAAATATCCATCTATTGACTCCTGGCAGATTACTACTAGAATTAATGCAGAATTGATAGATTTGCCAGACAGCATTTATTTATCTGACATTTTAATCATAAACGCTCATCCTCCATGTTGTGATAATAATGAGGGCCGACAAGAAAATTTTGATGCAGTTATTGAATTTATTCACGATGCTAAAACATCGGGTGACGGGGTTATTGATTTACCAACTAATACACCTATATGTTTTTCTGGTGACATGAATTTAGTTGGTTACTCAAAACAATACTACACTATTATAAACGGTTCTATTTCTGACACTAATACCTTTGGAAACGGAGGGTTTCCTGATTGGGACAATAGTCCTTTAAAAGATCAAGTAAGTTATTTTAATGAGAAAGATATTGCCTACACCTGGGACAAAAGCTACCCATCTTCTGGTGATTACCCTCCAGGTAGACTTGACTTTGTTTTTTTTACGAATAGTGTTATGACTGTTAGTAAATCATTTATTTTATCTACAGAACATATGAGTCCGTTTCTTTTGTCTCAGAGCAACTTATTTTGGAATGACACAAAAACTGCTTCAGATCACTTTCCTGTAATCGTTGATTTTAAAATACCAGTAAACCCAACATATATAAAAGATAGTGGCTTCAAACAAAAAATAATTGAGTCAGTAGACATTTTAGGGCGCAAAACAAACTTAAAGAAAAATAATGTGATTGTAAATATTCTTGAAGATGGACGTATAGAGAAAAAGATGATTTTAGATTGATTTATGAAAGATGAACTGAAAATCGTATTAATACAGTCTCAAATATTTTGGAAAAATAAAGAAAAAAACCTGCAGCACTATGCAAATCTTATCTCCTACGTTGACAATTCAGATTTAATCTTACTTCCTGAAATGTTTAATACTGCTTTTTGCCCTGACGCTATTGATTTGTCTGAAACAATGACTGGCAAAACAGTAAAGTGGATGCAGCAAATTGCACTAAAAAAGAATAGCGCTATAACAGGTAGTTTAATGATTAAGGAAAATAATAAAATTTACAATAGAGCAATATGGGTTTCTAAAAATGGAGAGATTTTTAAATATGATAAACGACATTTATTTTCTAAAGTAAAAGAAGATCAGTTCATAACAGCAGGAGCAAAAAGAATAATTGTAGATGTAGAGGGGTGGAAAATTTGCCCACTAATTTGCTATGATTTAAGATTTCCTGTTTTTTCAAGAAATAATGTTAATTATGATGTATTAATATACTTGGCAAATTGGCCTAAAAAAAGAATCGATGCTTGGGATACATTATTAAAGGCTAGGTCTATAGAAAATCAATGTTATACTGTTGGTGTTAATAGGATTGGTGTTGATGCAAATAAAGTACCATTTAACGGTAAATCTAAAGCTTATGATGCTTTCGGAAATAAAATATTTGATGCAAAAGAAAATATAGATAATATCTTTGAATTACATCTATCAAGCAAAGACTTAAAGCTTAAAAGAAGGCAAATGAATTTCTTAAAAGATCAAGATGACTTTATTCTAAAATAAACCAATCCAATACCAAATCCCAATTTTCTCTAATATTCACGCTGTTTGGATAATAAATAACTCGCTCAGGCTGAACCTTGTGCTCTCTATCGCCGGTGGTCCACATACCATCACTATTTAAATCATAAATATACTTTAGTCTGTAGCTCGCCGGTGGAATATTTTTAATTATGTAAGGTTCTTTTAAAAAACTTTTTTCTTTTATTACTTTATCATTATTTATTAATTGTATTACACAAGCATTATTTTCATCAAAAACTAGTTCAAGATTACCATAGTTATTTTCAAAAAATTGAGATGAATCTTCAAATAGTTTATTAATCGTATCTTTTTGAGTAGCTAAAGAACTATCTGTTAATGCATTGCTATGTAATATTGGTTCAAATGCGTACAGAAACAAAAAACTATCTTTTGTAGCGTTAATTGCATTATTTAAAAATGCAATTTTTTTATTGTTAGAATATTTATAATCGAAATCTTGATGTGCAAAAATGTTATATGTTTTTGTATCCAAATTAGAAAAATTAAAGTTTCCATTTTTATCTGTCCTGGCTATAAAATTTGGCGGTATTTTAAAAATTAAAGAGTCATGTATTTCTGTACCATAAAGTAAAATAGCAGATGATTCAAGCGTATCTAAAGTATATGCGTCTTGTAAAAAGCCATTTATAGACATTGTATCTAAAACTGTGTCTAACGAAAAATTATGAACATATTCTAATAATATATTACCTTCATTATTATCTTTTATGCATGAATTCAAATAAATACTATAAGTTGATTGATTAAAAAGAGTATCTTCTATTTTTAATATTAGTGATTTTCCTTTAATCTTTTTCTTTACTTTTCCTTCAATAGGAGGAGAAATATAAAAATATTTATCCCAATTATTTATCTGTATATACTCATCAAAATCAAATTGAAGGGTAATTGTGTTGTCTTCATTTATATAAAAGGTGTTTAGTACTTTTGGGGCTTGCACGTCCTTTTCACCCCCCGTGGGCATAATAATATTTGCACAACTAAATAATGTTAAAGCGAGAAAATATTTAAAAATTCTCATTTTTATGCTTCGCATGAAGCACATTCCTTATTTTGTTTAAACTGTTGAGCAGCATTCATGCTATGTTGGTAATATAAAGATTTTAAACCTAATTGCCAGGCTGTAAGATATAGTTTATTAATATCTTTAGTTGGCATATTGGGGTGTACCATGAGGTTAACTGATTGTCCCTGATCAATATAGTTTTGTCTGTTAGCTGCTTGATAAATTATATCCATTTGGTCAATTTCTGCATAGGTCTTGAACACGTCTTTCTCTTGTTCAGATAAAAAGTCCAGGTGTTGTACGGATCCATCTTTATCTCTAATGTTTTTCCACACTTCATCTGTGTTTTGGGCTTTTTCCGATAACAATTTAACTAAAAATGGATTTTTGATTGTACATTTTGTTTTTGCTATATCTTTAACATATATATTTGACCAAATAGGCTCAATTCCTTGCGACACCTGACCCAAGATAAATGCAGAAGATGTTGTTGGAGCAATGGCATTTAGGGTAGCATTTCTTCTGCCAACTCCTTTTAAAACTTCAGGTTCACCAAACATTTCCGCAAGCTGTTCTGATGCTGTGTATGATTTTTCTTTTATAAATTTAAAAACTTCCGTGTTTAAATTATATGCCTCTTGACTATTAAATGATAACATTTTAGACTGTAAAAATGAGTGCCAGCCTAAAACACCAAGTCCTAAGGCTCTATGTTCTTTTGCGAAATCATATGCTCTTTTCATAAATAAGAACGTTTGTTTATCATCAAGCTCTTTAGAATCTCTATAAACATCTAATTTTTCAACAAACTCACTAATTACGGCATCTAGAAAAAAGATCATTGTTTCAACCGCATCCGTCTCTTTCCAATCATCATAATGTAAAACATTTAAAGACGAAAGGCAACATACAAATGACCATTTGTCGTTAGAGGGGAGCATTATTTCTGTACATAAATTGCTTGCGTTGACACTATATTTATTTTGTTTATAAACTTCAGGGGCTCCATTATTTGCGTTATCCTTAAAGAAAATATATGGATATCCTATTTCCCCTCTTCTTTGTAAAACTTTAGCCCAAATAGCTCTTTTATCCATGTCTCCTTCAACCATCTCCTCTAGCCATTTATTAGTGACAGAAACACCATGAGTTAATTCTTGTATTGGGTTTCCTTCTGTTCCAATATCTAAAAACTCCATTATATCACTATGCTCAACAGGAAGGTAAGGGGAAAACCTTCCTCTTCGTACTGACCCTTGGCTGACGACGTCAACCATAGTTTCAAACAGCTGCATTATGTGTACTGATCCAGACGCTTCTCCATTATCTTTAACTTTTGCTCCGCGGTGTCTGATGTTTCCAAAATACCCAGATGTCCCTCCTCCTAACTTTGACATCATTCCAACTTCTGACTGCGTATATAAAATATTGCCCATATCATCAGAAATATTTGACCCAAAGCAGCTTATTGGTAAGCCTCTTTCTTTTCCGAAATTTGACCAAACAGGTGATGATAAAGAAAAATAACCTTTTTGCATATAATTATAAAACTTATCGCTAAAGCCATTAATTCCTAAAATTTCTTCGGCCCTGTCAGCTATTTCTCTAATTCTGGTCTCAGGCTTAATACCTTCAGGCACGTATCCAGCAGCAAGAAAATTCCTGCTATGCTCTGTAAGCCATTTAAACTCTGCCTCTTTTTTTTGACTATTTACAGCAGACTTACGTGCATTTAATAAATATTCATAATCTGTATTAACTTTTTTTTCAGCTAAATCTTTTGATTGCTTCAAGTCTTTGTTCGTGTCTTGCATATCTTAAAATAAATCTTGTGCGGTTATACTTTGTGCTTTTTTGCTGTAATTGATTGACCTTTTAACAAAAAAGTCTACATGTTTTGTGCCTATTATTTCATCATTAAACCATTCGGTTTCATTTAATAAACTTTGATCTGTTTCGAATACTTTTTTTACGCCAATACTTTCTAATGATCTATTGAAGCGATCTTTAATAAATTCTTTTATCTGAGATTTTGGTAGAAAATCAACTTCTCCTTTTTCAAAAATCCAATCAATAATTGCGCTTTCAGCGTCATATGCCGTTTTACACATGCTTTGTATCTTAAATTCATATTTCACATCAAACCACTCAGGATTCTCTTGCTTAACAATTTTAATTAAATCTATTCCAAAATCACCGTGAATCTGTTCCTCTTTTGATGTTGCCTCTACTACATTTGATATTCCTTTTAACATATTCTTGTGTTTATTAAAAGCCATAATAATTAAAAACTGTGAAAACAAAGAAACATGTTCTATAAACAGTGAAAACAGTAAGATTGACTCAGTATACTGTCTATCATTTTCACTTTTAGAGCTTACTAGTGCAGCATCAAGATACCTTACCCTTTTCATTATTACTGGGTTTTTCTTTAAATTTTTAAATTCATTATTGAGGCCTAATATCTCAAGCAAATGCGAATATGCATCTGTGTGGCGCACTTCACTTTCAGCAAATGTCGAGCCAACGGCACCTACTTCTGGCTTTGGAATTCTGTGATAAATATCTCCCCAAAAGTTTTTTACAGCCACTTCGATTTGAGAGATGGCAAGCATAGCGTTTTTAATTGCATTTCTTTCTGGTTCAGACAAATGTGTTTTAAAATCTTGTATGTCGCTAGTAAAGTTAAACTCTGTATGTATCCAGTATGAATGCCGTATTGCCGGTACATACTCATACAGTTCAGGATACTCAAACGGTTTTAAAGTCATTCTTCTTTCAAAAATGTTTCTCTGTCTTTTTTTTGTTTGTATATTTCTATATAGTATGTATGCTTTAGCTACGTCTAGAAATTGACTTTGCATAAGAGTCTGTTCAACTAGGTCTTGTATTTCTTCAACATTGGGAACATAATTTGGAATTTCTAGTTTTCTTTTTAATAAAACATTATTAACTTGGTTGGCAATTAATTCTGCGTCTTTTGGCTCTCCGTTTTTGACTGAAATCATTGCCTTAAAAACAGCTTCGGTTATTTTTTCGATCTGAAACGGCATTTTAACATGATTTCTCTTAAAAATTTCTTCTATCTGCATGATATAAAATTTATACTGATTATTAAAACATCTAATTTACAACTTAACAAGATTTACAAACACGGGCGAATAACTCTTTTTCAACAATGCGTTGCTAACAAACAGTTAAACACGTCTTTTAATAAAAATTGGATTCCTCTTTTGACTGATTAATCAGCATACAAACGAGAGGAATAAATTGATAAAACAATACCGCAAATATTTAATTTAAAATTTAAAATGCCTATTTTGAATAAAAGAAAATCAAAATTATTTATCAACTTCAATTGTTAAAAAAAAACACAAATTAGTTTCATAACTTTAATTAAAAATTATGTATAGTGGCATACATTTTTAAATCGGTTATGATGTAAGATTTAATTTAATTTGCTCATTTTGTGGTGAAGAAAATTTAGTAAAGCAACTATTTACATGCTATTGGTAATGATTTAAAATACTATCAAAAAGCAATTTGCCATCCTCATTGGAAAGCTCCTTATCTGCTGCCCTTTCAGGGTGGGGCATCATACCAAAAACATTTCTGTCTTCGTTGCATATACCAGCAATATTCATCACCGAACCATTAGGGTTTGCATCTTCATTGATTTTTCCCTGATCATTACAATATTGAAATAAAATTTGATTTTTTACTTCTAATGACTTTATGGTTTTCGTGTCAGCATAATATCTTCCTTCACCATGTGCAATAGGGATTTTGATAGGGGAATCATCAAAACAATTAGTTACTAACGTGTTTTTTGTATTGACTTTTAAATAAATATTTTTACAAATAAACTTATGCGATGTATTATGCAAGAGTGCGCCAGGTAACAATCCGCTTTCAGTTAAAATTTGAAAACCATTACAGATGCCTAAAACAAAGCCACCAGAATTCGCAAAACCTATTATCTCTTTCATAATAGGAGAAAATCTAGCAATGGCACCGGATCTTAAATAATCTCCATAAGAAAAACCACCTGGTAAAACAATAAAATCAGCGCCTTTAAGGTCGGTTTCTTTATGCCATAACTTAACCACTTTTTGTTTCATAATGTTTTTTAACACATAAAACATATCCATATCACAGTTTGAGCCGGGAAAAACAACTACTCCAAATTTCATAATTAATATATTTAATGTACAAACTTACACATTAAAAAACAATCCAAAATCTATAACTTAAAGAAGTGATTAACAATAAAGCAAATAACACATTTGCTAAAGTTCTTTTCTTTGAATATATAAAGTAATTTGCTATTATTACAGAAAGTGGGAAAAGCAAAAAAAACAAGTATTCCAAACCAAAAAACATTGAAATTATTATCAAAATGAAAAAAAACCAGATTAAAGTTTTAAATGTTTTTCTAGATTTAATACTTTTTTTATATAACCAAGTGAAAAGCTCGCTGAAGGAAAACAATAAAATAATTATTAATACAATAAACCATGACAATTTAGATAAGTGTAAATGATGAAATTGTGAAAAATCAAATATATCTAAGTTAGAAGCGTCAGGCATAGGAATATCTATGTTTGTTAAAAAGGAAAATATAATGCTTAATAAGAACGGTGTCGCAAAGCCTAATAATACTATTATTAAAATTCTAATGCTAAAATTGCCGTAATTAATAGTGTTTATTACTAATAAAAATAATAATATAGCTAGGCTTGGATAAAAAAAACTAGCAATTCCTAAAATAAATGAAGCATTATATAATTGGCTAAATGGGCGATCTTTTTGATAAGATGAAAATAAAAATTTTGTCATAAATAGAAACGCAAATAGAGTCAGCCATAATTTAACGTTATTTGTTATTGGCGCACTTAACAAAACAAAAACCCATCCTATTAAAATATTTTCTTTTTTAAGTATATTTTTTTGATAAACAAGATTATTAAATCCTATACTTAAAAAAAAAGGAGCTATTAAAGATAAAAAAAACACAATAATTGGAGGAAAATAAAAATGATCAAAAACAACATTTATGTCAAAATTAATTAAAGGAATCGCAACAAAAATTAAAGAAAAAACCCCAAAAAATAATAATATAGAAGGGTTGGGGTTAATAAGATGTTTTAAAAACATAACTAATGCAAAAAAATACTTAAATTTGTTAACGTAAAATTAAATAAATTTATGACAAACATCTTTTATGCTATCGCAGATTTTTTTGAAATAATTTTTGGTGTTGTAGAATCAATTGGTAATACCATCAATTATTTTTATATTGGAGTGATTTTTATTTTTCTTGTTGTGTGGACTGTTGAAATGTTCAAGCATAAAAAAAACAATGAAGAGCACGCTGAATCATAGATCAAAACCTATATCCCCTCTATATTGTTTGCCTTCAAAATTGATTTTTTCCGCGTCTTTGTATGCTGTTTCTTTTGCCTCTTCCAAAGTATTTCCATAAGCCGTTATTGCAATAACTCTACCACCATTTGTTTTAATATTAGAATCACCTATCGTGCCTGAATGAAATAATAAAGAATCTGTTATGTCTTCAAGTCCATTAATAACTTTACCTTTTTTGTAATCATTTGGATATCCCGCTGATACAAGCATAATTGTAGCTGTAATATCATCAACTATATGCAAGTCCTTTTCGCTAAAAGTACCATCATCTATTCCTTTAAATAAATTTAGGAGATCAGATTTTATTCTAGGTATAACCGCCTCTGTTTCCGGATCTCCCATACGAACATTATACTCAATCACTTTGGGTTGACCATTTACATTAATAAGTCCAAAAAATATAAATCCTTTATATTTAATATTATCTTTTTTTAATCCATCTATAGTTGGTTTTATTATTTCTCTTTCCACCTTTTCTATGTAAAATCTATCTGCAAAAGGAACTGGAGAGACAGCTCCCATACCTCCTGTATTTAAACCTGTATCTCCTTCTCCAATTCTTTTATAATCCTTAGCTGAAGGAAGTATTTTATAGGTGGTTCCATCAGTGATTATAAAAACAGATAATTCTATCCCTTTAAGAAACTCTTCTACAACTACCTTGGAAGATGCTTCTCCAAATTTTTTGTCAATTATCATAGATTTCAGTTCTTTTTTTGCTTCATCCACATTTTCTAAAATCATAACTCCTTTGCCTGCGGCTAAACCATCAGCCTTAAGCACATAAGGGCTGGGCAATGAGTCGATAAATTCATAGCCTTCATTAATGTTTTCTTTAGTAAAGGTTTTGTGTTTTGCAGTAGGAATATTATGTCTTTGCATAAACTCTTTTGCAAAATGCTTGCTTCCCTCTAGCCTTGCTCCGGCAGCAGATGGGCCAATTAAAGATATACTACTAAGTTTTTCATCTTGCTGAAAAAAGTCATATATTCCATTAACTAATGGTGCTTCTGGGCCTACTAAAACCATATCAATTTCATATGATAACACCAAATCTTTTACCGCATCAAAATCATTTATATTAATATCAATATTAGTGCCAAGCTGATTTGTGCCAGCATTACCAGGTGCAATTATTAATTTGTTACAACTACTACTTTGTGCTATTTTCCATGCAAACGCATGCTCTCTTCCACCGCTACCTAAAATTAAAATGTTCATAAACTGTTTTCTTTTTCCATTAAATTTAAAATCTCTTCTGTTAGCTCCATATTGTGAAAAACCTGCTGCACATCATCATTTTCTTCTAACAAATCTAACAACTTTAAAACTGAAATTGCTTGTTCTGCATTAACCTTTTTTACACTATTTGGTATTCGTTGCAACTCCGAGTTTTCAATCTGAATGCCTAAAGACTCTATCTTCACTTGCATAGAATTAAAATCTTTAAAATCACAATAAATATTAACCTGATCATTATCTTTTTCAAGTTCTTCTAAACCACTATCAATTAATTCCATTTCAAAATCATCAAAATTTACAGTGATGTTGTCTCTTTTTATAGTAAAAACACCCTTTCTGTTAAAAATAAACTCCAAAGAACCATTAGTTCCTAGGTTGCCACCGCACTTATTAAAATAAGACCTAACATCTGCAACTGTCCTATTATTATTATTGGTTGCACAGTCAACAAATATTGCTATTCCATTTTCTGCATATCCCTCTAGAGACATCTCTTCATAATTTAACGTGTCTTTATCATTAGCTTTTTTAATAGCTCGCAAAACATTATCTTTTGGCATATTTGCACTCTTGGCATTTTGCATTACTTGTCTTAATCTTGAATTTGTATCTGGGTTTGGGCCTCCGTCTTTTACCGCAATCACAATATCCTTGCCAATTCTTGTGAAAGTTTTTGCCATTTTAGACCATCTTTTCATTTTTCTGGCTTTTCTAAATTCGAACGCTCTTCCCATGATTTAGTCATTTAATTGTAAAACAGATAAAAAAGCTTCCTGTGGAATTTCAACATTACCAACTTGTCTCATTCTTTTTTTTCCTTTCTTTTGTTTTTCTAAAAGTTTTCTTTTTCTTGTTATGTCTCCTCCATAACATTTTGCAGTTACGTCTTTTCTAAGTGCTTTTACAGTTTCTCTTGAAATTATTTTTGCACCTATAGCAGATTGAATAGCTATATCAAACTGTTGTCTTGGAATAAGCTCTTTTAACTTAACACACAGTTTTTTTCCTAATGTGTATGAGTTGGTTTTGTGCACTAATGCTGATAATGCATCAACAGGATCTCCATTTAAAAGTATATCCAGTTTTGCTAAAACAGATGGGCGATATTCGATTGGAGTGTAGTCAAATGATGCATATCCTTTTGAAATTGATTTCAAGTTATCATAAAAGTCAAACACTATTTCTCCTAATGGCATTTCAAAAATTAGTTCTACTCTATCTGTTGTCAAATATATTTGGTTAATTAGTTCTCCTCTTTTAGAAATACACAAGCTCATTACGGGGCCAATAAAATCTGATTTTGTGATAATCTGCGCACGAATATAAGGTTCCTCAACTCTTTCTAATATACTTGGATCTGGGTAGTCTGATGGATTGTGTATTTCTAATGTTTCGTTTTTTTTAGTATAGGCATAATAGGATACATTTGGTACAGTTGTTATTACAGTCATATCAAATTCACGCTCCAACCTTTCTTGAATTATTTCCATGTGCAACATTCCTAAAAAACCACACCTAAATCCAAAGCCAAGTGCAATCGAAGACTCTGGTTCAAATGTTAAAGAAGCATCATTTAATTGTAATTTTTCCATTGAGTTGCGTAGCTCTTCAAAATCCTCGGTATCAACAGGGTATATTCCCGCAAAAACCATAGGCTTAACCTCTTCAAACCCCTTAATAGCATCTATTGCTGGCCTCTCAACTGATGTAATTGTATCACCAACCTTAACTTCTGTGGCGGTTTTAATACCTGATATGATATAACCAACTTCTCCTGCAAGCAATTCCTTTTTAGGAAACTGTTTTAGTCTCAATGCTCCTATTTCGTCTGCATTATACTCTTTATCTGTAGCCATAAATTTTACTTTTTGCCCTGTTGTAATCTTACCATTTACTACTTTAAAATATCCCTCTATACCTCTAAATGTGTTATAAACAGAATCAAAAATCATTGCTTGTAAAGGCGCATCAATATCGCCTTTAGGTGGTGGTATTTTATCAATAATTGCTTGGAGTATCATCTCTATTCCTTCACCTGTTTTGGCACTTACAGGTATCACATCTTCTTCAGAACAACTAATAAGATTAACAATCTGATCAGTAACAACCTCTGGCTCCGCTGAAGGCAAATCAATTTTATTTAATATCGGCACAACCTCCAGATCGTGCTCCAATGCTAAATACAAATTAGAAATAGTTTGAGCTTGTATTCCTTGAGCTGCATCAACAATAAGTAATGCCCCCTCACATGCCGCAATAGATCTAGAAACTTCGTAGGAAAAATCAACATGACCCGGCGTATCAATCAAATTTAAGCTATAGTTAATGTTATTAAAAAGATACTCCATTTGTATGGCATGACTCTTTATGGTAATGCCCCTTTCTTTTTCAAGGTCCATATCATCAAGAAGCTGAGCTTCTGCCTCTCTTTCTGATACAGCTCCTGTAAATTCTAAAAGTCTGTCTGCCAGAGTTGACTTACCGTGATCGATATGAGCAATTATGCAAAAATTTCTAATGTTTTTCATTTAATAACAAAAATACATTTTTTAATGCAAAACACATTAAAAGATTAAAAATTAGAATCTTAATATATTTGCGCTCCATTAAATTATTAAAAATGTCAAAAGCAAATAAAAAAAAACATTTAATAAAAGCATTAACATGGAATGTTTTAGCCATGACTACTACTTATTTTGTCTTAACACTTTTCCCTCCCCTAATAGATTTAAAACCAATTTCTAAAGAAGGTGCAACAGGTTTAGTAATATTGGACAGAATAATAAAGTTTGTATTTTATTACTTGCACGAAAGAGCTTGGTTCAAAATCAATTAGTATTAATTATCTTGTTTTTTTATTGTGTATGTAATTTTTAGTTGAGAGTCTTGGCTGTCTAATGTTTTTTCATTTTCTTCATCTATCTCCCATTGATACTTTTTTCTTTTTGGTCCGTAATTTTTAAAAAAAATAGCTATAACTATACCGCTTATCATACCTGACAAATGGCCCTCCCATGAAATGGAGGGCTGAGTTGGAAATACACCCCAAATCATTGATCCGTATAAAAATACAATTATTAGACTAATGGCTGCTAGTCTGGGGTTTTTGCGTATTATACCGCTAGTAAATAAAAATGATGCAAGAGCATAAACCAAGCCGCTAGCACCAATATGCAAAGATGGACGTCCAATTACCCAAAGCCAAAATCCTGAAACAAAGAATAACCATAAAAAAATTTCTTTTGCGATATTTTTATAGCTAAAAAAAAGAAACCATCCAAGTATAAGAATAGGTAAAGAGTTGTTACTTAAATGTAGTATGTCTTTGTGAATAAAAGGAGAAAACAAAACCCCTTTTATTCCAGATATGTCTCTTGGCAAAACACCAAATTGTCTAA
>CACOJQ010000031.1 GCA_902627575.1 uncultured Bacteroidota bacterium
CTTTATCGTCTAAAACTTTGTAATCTATGTGTATTTTGATGATTTCTGCAAGCACTAAATTACCAGCACCAGATTTTTCACCTAAAACGATGACTTCATTAACCTTACATTCAAAGTTGATAGGAGCCTCTTTTACTCTTGAGGGGGCAATACTGTCAGATTTCACTTCAGTAAATCCTGCTTTTTTAAATTCATTTACACCTTTATCAAAGTTGCATGATGATAGAGACATTTGCTGTCCTATTTTTTCATTTACCATCGCCACAACACACTCTTTATTTTTTAAAATGTTGTCTAAAGTATGCTTATTAGTTCCTTGTTGGATACTTGTTACAGGTGAAAAAATTATAATTGGCGGATTAACCGAAAACACATTAAAAAATGAAAAAGGTGATAAATTACTATTCCCATTATTATCAGTTGTACTAACAAAAGCAATTGGTCTTGGAGTAATTGCTGATGAAAGATAATTATATAAATTATTATTGTCTTCAGAAATATTTATGGTTTTTATCATTTTATTTTTTGAGTTTTAGTATTGAGTGGTTGTTTTTAGATTTTAAAATTTTGTTAGAGATACTTCCAAGAACATCAACTTTCATTGTAATTTCGTCACCATCTTTTAGCCATTTTTCAACATAATTAGGATCTTGTTTTTTATTGGTCCCATTGATTTCCAATAAGCACCCAGTACCTACTGTGCCTGAACCAATAATATCCCCAGCAAATAACTCAACTCCATATGATGCTCTTTGAATTATTTCTGCAAAAGTCCAATGCATGTTTTTAGCATTTCCTTCTGAATGCAATTCACCATTAACATAGCATTGCATTTTTAGATTATATTTTTTTCCAAATTGAGTATTGATTTCTTTGTCGGATAATTCTTCAGGAGTTACTATATAAGGCCCTAAAACATTAGCAAAATCTTTTCCTTTTGCTGGTCCTAAATTTAATTTCATTTCTTCCATTTGTAATGTACGGGCACTAAGATCATTTAAAATACAAAAACCTGCTATATGTTTATCTGCATCTTTTGATAAAATATTTTTACCTCCTTTACCGATAATAATTGCAATTTCTAATTCATAATCTAGACATTTAAAATGATCAGGCAAAAGTTCAATTTCCTCATTATGTGCATACATAGAATTATGATTTGAAAAATAAAAAACTGGAAATTGTTCAAACTCTGATACCATCTTAGAACCTCTATTCTTTCTACATGTTTCTACATGTTCTCTAAACGCATATGCATCTCTAAAAGAATTAGGATGAGGTACAGCGGGTAAAAATATAATGTCTTTAATATTGTGTTTGATTGAATTTTTTAAGCCAATACAAGATTGTATTTTATCTTTAAAGTTGTCGAGCTTTAAAATATCAATTAAATTTATATCACCAAAAGAGGAATTAAGATTATACACTTCATTTCCTTTTAAAACACCAATTTGATGAGCGTGGTTTTCTTTAATTTTGTAACTTAAGAGTTTCATTTGTAGTTACAAAATTATTAATTTTATTTTAGGTTACTAGCAAAAGAATGTAGTTTATCTTTTATCTTATATTTGCATTAAAAATAAGCATATGCCATTTTATCATAAACTTGGAAGAATTCCCCAGAAAAGACATACTACCTTTGCAAAAGAAAAGGGGGGACTACATTACGAAGAGCTTTTTGGTACAATTGGATTTGATGGTATGTCATCTTTGCTTTATCATCTTTACAGGCCAACACAAGTAAAGGATATTAAAACAACTTATTCCGTTGAGCCTGTAGCAACTATTAACAAAAATCTTAAATCTTATTTGCTTAAAGGTTTTGCAATTCCACAAATCAACGATCACTTACAAAGTAGGTTGTCTATATTGTTTAATAATGATTTAAATATTTTATTATCTGCTCCAAAAAATTTAGAAGAAGATTATTTTTACAAAAATACGGATGGAGATGAAGTTATTTTTGTACACAAAGGAACTGGAGTTTTAAGAACATTTTTAGGTAATATTAATTTTAGAGAAGGGGATTATTTAGTTATCCCCAGAGGAATGATTTACACCCTAAAATTTAATAGTTCAGAAAATAGACTGTTTATAGTTGAATCATATACTCCTGTTTATACACCAAAGAGATACAGAAATTATTTTGGTCAGCTACTTGAACACTCTCCTTATTGTGAAAGAGATTTAAGAAAGCCAGAAATCTTAGAAACTCATGACAAGAAAGGTAACTTTTTAATTAAAATAAAAAAAGAACAAATGATTCACGAGTATGTGTACGCATCTCATCCTTTTGATGTGGTTGGATGGGACGGATATAATTTCCCATATGCTTTTTCAATTCACGATTTTGAGCCCATAACAGGAAGAGTTCATCAGCCTCCACCTGTTCATCAAACTTTTGAAACGAATAGATTTGTTATTTGTTCTTTTTGTCCAAGAATGTATGACTATCACCCTGAATCAATACCAGCACCATATAATCATTCTAATATTGATTCAGATGAAGTTTTGTATTATGTTGATGGAGATTTTATGAGTAGAAATCATGTGCAAGAAGGATTTATTTCTTTGCACCCTGCTGGAATACCTCATGGTCCTCATCCAGGAGCTATGGAAAGAAGTATTGGCAAAAAGCAAACAAACGAGTTAGCAGTAATGGTTGACACATTTGCCCCTCTTAAATTAACTCAGCAAGCTGTTGATATTTCTGACGGTAAATACCACAAGTCTTGGCTGGAAAAGTAATATTTTAAAATGAAAGATATAAAAAATGTTGATTACGGTTTGAAAAAAATCTTTAAGGATGCTAAAGATTTTTTACCTCTTTTAGGAACCGATTATATAGAGTTTTATGTTGGTAATGCCAAACAAGCAGCGTACTACTACAAGACAGCATTTGGTTTCCAGTCCTATGCATACAAGGGGCTTGAGACAGGAAATAGGGAGTTGACCTCATATGTTTTAAAACAAGATAAAATACGTATTGTTCTTACAACTCCATTAAATTCTAAGTCGAACATTAATCAACACATTGTTAAACATGGTGACGGTGTAAAAGTAATAGCACTTTGGGTTGATGATGCTACAACGTCATGGGAAGAGACTACAAAAAGAGGAGCAAAATCTTATATGAAACCCACTATTGAAAAAGATGAATTTGGGCAAGTAGTCAGATCAGGAATTTATACTTATGGAGATACAGTACATGTATTTGTTGAGAGAAAGAACTATAAAGGTGTATTTTTACCAGGTTTTAAAAAATGGAAATCAGATTATAATCCAGATTCAGTAGGTCTTAAATATATTGATCACATGGTTGGAAATGTTGGTTGGAATGAAATGAATAAGTGGGTAAAGTTTTATGAGGATGTAATGGGGTTTGTTAATTTTTTATCATTTGATGATAAACAAATAACCACTGATTATTCTGCTTTAATGAGTAAAGTTATGAGCAACGGAAATGGAAGAATTAAGTTTCCTATAAACGAACCTGCGGAAGGTAAAAAAAAGTCCCAAATAGAGGAATATTTAGATTTTTACGAAGGCCCCGGGGCACAACATATTGCTGTGGCAACTAATGATATTGTAAGTACTGTTTCAACACTTAGATCGAGAGGAGTTGAATTTTTATCCATTCCTCCAGATGAATACTATAACGCAGTACCTTTAAGACTTGAACAACACAATCATAAATTAAATGAAGATATAAACATCCTCAAAAAATTAGGTATTTTAATAGATGCTGATGAGGAGGGTTATCTATTACAAATCTTTACTAAGCCAGTTGAAGATAGGCCGACACTTTTTTTTGAAATAATTCAAAGAATGGGAGCGAAAGGATTTGGTGCAGGTAATTTTAAGGCTTTATTTGAAGCAATCGAAAGAGAGCAAGCAAAAAGAGGAACATTATAATAAATAACTATGACAAAATTAAAGATTGGAGATATTGCTCCAGAAATAAATTCAATAGATCAAAATGGTAATAGCATTACATTAAGACAATTTCAAGGTAATAAAGTTATTCTTTATTTTTATCCAAAGGATATGACACCGGGGTGCACTGCACAGTCATGTAATTTATCAGATAATTATGTTGGTTTAAAGGAAAAGGGCTACGAAGTTTTAGGAGTTTCATGTGACAGCGTACAAAGACATAAAAAGTTTATTGAAAAATATAATTTACCTTTTTCCTTAATTTCAGATGAGAATCAAAAAGTAGTAAAAGATTATGGTGTTTGGGGTTTAAAAAAATTTATGGGTAGAGAGTACATGGGCATAAATAGAACTACTTTTATAATTGATAGTGATGGTAAAATTGAAGATATTATCACAAAGGTAGATACTAAAAATCATACTTCTCAAATTCTAGTTTAGTTTTTTATATCTGTAAAATGAACTTTAGTTTTCATTATTTAAGTTTTGAATGAAAAGTAACATAGATTTTTATTGTATTGGGGCTCAAAAAGCTGCCACGTCCTGGCTTTATGAAAGACTTAACGAATTACCATGCTTTAGTATGCCATATATTAAGGAATTGCATTTTTTTGATAGGTCTGAAAAATATCCCTCACCATCAAAATTGTCTCGTCCATTAGTTTCTAGACTACTTGATTATGATATTTTGAGTACTTCAATGTTGGAAGTTTTTAGCTCAGTTTATAGAAAGAATTTTAAAAAAATGAGATGGATGTTAAATTGGCATTTTTCAAATATAAATAATGACTGGTATTTATCTCTTTTTGAAAACTTGAGTCTAATATCAGGTGATATGACGCCTGCATATAGCATTTTAGATGTTGTAGATATTAAAAAAATGTATAAACTATCGCCAGATTCAAAAATCATATTTATATTAAGGAACCCTATTGAAAGAGCTATCTCTCATTTAAAATTTTATCATCAAAGTAGAGGTGTACTAATTGATAAATTATCTATTAACGAAATAAAATTTTTTTTAGACAGTGATAATCAAGTCTTAAGATCAGATTATTTGCGAACACTAAACAACTACTCCAAAGTCTATAATTCTTCAAATATTTTAGTTGGATTTTATGATGCTATTGTTGATCATCCAAATAGTTTTTTAAAAGAGGTAGTGAGTTTTTTAGGAGGAAAAAAAAACCAAATATCATCTTTAAAATCAAATCGTAAAATTAACGTTTCCAAAAAGGAGGTTATTGATCAAAAAATTTTAAACTATGTCATCCAAAAATATGCTAGTGATATAAAAAAGCTTTCTAAAATATTTGGTGGATATTGCTCTTTGTGGGAAAATAGATTTGATGATAATAAACAACCTCAAAAAACTTATTCAACAATTACACTGGATAAAATTAATTTAACAAAATAGTTTCTTATAAACCATTTCTAGTTTATTGCATTTAATAATGTTAATTTTAAATTTATTAATATTTACTTTATTGTAACCTGATATAATTATTTGTTCATAGCCTAATTTTTCGGCTTCAGTTATCCTTTCATTAACCTTATTAACAGCTCTTATTTCACCAGAAAGACCAATTTCACCCACAAAACAAACTTTTTGATTTATTGAGGTGCTTAGATCAGAAGATAAAACAGCGCTGACGACTGCTAGGTCAATTGCAGGATCTTCAATTTTAATTCCACCAGTTATATTTAAAAAAACATCTTTGCTAGCAAGCTTGAATCCACATTTCTTTTCAAGAACAGCTAGCAGCATATTTAATCTTTTGTTATCAAAACCTGTAGCTGACCTTTGTGGAGTACCATAAACTGCAGTGCTTACAAGAGCTTGTATTTCTATCAGCAAAGACCTATTGCCCTCAAGTGCGCAAGAAATAGCAACTCCACTTGTATCAAACTCTCTGTCTGAAATTAGTATTTCAGAAGGGTTATTTACTTCCCTTAAGCCCTTACTATTCATTTCATATACACCCAGTTCGGAAGCTGAACCAAATCTATTTTTAATACTTCTTAAAATTCTATATGTATGATTTCTGTCTCCCTCAAATTGCAAGACAGTGTCTACCATGTGTTCTAGTATTTTTGGTCCTGCTATAGCACCATCTTTGTTAATGTGGCCAATTAGAAGCACAGCGGTTCCTGTTTGTTTTGCAAATTTTATTAACTCTGATGAACATTCTCTGATCTGAGATACGCTTCCAGGTGATGAGTCTAAAAATTCAGTGTGAAGAGTTTGGATTGAGTCTATGACAAGAATATTTGGTTGTAAATGCTCAGTTTGAGCAAATATATTTTGAGTTGAAGTTTCTGTAAGAATAAAACAATTTTCAGAGGATAAGCTAATTCGATCTGCTCGCAATTTAATTTGTTTTTTGCTTTCTTCTCCTGAAACATATAATATTTTATTTCTTTTTGAACTTAAAGCAAATTGCAATAATAAAGTTGATTTTCCTATGCCCGGGTCTCCTGCTAGTAATATGACAGATCCAGGTACTATACCTCCACCTAAAACTCTGTTTAACTCCTTGTCATTGGTTATTATTCTTTTTTCTTTACTGTAGCTAATATTTTTAATTAAAACAGGAGTATTCTTATTTTTAAGAATACTTTTACTACTTTTTTTTTCTTTAAGAATAATTTCTTCACTAAAAGTATTCCATTTAATACACTGAGGACACTTACCTAACCATTTTGAAGATTGATAGCCACAATTTTGACAAAAAAATACAGTATTAACACTTTTTTTTATCATTTGAGCTTTTTTATTTTTTCAATTATTTGAGTACTGGAGTAACCTTGAACTAATGGTATCAAAGCAGTTTTTCCTCCTTCCTCATTAACAAAATTATTGCCTACTACAGTGTCAAAGGAATAGTCTCCGCCTTTAGTTAAAATATCAGGCTTTATTATTTTAATTAGATTAATTGGCGTCTCTTCATCAAATAGAATTACTGCATCAACAATGCTAAGAGATGCTAACAACATAGTTCTTGAATGTTCATTAACTATTGGTCTGTCTATTCCCTTTAAATTTTTAACTGATTTATCAGAATTCACTCCAACAATTATTTTGTTTCCTAAGTCAGCACTTTTAGCTAATATTTCTACATGACCTTTATGAAGTATATCAAAACAACCATTTGTAAAAACTATTTTTTCTCCTTTTTTTTTCCATTTTTTAACATCATCTTGTAATTTTTCAAGGCAATAAATTTTTGATTTTATTTTATTAATATTATTCATATTAGTTTGTTTTTTTATTTTTAAACAAAATATAAAAGCCTACTGCGCCAGACAAAAGAGCAAGTAATGTTTGTGCTGAATGTACTATAAATGGAAATAAAAAAGCCGGATTATATTCGTCATACGGATTTAGAGAGATTATTCCTTTTGGAACTTGTATTGCAACTAGTCCAATCATCACAAGAAAATGATAAGTCCCGATTCCTCCTGGAGATGGTATAACCATCCCGACTCCTCCAATCACTAATAAAAACAAACCATCAGAAATATTTAGGTTACTAGTTTCAGGTATAGCAAAAAAACAAATTGCTGTCATTGCAAAATACATTACCCAAATTATGACTGTATGAACCCAAAACATAAATTTATTATCGATCTTTTTGATACTTTTTAATCCTTCTTTAATTCCTATAAAAAAAGCTATAATCTTTGAGTAAATTTTAAGTTTCTTGATTTTGTTTTTAAAAATATATCCAGCTGTAATAAAAACAAAAATTATAATTATACTTAAAGTGCCAATATTTGAATCATCATTTTTTACAAGCTTATTATATGAGTTAATAGAGTTATTGATCTCAGATGATTTCAGCACTATACACAAGATGCCAAAAAAAATAAGAAAAACAAAGTCAATTATTCGTTCAATTAATATCGTGCCAAATAATTTGTCTACGGGAATATCGTCTGATTTTTTTAAAGCTGTACATCTGGCAATTTCTCCTGCTCTTGGAATAAACAAATTTGCAAAGTAACTAAATGAAACTGCAGAAATAGTATGTTTTTTTGATACTTGATGTCCTATTGCATTTATTAAAATAATCCATCTTATTCCTCTACTAATGTATGCAATACCTCCAAATATTATTGATAAAATTACATAAAGATAGTCTACTTTATTTAACAAATCATTAAATAATCTTTCAGGGTTCTTTCCAAAGAAGTAATAAATAAAACTTCCAATTAATATTATGGATATAAATACTTTTACAAGATTGCTTTTATTATTTTTATTCATCGCTATAAAATTATAAAATAATATTATCAATAAGCCTAACCTTTTTAATATGTGCAGCAATACACACTACATTATTTTTTTCTTCACCCCAATTTTTAATTGGAAGCATGCTATTTAGTGAAACAAACTCAATATATTCAAGATCTAATTCTTTAGTTTTTTTAAATTTTTCAATTATGTATTCTTTTAGTTTTGATATAGGTTGTAATCTGTTTTTTTTACAATAATTTAGACAACGATAAATCATTGCTGCTTTTTCTTTTTCTTTATTTGATAATAATTTATTTCTTGAGCTCATTGCTAATCCATTTTTTTCTCTAACTGTAGGTACTCCAACAATTGTTGTTTTAGAATTGATTTGATTTACAAGGTTTTTAATTATTTGCAATTGTTGTATGTCTTTTTCGCCAAAATAAGCCTTATTAGGCTCAATTATTTTGAAAAGTTTTTCAATTATCGTAGCTACACCGTTAAAGTGATTTTTTCTAAACTTTCCTTCCATAAATAAGTCAATTTTTCTAAAATTATATTTTTTTGCCTTTTCATTTTTTTTATATAAATCTAAAACATTCGGAGCATAAACTATATCACATTTTGATTCTTTTAATTTCTTAATATCTTCATTAAAAGTTTTTGGATAATTATGAAAATCTTCACTATTATCAAATTGAGTTGGATTTATAAAAATGCTACAAATAGTCTTATCACATTCATTTTTTGACGTTTGAACGAGCTTAAGATGCCCATTATGAATTGCCCCCATAGTTGGGATAAATCCAACGCTTATATTTTTATCAAATAAAGACAGATATGAGTTGAGGTTTTTTTTTGTTTTAAAAATTTTCATAGATTTTTTCTGTAATTTGACTTTAGATTAGAAACAAAACTAGCCTAAAAGCTTTGATTTTACATATTTTTTTATATATTTTTGCATAATAAATAATAAGAAATGGATAAAAAGAGGGTATTGTATGTTTCACAAGAGATAAACCCATACACTGGAGAAACAGATATGGGTCAAATTTCGAGTGTATTGCCACAAAAAATACAAGAAGCGGGGAGAGATATAAGAATGTTTTTACCAAGATTTGGTACAATAAATCAAAGAAGGCATCAACTTCATGAAGTTATACGTCTATCAGGTATGAATTTAATTATTGACGATTTTGATCATCAATTAATTATAAAGGTAGCTTCAATTCAAAAGTTAAGACTACAAGTCTATTTTATTGACAACGAAGAATATTTTCCTCCTAAACAAATGTTTCATGACTTAGATGGTAAATTTTTGTCAAACAATGATGAAAGAATAATTTTTTATTGCAAAGGAGTTATAGAAACAGTTAGAAAATTAGGCTGGGCTCCAGATATTATTCACTGTCAAGGATGGTTTGCATCATTGGTCCCAATGTACATTAAAAAACTATATGCAGAAGATCCATTATTTGAAAATGTTAAAGTTGTGTATTCTGTTTTTGAAAATTCATTTAAGGGTGTTTTGAGTAATAATATTGTTGAGAAGCTATTATTTGAGGATCTTGATAAGAAAGATATTGCAAGAATTAAAAAGCCAACGATTGGAAATCTTCATAAGTTTGCTGTTGATTACTCAGATGCAATTGTACAATCAAGTCCTACCATAAATAATTCTGTTTTAGAGCACATAAAGTCATCTGGCAAAGAGTTTTTGGATTTTCCAGGCTCTGATAATTATGTTGATGCATATGAGAAATTGTATAATAAAATTTTAGATAAAAAAGAACAGCCCACTGTAGCAGAATTAATAGATAATTAAAAATGAATCTTACTAAATTTTCAGTTTATCTGTTGAGTATATTATTTATTTCATGTTCCGATCCCGATATCTTGGGCCTTGAAATTCAGCCAGAATCAGATAATATTTTGATTTTTAATACTATTTCTGACGATTTTAAAATTGACGTACAATCTGAAGACTCCCTTAGAACAGACAATGTCGTTAGCCTAACTTTAGGAGAAATTTATGATCCTATTTTTGGATTAAACAGTGCGGGCTTTTACACTCAACTACTATTGACTGAAAATAATATAGATTTAGGAAATAATCCTGTGGTTGACTCTGTGATTTTATCATATACGTATTCTGGATATTATGGCGATATAAATCAGATTGATAATCTATCAGTTCAAAGAATTTTTACTGACTTGTACAATGACTCTATATACTACAGTAGTACATTTCAGCCAACTATTTCTACCACAAATAATATTGATGAATTCATTATTTCTGCTAACAGTGATAACCCTAATATTAGAATTAAACTAACCAATGATTTTGGTCAGGAAATAATTGATTTGGGATCAGAATTTCTTGTTGATAATGAAACTTTTCTATCACAATTTAAAGGGTTGTCTCTATCAGCGTTTGGCTCTAATGGAATGCTATATTTAAATCCAAATGGATCTGAATCTTTTTTTAGAATTTATTATAGTAATGATGAAAATATTAGTGATACACTTTCATTAGATTTTCAAGTTGGAGGCGATGCAGCTCGAGTGAATATTTTTAATGATAAAAATTCTCAAGAAATTACTGAAGACCAGTCTAAAATTCATATACAATCAATGGCTGGCTACAAAGCTAAAATAACACTTGATAACCTGGATATTTTAAGAACTATTTTAAAAAATAAAGTTATTAATAAAGCTACTATTAACTTTAGTGTGCAGGATGGCTCGCAGACTGAATTTTCAGCGCATGAAAAGTTAGTTTTGGTTCGAGTAAATAGCTCAGGTGAAAATATATTTTTGTCAGATTTTTTAATTGAAGGAGATGCTTATTTTGGAGGTGCTTTAATTGATGATAAATATCAATTTACTGTAACAAGATATTTACATCAGCTTTTAACAAATACTGATTTTACAGCAGATTTGTATTTGCTTGCTGGCGGATCGGCCGTTAATGCTAGTAGAACAATACTAGAAAAAGAAATGTTTTTAAAAATACATTACTCTGAATTATAAATTATGTGTGGTATTGTAGCATACGTTGGTTCAAATGAAGCCTATCCAATTATTATCAAAGGTTTAAAGCGCTTGGAATACAGAGGTTATGATTCTGCAGGAATTGCTATTGGATCTAAATCTACAACTAAAATTTATAAGAAAAAAGGTAAAGTTTCTAATTTAGAGTCATATGTACTCCAAAAGAACTATAGTGGCACTATTGGAATAGGGCATACAAGATGGGCAACACATGGTGAACCGAATGAAGTAAATGCACATCCTCACACATCTGGAGATAAAAAACTTTCTTTAATTCACAATGGGATCATAGAGAATCATGATTCTATCAAAAAAGCGTTAGTATCTAAAGGTCATATGTTTGAGAGCAATACAGATACAGAAGTTCTTGTCCATTTGATTGAGGAAATTAAAAATCATGAAGAAGTGTCTTTATTTGAAGCCGTTAGAATTGCACTAAATGAAGTTGTTGGGGCATATGCAATTGTTGTATTCGAAGAGGGTAATAATAATGAATTTATTGCAGCAAGAAAAGGTAGCCCATTGTTGATTGGAATGGGCAGAAATGAATATTATGTTGCTTCTGATGCATCCCCAATTATTGAGTATACAAATGAAGTTATTTATTTAAAAGATGGGGAAATAGCTAGACTAAATTGTAATGAAAATATTGAAATTAAAACAATTCAAAATAAATCCATTACGCCTTATATTCATGAGTTAAAAATAAACTTAGACACTATCGAAAAAGGAGGATTTCCTCATTTTATGTTAAAAGAAATATATGAACAGCCAAAAAGTATTTTAGATACTATGAGAGGGAGAATAAATCCAGAAAATAATGAGGTTAAGCTTGGAGGCATATTAGATTATGAAAAAACAATTATTAATTCTAGTAGGATTATAATTGTAGCTTGTGGAACTTCATGGCATGCGGCTTTAATTGGAGAGTACTTGTTTGAAGATTTTGCAAGAATTCCTGTTGAAGTTGAATATGCTTCAGAATTTAGATACAGAAATCCGATCATACACGAAAATGATGTTGTACTTGCAATTTCGCAATCAGGAGAAACCGCAGATACATTAGCGGCTCTTGAACTTGCAAAAGAAAAAGGAGCAACTGTTTTGGGTATTTGTAATGTTGTGGGTTCTTCAATACCTAGGCTAACACATGCAGGAATATATACTCATGCAGGTCCCGAAATTGGCGTTGCTTCAACTAAAGCTTTTACAACCC
>CACOJQ010000032.1 GCA_902627575.1 uncultured Bacteroidota bacterium
CAATCGGATTTCTACTATTTTTTCTGTAAGATTCTTTTCTAGCTCCAATAAATTCATAATTTTCTTCATTAATTGTTATTAAAGCTGTTCCAAAATTTTTATATACGCTAAGTTTCGCATTTTTACCAATTTTAGCGTGTACTAGTTCAGCTAATTTAATGCCACTTCCAACACAAACAAAATCAATATCAGTTTTTTCTTGTGACCTATTTAGTAATAAATCACGAACCCATCCTCCAACAGCATATGTTTCATACTTTAATTCATCACTAACTGATTGAATTATCTTAAATATAGGATTATTAAGTTCTTTTGCGTAATTCACTATCTGATTTTTTTTAAACTACCATCTGGATTTAGATAAAATATTTTTGAAGGCTTTGTCATTAATTTTTCTTTTGACAAATTTACTATATAGTCCACATTTTGTTTTATTTCATTTGATATTTCATTAAATTTTTTTGCATGGTTTTGACCACTTATATTTGCAGATGTTGATACAATTGGTTTACCAAATTTTTTGATAATTTCTTTACAAAATTTATCGCTTGTTAATCTAATTGCTGCCGAGCCATCTATCGATAATATTTTTTTGCTTAAATTTTTAACATTTGGATAAATAATTGTAGTTGGTTCTGAACTTATGTCAAGTTTAGGAACGAAACCTGTAATCTCTATTAGTTGATTTATGCTTTGAACAAGCGAAATACATGCTTTGTTATCGGCTCGTTGCTTGATTTTGTATATTTTGTCTATTGCTTCATCATTAGTAGCATCACATCCAATACCCCATATTGTATCTGTTGGATAAAGAAACGTTCCTCCTTTTTCCAATATCTTTAAAACGTTTTCTACTTCTATATCAAAGATGCTTTTTGACTTCATTTTACATTTAATAATTTTCTCACTAATTATTTTTTACTAAATTTAATAATTACATTTTTAACATCTTAAGGTAAATATAAAAAAAACATTTTTTATTTATAATTTTTTGTAAGTATCGTATAGGTTTTTTGCAATTTTTTCATCTGAAAATTTTTGAGCGAAATTAGTTCCATTAATTTTCATCTTTTCTCTTTTGCTTTTATTTAAGAGTAGACTTTCTATTGATTCTTTAAGATCTCTTGCTGAATTTGTATTCACATAAATTGTATCTGGTCCACCAGCTTCTTTGAAGCAACCACCCTTTGTTGTTATTACTGGAGTTTTTGAAAAAAGAGATTCAACAATTGGAATGCCAAAGCCCTCAAAAAAAGATGGATAAACCATTATCTGAGCTAATTGATATATTGCAGGTAAATCACTGAAATTAACATTTTTCAAAATAAAAACATTTGAACTTAATTTATTTTCATAAATATAATCTAAACATTTTTGCTTATACTTTTTGCCTTTTCCAATCACAACTAGTTTGACATTGTCCATATTTTTTACTGCTCTCAAAAGATTCATTAAGTTTTTTCTTTCTTCTATTGTTCCAACATAAAGAATGAATGAACTTGGCAAGTTATATTTATGTATAACTGATTGCCTTTCTTTTTGATCTACTTTTTGCTTGAAAATTGCATTGCAGCCTTGATATATAACTTGAATTTTTTCCTCTTTAATTGAAAAATAATCAATGATATCTTTTTTAGTTTGTTGGCTAATTGCAATTATCTTATCAGCTCGTTGGCATGATGATTTAAATTTTTTGTAATATATGCTTCTATCAATAAAACTAAATAGTTTAGGGTATCTTAAAAAAATTAAATCATGTATTGTCACAACACTTTTTATTCCAGTATGTTCTATCCCAAAAGGAATTTCATTTGATAAACCATGATATATATCCAAATTATCACTTTTTAGCTTTTTTAGACAGCCAAAACTTCTCCAGTAAAAAGGAAATAATTTATCTTTAATTGATTTAGGTGCACATATTTTAATATTTTCTTGGCTATTAACAAAATGAAGTCTTTCATTGTAAACTAATTTTGGTGTGTATAATGAATATTGATCATTTTTCTTGTAATCACTAATTATTTTAATTGTATCTCTGGAATAATTACCTAAACCAGTATTATTAAAAAATGCTCTTTTTGCATCAAAACCTATTTTCATTATACAGCTACATTAAAGTCACGTAAAGCTTTGTTTAAGGATGTTTTTTTATCTGTGCTTTCTTTTCTTTTGCCTATTATCAAAGCACAGGGTACTGCATAATTTCCTGCAGGAAATTTTTTATTATAAGTGCCTGGTATTACAACAGATCTGGAAGGAATATATCCTTTAATTTCATTTGCTTTTTTTTGGGTGACATCGATGATTTTTGTTGATGAAGTAAGCACAACGTTGGCACCAAGAACAGCCTCTTTCTCAACTCTAACACCTTCAACTATTATAGATCTAGATCCAATAAACACATCATCTTCAATAATAACTGGAGATGCTTGAACTGGTTCAAGAACCCCCCCTATGCCAACTCCTCCAGAAACATGAACATTTTTTCCAATCTGAGCACATGATCCTACAGTTGCCCACGTATCAATCATTGTTCCCTCGTCTACATACGCTCCAATATTTACATATGAAGGCATTAAAATTACACCTTTTGATATATAAGATCCGTATCTAGCTACAGCATTTGGAACAATTCGAATTCCAAGTTCTTTGTATCCTTGCTTAAGTTTCATTTTATCGTGATACTGAAAAGGTCCAACATCAATGCTTTCCATATTTCTTATTGGAAAATATAATATTATGGCTTTTTTTATCCAGTCGTTTACTACCCAGGAATTTTCTTTGGGTGTTGCAGGACGTAATCTTCCTTTGTCAACCTCTTCAACTATTTGATTGATACAATCTATTGTTTTTTTGTTTTTAAGTAAAGATCGATTTTGCCAAGCATCTTCAACAATTTTTTTAAATACATTCATAGAGCAAATATAATACAAGTTTAAAGAATACAATTCTATTTAAAATGCATGTCTAATAACATTAAAGTTTTTTGTAACTAAATTTAAGTAAAATCGTATGTAAAGTAAAAGATTTATTATTAAAAATTAAATACTATGAGGCGGGAAAAAAAACATAATTTTTTTTTTGTTTTAATAATTTTTTTATTAGTTTTACTCCCAAGTTTACGACAAAAACTTCAACATATATGACAAAATTTTACTGTTTACAGGTATTGCCTGCGTGTAACTCTTGCTCTCTATGGTCAGGGTTTTCGTCGTTTTTTTTTGGTAAATCAGCCATTGTGTTTTTGCTCAATGGTTTTTTTATATAATTAACCTTTTATTAATTAAAACTTGTGTTATGAAAACAAAACAAACAAAACCAAATCCTAGGAAAATCTTAGGTTACCTAATGGCTTTTGCCATGGTATTTTTCACAACCAGTATGAGTGGTCAATCAACATCACTAATAAGTAATTGTGGTGATTTTGATCCAGGCCCTAATGCTACATGGACTCACGTTCTTACAGCTACAACTATTGCTGATGGTTCAGCCAGTCAAGCAGCTCAAACATTTACTATGAATGTTACACAGTTGCCTGCAGGTGGAGCTAATTACAGAGTAGCTAAAACTGTGGCTAACGGTAATTGGTTTAATGGAAATCCACAAGCATTGACGCTTGGTTCCAATACTGTTACTGTAGCTGCTGTTGCTTTTGATAGAACAGTTAAATTTCAGTTCTCCAGCGGAGATGTAGAATTTGATGAGTTAATCTTAAATGGAGTTACATCTAGTTGTGCTTCATCAGCAGTTTCAGGTTGTACTGATCCTACTGCAGATAACTATGATGCTACAGCTACTGTAGATGATGGTTCATGTACGTATACTACAGATTGTGCTGGTATCATCAATGGTACAGCAGTAGTTGACTCATGTGGTACATGTAATCAAGCTTATCTGTACACATTTGCAACATATGCAGTACAGTTTGTTGACAATGCTAATCTTTTGATTCCAGGTGTTGATTATAACCCTGCAACTGAATTATTAGTTACTCCTGGTGATGCCGGTGATCCATATTGGAATGCTGCATGTTCAGGTTGTACTGATGCAACAGCTGATAATTATGATGCTACTGCAACAATAGACGATGGTACTTGTACTTATTCAGTTCCTGGTTGTACTGACGCAACAGCATGTAACTATGATGCGGCAGCTACTGCTGACGATGGTTCATGTACTTATGCTGCTGCAGGATATGATTGTTCAGGTGCATGTTTATCTGGAGAAGAAGTTACATTAAATCTTTATGACTCATACGGTGATGGATGGAATGGAGGTATTCTAACAATCAACGGCGTTGATTATACAGTTGCTACTGGTGCTTCTGCATCATTTGTTTTCTGTATGGATTTATCTGTTTGTACAGATATCATTTACACTGCTGGTTCTTGGAGTTCTGAAAATTCTTGGGATTTAGTTGATGCTTCAGGTGCTGTTGTTGCTTCTGGACCGAACGCTAGTGGGATTGTAGGTAATACTCCTGGATTCGACTGCGCTGGTAACTGTTTATCTGGTGATCAAGTTACTTTGAATCTTTATGATTCATTTGGAGACGGATGGAATGGTGGTTTATTAACAGTAGATGGTACTGATTATACAGTTGCTACTGGTGCTGCTGCGTCATTTGTTCTTTGTATTGATCTTTCAGTATGTACAGATATAATTTACACAGCTGGTTCTTGGAGTGCTGAAAATTCTTGGGATATTACAGATGCTAACGGTACTGTTCTAGTCTCAGGTCCTAATGCTTCAGGACAAGTTGGTGCTTGTGCAGTCTTAGGCTGTACTGACCCAACAGCTAATAATTATGATCCAGCAGCAAACACTGATGATGGTTCGTGTATTTTCTGTACTGACAACTGGGTAACTATTACTTGTGGTGGTGGTTCATTCCAAAGTGAAGTATCTTGGTCACTAGTTAATTCTTCTGGTGTTGTTGTACTAACTGGAGGTGCTGGTACTTTTGGTGCTCCCTTCACTCAAGACATATGTTTACCAAGTGACTGTTATACAGTTGATATGGTTGACTCATGGGGTGATGGATGGAATGGAAACATTTTCTCAATCACTATGTCAGGTGCACCTGTTGGAACAGCTACTCTAAGTACTGGATCTGCAGGTACTGCTGATATTTCAGTTGGAGCTTTATGTCCTGTTTTTGGATGTACTGATGCTACAGCTACGAATTATGATCCTTTAGCTAACACTGACGATGGTTCATGCCAGTACTCTTGTACTGCTGCTCCTTACTGTGAAAACTTTGATTTAGGAGTTGGTACATGGACTAACAATGGATGGGTTAATGATGCATTTGGAACTACTTCTTCTGGTACTGGTCCAACGGACGATATCACAGGAGGACAATTCTATATGTATTATGAGACATCTACAGGTTACGCTCCTTCAGTAGATATTACTTCTGAGTGTTTAGATATTTCTTCACTTACAAACCCTGCCTTATCATTCTACAACCACATGTTTGGTGCTACTACTGGTACTTTAAATGTGTATGTAAACGGTGATACGGTTTGGTCAATGTCTGGTGATCAAGGTAATCAATGGAACTTCGAGCAAGTAGATTTATCTGCTTATGCTGGTGTTGATGTTGTTATTACATTCGAAGCATTCTACGGTGGTGGATTTACTGGAGATATTGCTATTGATGAAGTTTGTGTAGATGAGTTCTTAGTGATCTCAGGATGTACAGACGATCAAGCTTTAAACTATGATCCAGCTGCTAACACAGATGATGGTTCATGTAACTACTGTCCAGGTACAATGTTGACTTTAAACATGTACGACTCTTTTGGAGACGGATGGAATGGTGCAACATTTACTGCTACTGGTGTTAACACTGGTACTGTATTTGGACCATATACTATTGCTACAGGTGCTGGTGCTGTAGAAATGATGTGTATGGACGACGACTGTTACTCTATTACTGTTGGTGGAGGATCTTGGGATTCTGAAATCTCTTGGGACATTACAGATGCAAACGGAACTGTTTATGCTTCTGGTGGTGCTCCATTTAGTGATCAAGGTGCTTTAAGTGTGAACGTTGTTTGTCCTGTTTATGGATGTAACGATTCTACGGCACTTAACTACGATACATTAGCAACTGCTGATGATGGTTCTTGTGTGTATCTATGTGATCCTTATGTTGCTTCTGCTTCAGTAGATAATGCTCCTTCTTGTAATGGTGCATTTGATGCTGCTGCTACTGTAACGATTTCAGGTTCATTCGGAAACGATTACTGGTTATGGGATAACGGTCAAACTACATCGACTGCTACTGGTTTAGCTGCAGGTACATATTCTTGTACTGTAACTGACTCAGTTAATCTTTGTTCTTCAACTGTTACTGTAACTGTTGATCCGACTCCTGTTATTACTATTGTTGGAACTACTTTTGATGCAACTCCTGGAAATTCAAATGGAGGTGTTGATTTAGCAGTTTCTGGTGGTACACCATGTTACAATGGTGCTGCAATGACTTTAGCAGGTGCTTCAAGCACTTCAACACAATGGGCGTCTAACGTATTTGATGTTACTGCAACATCAGACTTACAAATTACGTCTATTGATCAGCCTTCTATGGCGGGTGTTGGTACTGCAAATGTTTACTACAGATTAGGTTCTGGTGCTGGATATGAAACAGACCCTAACGGATGGACATTAGCAGGAACAGCATCTATGTTAGCTAATTTCACAGGAGAGATCACAAATATTCCAGTATCTATTAACATGACTGCAGGTCAAACGATTTGTATTTATGTTCAAGGTGTTGGTGTAAACGTTGTATTTGGTGCTGGTGCAGATTCAACGTATAATTCAGTTGTTTCTTCTGATGCTAACCTGTCTATAATTTCAGGTTTTGCAACGGGCGGAGCTCCTGGTTCTGGTACTACTTATCCAAGTGCTGGTTCTTATGATTTTGGAGGTAATATAAATTACTCTTTATCTTCATACACATATGCGTGGGATATGGGTGCTACTACCCAGAATGTTACTGGTTTACCATTAGGTCCAGTTTCTGTAACTGTTACTGACTGTAACGGATGTACAGCAAGTGGCTCATGGTTTATCTTAACAAACTATGTATATGGTTGTTTGGATACTTTAGCATCTAATTATGACGCTAGTGCTAATACTTCATGGGATCAGGATACAACTGGAGCAACAGCTCCATGTCTATATGACGGTTGTACTGACTCTTTAGCTACTAACTATGATGCTACTGCGAATAATGATGATGGTTCATGTACTTACACATGTATGTACTACGGTTATGATGACGAGTTAACTCTAACTTTTACTCCTGACTGGTTCTCATCTGAAAATTCTTGGTATGTAATTAATGCAATCACAGGTGATACTGCAATGGCTTCACAAGCATATGCTAATGGTGGAGCGGTTGACGTACAAACATTATGTGCTAATGCAGGCTGTTTCTACATAGACGGATATGATTCGTTTGGAGACGGTTGGGGTGGTGGTACTCTTGATATAGTTGACTATGCAGGTAATCTGCTAACGTCATTCTCTGTATCAACTGGTACTTACGCTACTTCGTCAATATTTAGTGTATCCGGAGCTAATTGTGGCTTAGGTTGTACTGATACTGCATATGCAAACTATGATGTAAATGCTGCTATTGATGACGGATCATGTTCTGATTCAATTGTAGGATGTACAGACCCTGCTGCAAGTAACTATACTCCATTCTCAAACTATGACGATGGGTCTTGTTGTTACGACAACTCGATTTCAGTTACTGTAGGTGGTGGTGCTTTCTTAAGCGAAGTTGGCTGGTCATTAGTTGATGGCTCAGGTAACGTTGTTGCTACAGGAGGAGCTCCATATTCTGGGTCATTATGTTTACCTGATGACTGTTATACAGTTGATATGACTGATTCATGGGGTGATGGATGGAATGGTAGTATATTTGAAGCTACGTCTGGTGGAGTTGTTATAGGCTCAGGCGGATTAACTTCAGGTACTGCTGGTTCATTTACATTTGCTGTTGGTTCTGCATCTTGTGCTGTTTTTGGATGTGATGACCCAACTGCTTCTAACTATGACCCTGCTGTAACAGATAACGATGGTTCATGTTGTTATGATGAAATATTAGTTATCGAAACAGGATTAGAAGTTACACCTGGTGATTTAGAATTTGGAGACTGGTCTTTCTGGGTTGGTGGTTGGAACGTTACCCTAGCTGGTGACACTACCATTTTACTAGAAGGAACAGATAATACTGGTTCTGGATTCTTTGGTGATGACAATTCAGGTTGTTTCCCAGAGGGATGTTACGAGTTCAACGCTACTGGAGTTGTAAATGGTGGCTGGGCTTGGTTTAACATCAATGGTGTACAATATGATGGTCCTGCTAATGGAGGAGCTTATGGTTCTCCTAGTTCAGTATTGTTTACATTAGGAAATGCTGTATGTCCAGTTTTCGGATGTACGGACTCTACTGCTGTAAACTATGATGCATCTGCAGACACTGACGATGGTTCATGTGCTTATCCTTGTACTGACAATGAGATAACTTTCAACATGTACGACTCGTGGGGTGATGGATGGAACGGTGCTACATACACTGTGACAACTGTCCCTGGTGGAACTGTTGTAGCTACAGGTGGATTAGCTTCTGGTGCTTTCGAGCTTGGAACGCTTTGTTTACCTGATGGATGTTATAACATTACTGTTGGTGGAGGAACTTTTGATGGAGAAATCACTTTTGATTTTGACACTACTTTAGTTGCTGCTCCAGCTGGAAGTTATGATGTTTATGTTGGTTCAGGTTCATGTCCTATTTTAGGATGTACTGATTCAACTGCTGTAAACTATGATCCTACAGCTACATTAGATGATGGATCATGTATTTTAGCATGTCAAGCTGCTCCATATTGTGAAAACTTTGATGCTGGTGCTCCAGCTAATTGGACTAACAATGGATGGAGTCTAGGCAGCTTAGGTACACCTTCATTTGGTACTGGTCCTTCTGATGATATTACAGGTGGTGGAAACTACATGTTCTATGAAACATCAGGAGCTCCACAAACTCCAGTTACATTAACATCGCTTTGTTTAGATGTTTCTTCATTAACTACTCCAACATTATCATTCTACAATCATATGTTTGGTGCTTCAACAGGAACTTTAGAAGTTCTAGTTGGTGGTACTTCATTATGGGCTCAGTCTGGTGATCAAGGAGATCAATGGAACTTCACGCAAGTAGATTTATCTGCTTATGCTGGAAGTACTAATATCACTATTGATTTTGTAGCTACTTATGGTGGTTCATTCACTGGAGATATAGCTATTGATGAGGTTTGTGTTGATGAGTACTTAGTAATTGATGGTTGTACTGACCCATCTGCACTAAACTATGACCCATCTGCAAATAATGATGATGGTTCATGTAACTACTGTACTGATAATCAAGTTGGTGTTACTTTCTATGATTCATGGGGTGACGGTTGGAATGGTGCTTGGATGTATGTTTACGATTCACAGGGTGACTCTGTGACATCTGGTACATTAGGTGGTGGATCATTCTATACTGATACTTTATGTTTAGTAGATGGTTGTTATGAAGTTGTCGTTGGTGGTGGATCTTTTGATTCTGAAATTACATTTAATTTTGGATCATTAACTAACTCACCTGTGGGAACATACTATGTTCCAGTTGGAAATGCTGTTTGTCCAGTATTTGGATGTACAGATTCTCTAGCTGTAAACTACGATGCTTCTGCTGATAGTGACGATGGTTCTTGTGACTATCTAGGTTGTACTAACCCTACAGCTACAAACTATGATGCAACGGCTACTATAGACGATGGATCTTGTGTGTTTGGTTGTCCAGACAATACAGTAAATATTACTGCTGGCGGTGGATCTTATGATTCTGAAATCTCTTGGGATATCGTTGACGGTTCAGGTACTGTTATTGCTTCTGGTGGGGCAGGTACAGGAACTACTTTATGTTTAGTAGATGACTGTTACACTGTTAACATGTACGATTCATGGGGTGACGGTTGGAACGGAGCTGTAATTACATTAGATGATGGTGCAGGTAATGTACTAGCAACTGATGGTTTAGCTTCTGGTTCAGCAGGTTCATTCACAGTTGGAATTGGAATTGCATGTCCAGTATATGGATGTACAGATCCTGCAGCTGATAACTATGATCCGTTAGCAAATACAGATGACGGTTCATGTACTTACTGTACACTTGATCAAGTTACTTTAAATCTTTATGATTCATGGGGTGACGGTTGGAACGGTGCATTCTTCACTATTAATGGTGTAGATTACACAGTTACTGGCTCATCTGCTTCATTTGATTTATGTATTGATTTATCAACATGTACTGACATGATATGGACTTCAGGATCATATGATTCAGAATGTTCATGGGATGCAACTGATGCTTCTGGAGCTGTTATTGGTTCTGGTGGATCAGGATCAGCTACCTTAGGTAACTGTTTTGTACAGGTTGATGGTTGTACAGATCCAACAGCATGTAACTATGATCCATTAGCTAACACTGATGATGGTTCATGTGCTACGTCGTTGTTAATTACAACTGAAGTTTGTGCTACTGCTACTGAAGTTAGATTAACAGGTCCATGGTGGAACTGGGATCCTAACGGAGGTCCTGTTGCTGTAGACAATGGTAACGGAACGTGGACATTTACATTCTGTCCTGCACCAACTGCTGATATGGAATACTTATTAGTTGTTGATGGCGTTCAGGAGAACTTAATCAATGCACCTCATCCTGATATTGATGGAGATGGATATGGTGATCTTTGGGGATGTGCTCCAATAACTGACTACTGGTCATATGCAAATAGACAATGGGTAGTTGGTTCTGGTGACGTTACTAATGTATACGGAACTTGTGGTACATGTTCAGATGTATATGGATGTATGGATGTTACGGCATCTAACTATGATCCAAATGCTAACGTGATGGATTACTCAGTATGTACATACTGTGTATACGGTTGTACTGATAACACTCAGTTTAACTACGATCCTTTAGCAACTTGTGATGATGGTTCATGTATTCCATTTACTTATGGATGTACAGATCCTGCTGCATCTAACTACAACTCTTCAGTAAACACAGATGATGGTTCATGTATTTACTTAGGTTGTACAGATCCAGCTGCAGATAACTATGACGCTACAGCTACTGTAGACGATGGTTCATGTACTTACACTGTTGTATCTGGTTGTACAGATCCATCAGCTGATAACTACGATGCATCT
>CACOJQ010000033.1 GCA_902627575.1 uncultured Bacteroidota bacterium
ACCGCATATTTTAGAGTATGGTTTGCGAGCAGATTTTGCATTTGTTAAGGCTTGGAAGGGGGACGTTGCCGGAAACCTTATTTTTAAAGGTACTGCAAGAAATTTTAATCCTTTAATGGCTATGGCAGGAAAAATTACCGTAGCTGAAGTTGAAGAGCTGGTCCCCGCCGGCTCCTTAGATCCAAATACAATTCATACACCAGGTATTTTTGTACAAAGAATTGTTCAGGGACGTCAGTATGAAAAAAGAATAGAACAACTTACGGTAAGAAAAAAACATAATGGCACTAGATAAAAATCAAATAGCTCAAAGAATAGCTCAAGAATTAGAGCATAAAATGTATGTTAATTTAGGAATAGGGATCCCAACACTAGTTGCTAATTATATACCAAAGGGTATTGATATTGAGTTTCAATCTGAGAATGGGGTTCTTGGAATGGGGCCTTTCCCGTTCGAAGGGGAGGAGGATCCAGACATGATTAATGCAGGTAAGCAAACCATAACTACACTAGAAGGCGCAGCTCTTTTTGATTCTGCCATGTCATTTGCTATGATAAGAGGAAAGCACGTCCAACTCACTGTTCTTGGCGCTATGGAGGTGGCAGAGAATGGAGATATAGCAAATTGGAAAATACCAAATAAAATGGTTAAGGGTATGGGAGGCGCAATGGACCTTGTTGCCTCTGCTGAAAACATTATTGTAGCTATGATGCATACAAATCGATCAGGAGAGAGTAAAATTTTAAAAAAATGTACTCTTCCTATAACAGGGGTGAGTTGCGTAAAAAAAGTTATAACAAACTTGGCGGTTCTTGATATAACAAAAAAAGGTTTTCAATTAATAGAAAGAGCACCAGGAGTATCAGTTGAGGAGATAGTGAAGGCAACAAAAGCAGATTTAATTATAAATGGGCCTATACCAGAAATGAACTTATAACTATCTTAATATTGAGATATAAAATACATTACAGATACTGCTACAACACAGAGGTTAATTATTATAATTATCCCATGGAGTCTAAAAAAAGAAGCTAAATTAACTAAGCCATCTTCAAGATTATTCTGCCTGTAGTCAGAGCCGCTCCCCCTTAAATATTTTAATGTATTGCTAGAAAAATCACATAGGTATTTAGCACTAAAAAACAATATTGTAAGGCCAATTAACCAAGCAAAAAGACTACCAGCAGGAATATCATCCATTCCAGCTTGTAAAATTAAATACATTATGCCACAGCATGATAGGGCAAATGCAATATATAATATTGTTCCTATAAAGTTTGTCCAATACGATAATTTTTCAAAAGAATCTTTTATGGAAAAAGTTATTTCAGTGTTGTTTGCAGATTGGTTGTTAGACTTATTTGAACCGTCTAATTTTCGTTCTAAAGCCTCTAATCTTGATTTCAGTTCTTCTGTTTGGTTTAAACTTTTATCACTCATAATATAATTTTCAGACAGTAGACAATATGCATACCTATTAAATTAAAAAACATAGCTTAAGAAGCCTATAAATTAATTAAAAATTGACAGTTTTTTTAATAAATTGACTCTTACTGTGCTAAATCTTTTTTGTTAAATATTGCAGTTTTTGACCATTTTCCGTGGAAGCTTTGTCTTTGTTCGCCTAAAACAAGGAAACATCCTACAAAAATAGCTAAACCATATAATTGGCCCACTATAGATAGAAAAGATAGCCCAATCAGTGCTAATATAGTGATTAAACCTTGACCATTAAAGAAAGCCCACCTTGTCATATATGTTTTAACGCTTGCCTCAGTGCCATCTTCGTTACCAACCTTGATACCGAACATCATTTTGGCTGGAGAGGCACCAGTAAAGCCTTCAATCAATGAGTATAAAACTGATGTGATTGGAATTGAAAGAAGCCATCCAGCAAGAAAACCACCAACACCTGCTGCTGCATCACCTCCTGCCGCTGAAGATACACCCGCACCAACAATTGCACCAACAATTGGCCCGATAATAAAAGACGCAAGTATCATTATTAAAACACTGTCAACAAGTTTTGCTCCTAATCTTGGACCAAAACCAATTCTTTTTTCATAATTTGTTTCCATTTTTTATAGTTTATAGTTAGTAATTAGTAGTTTAATTATCACAAACGTAATGCTTTTTCTTTAACATTCCTAATTTTTTATAGATGATGTTTTTTTAATATCTTCCATTCTACCTTCTGGAATTGCATCAATTAGTTTTTTTGTGTATTCAGTTTTAGGGTTGCGGTAAATATTATCAGCATCACCCATTTCCTCTATTATCCCACTTTGCATTACCACCATTCTGTCGCTCATATATTTAACAACAGAAAGATCGTGAGAAATAAAAATATATGTTAATCCATAATCTTTTTTTAATTCATTTAGTAAATTTAAAACTTGTGCTTGCACAGAAACATCAAGCGCAGAGACAGACTCATCACAAATAATAAACTTGGGATTAACAGCCAGCGCTCTAGCTATACCAATTCTTTGTCTTTGTCCGCCCGAAAATTCGTGTGGATATCTGTAAAAATGAGTTGGGTCTAGGTTTACTCTTGCAAGCAATTCTTCAACTCGTTTTTTTCGCTCATCATCGTTATTTAAAATACCATGAACCTGCATGGGTTCCATAATAGCATTACCAATAGTCATTCTGGGGTTTAATGAAGAGTACGGATCTTGAAATATGATTTGCACCTCTTTTCTAAAAGCTCTCAGTTCTTTAGCGTTCATTTTTGTAACATCCTTCCCTAGATACAAAATCTCTCCTTCTGTGGCTTGCTCTAGCTGAATAATAGTTCTTCCAATTGTAGTTTTTCCACAACCGCTTTCTCCAACTAAGCCGAGAGTTTCACCGGGGTAGACATCAAATGTTACATTATTAACAGCTTTAACATAGCCAGTTGTTTTACCAAAAAACCCGCCTTTTATAGGAAAGAATGTTTTAAGGTTATTAATTTGTAAAATGGGACTTTGAGATAAAAGCTCTTTTTGTTTGTTTTCTCGTATTTTTTTTGGAACGATTAACTTTTTTGTGAACGCAGCAACTGAAACACCACTATCTTTTATGCTTCCAGAATCATCTACTTGCATAAAATCTGAAACTGTTGGTAAAAATGTATATCGGTGCTCTAATGGTGGTCTGCACGCTAAAAGACCTTTTGTATAGGGGTGTTTTGGATTTTTAAAAATACTCCATACGTCTCCTTGTTCAACAACTTTGCCCTTATACATAACAACAACTTTATCTGCTAGCTCAGCAATTACTCCTAGGTCGTGAGTAATAAACATTATTCCCATATCATTTTCTTTTTGCAGCTGCTGCATTAGTTCTAAAATTGTTTTTTGAACAGTAACATCTAAAGCCGTAGTGGGCTCGTCTGCAATAAGAACAGACGGTTTACAGCTCATAGCCATAGCAATCATTACACGTTGTTTTTGTCCTCCTGAAATTTGATGAGGATAAGAGTTGAAAACTCTTTCAGGTTCCGGAAGTTTTACACTTTTAAATAATTTAACCGTTAGGTCTTTTGCTTCTTTTATATTTATTTTTTGGTGTAGCATTATAGCTTCAACAACCTGATCCCCACAGGTAAAAACGGGATTTAACGAAGTCATAGGCTCTTGAAATATCATTGCTAACTCATTGCCTCTATAGCTGCGCATTTTTTCCTTAGATAGCTTTAATAAATCTACTACCTCATTATTTTCTTTATGAAACAATATTTCTCCACCACTGATTACACCTGGGGGGCTCGGAATTAAGCGCATTGCGGAAAGAGATGTAACTGATTTTCCAGAACCCGACTCTCCAACAATACCAATAGTTTCTCCCTTATTTAGCGTGAAACTAACATTATTTACAGCTTTGACAGTGCTACCTTCAGTGTGAAATTCGGTTACTAAATTTTTAAATTCTAATAGTTTTTTCATTACATAATCTTGTTTATGGTGTTAAAAATATAGTTTTTAATCAATATATGTAGACTTATTGTAAGGATTGTTAAAAATAATTTAGAAAAACATCTCTAGAGCACCATCAAGATATTCATATAAATCCTTGTGATGACCATTTGGTAACTCTTCGCTAGATTTTTCACCTAATCTTACAATTATCATGTTTTTTTCAGGAACACAAATTACATACTGACCCAAATGACCCCTAGAGTAAAAAACATTTAATCCTCTATATCGTGTAATCCAAAAATGGTAACCATAACGTTCATTTAATAATCCATTTTTATCAACAATGTTAGACGGGTTAACTGCTTGCTTAACAAATGAACTATCAATTATTCTAACGTTGTTATAAACACCATAATTTAAATATAACTTTCCTATTCTCGCAAAATCTCTTGCGTTTGAGTTTATACAACAAAAGGCTTTTTCATTACCATGATTATCAGTGCTCCAGCTAGCATCTTTAGAGGCTCCCATAGGCCCCCATAGTTTTTCCGACATATATTCGCTTATTGTTTTATTGGTCGCGCTTTCTAAAATAAACGAAAGGATTTGTGTACATGAACTATGGTATATAAATGTTTTTCCAGGAAAAGTCACACTTTTTAAATTTAGTGTTAGCTTTTTTAGATTATCACCATAATAGGCTTCTGCGGTTTGTCCCAAAGGGTTATAATAGTTTTCGCTCCAATTAAGCCCTGAGCTCATTGTTAACAAATGCTTAATTGTAATTTGTGATTTTTGACCGGACTTAAATTCGGGTAAAAAGTCTCCAACTCTTTGATCTACGCTTTTAATATAACCATCTTTTATAGCTGCTCCAATTAGTGTAGCAACCCAACTTTTAGCCATTGAAAAAGAATTAGAAGTGCTTGTTGAAGAGTATCCCCTCCAGTATTTTTCATATGATATACTATCATTAATAATGATTAAAAAGGCTACACTTTGATTTTTGTTATGTAATTTTTGTAAACTTTTGGGTAAACCAGTATCATTATAGCCATCAGAAAGCAACCAGTTTTGTTCATCTCCGGCAGAAATATTAGACTGATCAAAATAAATATAATCTCCGATGTAAGATGAGTTATATCCCTTCAAATAAGTAATAGAAATAGCTTTGTACAGCCAAGATTTACCACTTAAAAATATTATAAGATTTATTAAAATAATGAAAAGAATAGAAGCCTTAAACAGTTTTTTCATTTTCATAAAGCTCCATTTCAAACAAAAGCACTAACTTTTTTTTCAATTTATTTTTTAAATCATTGATTTCCACCTCTTCTCCAAGCTCTTCCTCCAATGAGGTTACATTTTTTCCAACTATGCCACATGGAACTATATGATTGAAGTAGCTAAGGTCTGAGTTAACATTAAGCGCAAGACCATGCATTGTAATCCATCTACTTGATTTTACACCAAGGGCACATATTTTTCTCGCATTTTTTTTTCCAACATCTAACCAAACACCGGTCTCACCAATAGAGCGCTCAGCGTTTAAGCCATACTCTTTAAGAGTTAAAATAACAGCTTCTTCTAAAAACCGCAGATACTTACCAATGTCCGTAAAAAAATTGTCTAAATCTAAAATGGGATACCCAACAATTTGCCCCGGACCATGATAAGTAATGTCGCCACCCCGATTTATTTTATAAAAATCAGCCCCCTTTTGTTTTAAAAACTTTTCATTTACTAAAAGATTGCTTTTTTTTCCGTTTTTACCAAGGGTGTAAACATGTGGGTGTTCACAAAATAATAAATAATTTGGTGTTTCTTGAAAGGTATTATTTTTCCTGTTATCAGACTTTACTGCTAGTATTTTTGAAAACAAAAACTCTTGATAATCCCAACATTTTTTATAATCAATTAGCCCTAAATCTTCAAAGAACACTTTCCTGTTCATTTTTCTTTTGAAATTTCAGATTTAAGATAGTTTATTACATCAATTTCAATTGCATCAACATTATTTAAAACTGATAAGAACCAACTAACCCAGTCTCCAAAATTAATTAGATACAAAGAATTCTGTATTATTGAATTTCCTTTGCTCCAAACTTCAGTAATATTATTAGAATACTCTGAAATAACCCTTTCACTAATATCTATTCTTAATTGATTTTTTTGCAAGTCGCAGTTGTTTCTTAAAAAAATCACACCTAAATTATGTGTGTTTGTTCTCCATCCTAACAACTCATTGTGGTTCATTTCAGGAACCGTGTGGTGCCAGGCTAAAACCTTACTATTTTCATTTAATTGTTGACGAAATCTAACAGCAACCCCTTCAAAACCACTTGTCGCATAAATTACAGGTGTTTTTCCATGTAGTTTGTCTGCCAAACTAGAAGCTTCTTTTTTTATATTTTTTTGTTCTTTCTCTAGTAAGCAAATGGCATCATTAAAATCTTTTTGCCAATCAAAATTAATAATATTGTAATGGTTTAGTAGATGAAATAAGACGGTAAATGAATATCCAAACATCGCCCTTGGAGGGTTGCCGCCGGGGATAATTATGTGGTTATAGTTCTGTTGTTTTGCAATTGACTTGAGTTCTCCTCCTGATGTTATAATTGCAATTTCACAGCTTTTAATAATGCATTTTTTTAATGCGCTTATAGTTTCTTCAGTGTTTCCAGAATATGAACTGACAATTACAAGTGTTTTCTCACTAACAAAATCAGGAATATCATAGTTTTTAGTTGATAATACAGGTACAGAGCAATTAGATGCAATAATGTCTTTAACAATTGTTCCTCCGATTCCAGACCCACCTAGCCCAACAATTAAAACACTTGCAAATTTTTTATCACTTTTTTGAAGAACAGTATTATTGGCAATATTAAGAGCGTCATTTAAATGATTTGAGAAATCATTAATGTAGTCCATCATTTTCATTAATAATAGGTTTTTAGTTAAAAAAGAAGTCGAAAATACGAAATAATAGGATAATAGAATTCCTATCTTTGCAAAAAAAAATATATGCAAAACGCTATTTCAGAACAAGAAAGGATAAGGAGAGAATGTTTAAACCAGCTACTAGAGCTTGGGGTTAAACCATATCCCGCAGAGCTTTATGATGTAAACACTACTTCAAAGAAAATTAAAGAAAAATTTGAAAAAGAAAAAGGTTTGGAGGTTGTTGTTGCGGGTAGGATTATGAGTAGAAGAATAATGGGAAAAGCATCTTTTATGGAGTTGCAGGATCATGAAGGCAAAATACAAGTTTATGTAAATAGGGACGAAATATGTGTGGGGGAGGATAAAACTATGTACAACCAAGTTTTCAAAAAGCTTTTAGACATAGGAGATATAGTTGGGATCAGCGGAACAGTTTTTAAAACACAAGTTGGTGAAATTTCCATAAAAGCCAACAATATAAAATTATTGGCAAAATCCTTACGACCACTTCCTCTTCCAAAAAAAGATAGTGAAGGAAATATTTATGATGCATTTACGGATACTGAAAAAAGATATAGACAAAGATATGTTGATCTCATTGTTAATCCAGATGTCAAAGAGGTTTTCATTAAAAGAACAAAAATAACAAACACAATGCGCACTTTTTTAAACGAAAAGGGTTACCTTGAAGTTGAAACACCTATTCTGCAACCTCTTTATGGAGGTGCCGCAGCTCGTCCATTTAAAACACGCCATAATACTCTTGATATGGAACTTTATTTAAGAATCGCCAACGAATTATATTTAAAGAGGTTAATTGTTGGAGGTTTTGATGGTGTTTATGAGTTTTCTAAAGACTTTAGAAATGAGGGTATGAGCAGGTTTCACAACCCAGAATTCACTCAAATGGAATTGTACGTAGCCTATAAAGACTATAATTGGATGATGAGCTTAGTAGAGGAGATGGTTGAGAGGGTTGCCCTTGACATTTATGGCAAAACAGAAATTCAGGTTGGTGAGCATACCATTAATTTTAAAAAACCATGGCAAAGGTACAGCATGTATGAAGTAATTGAACATTTTACAGGTGTTGATATTTCAACGATGGATGAAAAAGAACTAAAAGACACAGCAAAAAAAATAGGAGTTACAATAGATAAAAGCATGGGAAGAGGTAAGCTAATAGATGAGATTTTTGGTCAAAAGTGCGAAGGCAAATTAATCCAGCCCACCTTTATAACAGATTATCCACTTGAAATGTCTCCTTTAGCAAAAAAACATAGAAAACATAAAGGTTTGGTCGAGCGTTTTGAGGCAGTTTGTAATGGTAAAGAGATATGTAATGCCTTTTCGGAGCTAAATGATCCAATAGACCAAAGAGCTCGTTTTGAACAACAGCTTGAGCTTGAAAAAAGAGGAGATAAAGAAGCTATGCTTTTAGACGAAGATTTTATTCGTTCGTTAGAGTATGGAATGCCCCCAACAGCAGGTCTTGGTATAGGTATTGATAGATTAGCTATGATTATGACAAATTCAAAATCAATTCAGGATGTCCTGTTTTTTCCTCAAATGAAACCAGAGAAAAATGAATAAAATAGATATAAAAAAGACAGTATCCTTGCTTGATAAGCATGAGATTAATGGAGAAGAATTAGAGCTTCTTTTGTTACAGCGTGAAATCAATAATGAGGTGAAGTTTTTGCTTATAGATGTTAGGGAGGACGATGAATATCAAGATAAAAGAATAAAAGGAGTAGATTATTTAATACCGCTTTCAAATTTCAAACACAACATATCAATAATTCAGAATAAAAAAGACATCCCTATAATAACTCAGTGTAGAATAGGCGCCAGATCTGCTACAGCTCAAAACCAAATGCTCTTGTGGGGGTTTAAAACAGTTATTAACTTAGCCGGTGGAATAACACACTATAAAGGAAAGATTATTTAAATATCAATTTGGCTTTTTTTTGTCCAACTAGCTTAATAACATCTTCTATATCTGCATTGAATAATTTTTTAGTTGACCCAAAATGCCTAATTAATAACTGACTTGTTTTTGGCCCGATACCTTTAATTTCTTCTATGGAGTTGTGAAGCGTTTGTTTCACACGTTTTTTTCGGTGTTTAGTTATTGCAAACCGATGACTTTCATTTCTTATTCTTTGAATTAATTTTAAACTAATAGACCTTTTGTCAAGATAAAGAGGGACTTTGTCTTTTGGAAAATATATTTCTTCAAGTTTTTTTGCAATTGAAATAATAGGGATTTTTCCATTTATGTTTAGTTTGATTAAACTTTTTAAAGCAGAACTTAGCTGTCCTTTGCCCCCATCAATTATAATTAAGTCTGGTAATGGTGATTTTTTTTCTAATAAAGAGTTATATCTTCTAAAAATTACCTCCTCAATACTTTGAAAATCATTTGGTGTTTTAACGGAATTAATATTAAAAATCCGATAGTCCTTTTTACTAGCGATCCCGTTTTTGAAAACAACACAGGAGCCAACGGAATGAGCCCCCTGGATGTTTGATATATCAAAACATTCAATATGTTTTGGTAAAGTCTTTAACCTCAAGTCTCTTTTTAGTGCAGTTAAGATATTTTTTTTATCCATATTTTCAGCTCTAATAGCTTTAGCTTTTTGTTTTTCTTTTTGCATTATAAGAGCATTGTTTAAACTTAACTCTACAAGTTTTCGTTTGTCACCAATTTTGGGAGTAACGATTTTCAAATCCCCAAGATTATTATTAAAAGTAGTAGAGGAAAAAATATTTTTAGAATTACTTTTATACTTATTTCTTATATCAACGATAAAAAGACTCAACAATTCTTCATCAGTTTCATTTAATTTTTTACTTAATTCCATACTTTGTGTTTGTACTATACAGCCTCCAACAACCTTCAGATAATTTACAAAAGCCCTATCATCTTCAGAAATAATTGAAAAAACATCAACATCATTTATTTTGGGGCTAACAACAACTGATTTTGCCTGATAGGTTTTTAATAAATCTAGCTGTTGCTTAATACTTTGTGCTTTTTCAAACTCTAATTTATTAGCATAAACATCCATTTTATCTTTAAGGTCGTTAATTACCAATT
>CACOJQ010000034.1 GCA_902627575.1 uncultured Bacteroidota bacterium
ACTCTATATGGGTAGAAAAAGATACATTAGCTGAAGAAGAATATAAATATGAAATATTTGGTTGGCTGACAGATGATGCTAGTGTAAATAACTATATTCTTTCTAAAAGTAAAATGATTCAGCATGATGAAATAAATAAAGAAGATTGCATTGTAGAGGACGAAAGCGATTTTGCATTTAAATTAATTGATGCTGGATCTGATATATTATTTAATGGAACAAGCTTCCAATTTCCTATTCCAAAACCTCCAGATAATGGTGGTTTTCCTTTTGGAAGCTATAACACTACACACACAAGAGAATGTGAAGATGGAACAATATTATCATTAGAGCACGATATTGTACTGCTCAAATTTTGTCAAATAGATGAACCTTCAATGAAATTTTGGAGAGGTCTTTCAAGAGCATCTGCAAGCGGAGGTAATCCCTTTTCTGAACCACTAAATTTAGTAAGTAATATCAACGGAGGACTAGGGGTATGGACGGGATACGGTGCTGTCTATTATAAAATCCCAATTATTCCAAACACAGTTATTTTGGAAGACTACAAACCAGAATATATCTTTGAAATATTTTAAAATAAAAAAATGGAAAAAATAGAAACTTTAATTATAGGATCTGGTCCTGCAGGATATACTGCGGCAATATATGCAGCTAGAGCTGATATGAAACCTGTTTTAATACAGGGACTACAACCTGGAGGACAATTAACAACTACAACAGATGTAGACAACTACCCTGGCTATAAAGATGGAGTTTTAGGTCCAGAGATGATGGAGGACTTTAAAGCTCAAGCAGAGCGTTTTGGCACAGATACTCGCTGGGGAATGGTTACAAAAGTTGATTTTTCAAATAGACCTTTTAAGATAGAAATTGATGAAACTACAAATGTTTTAGCAGAAACTGTTATTATAGCTACTGGAGCATCAGCAAAATGGCTAGGTATAGACGATGAGAAGAGACTTAACGGTTATGGAGTTTCAGCATGTGCAACATGTGACGGATTTTTCTACAAAGGAAAAGATGTTGTTGTGGTTGGAGCGGGAGATACAGCCGCAGAGGAAGCGACATATTTAGCCAAACTGTGTACAAAAGTCACAATGCTTGTAAGAAAAGATAAAATGAGAGCATCAAAAGCAATGCAACATAGAGTTTTTAACACTGAAAATTTAGAAGTTTTATTTAATCATGAAACAAAAAGTATAAATGGAGAACCAGGTAAAGTTGGTGTTGAAAGTGTAACTGCATATAATAACATAAATGGCAAGGAAACAGTTATTCCAGCATCAGGTTTCTTCGTTGCAATTGGTCATAAGCCAAACACTGACTTATTTAAAGGACAACTAGACATGGACGAAAATGGATATTTAATTGTAGAACCTGGTACATCCAAGACAAAAATACCTGGTGTTTTTGCAGCTGGTGATGTTGCAGATCATGTTTATAGACAAGCGGTAACATCAGCTGGTACTGGATGTATGGCAGCATTAGATGCAGAAAGATTTCTTGCAAGCAAACTATAAATTTACGCATACTAATAAATTTATGTTTCAGAACCAAAATATATATTTTGTATTTTTGGTTTAAATGAATTCATTAGAAATATTAAAAAAATACTGGGGCTATAACCAATTTAGGATTCATCAAGAAAAAATAATCAATAATATCCTTGATAGTAGAGATACATTGGCTATTTTGCCTACTGGTGGTGGAAAAACATTATGCTATCAAATACCAGCTTTAATTAACAATGGAATATGCCTTGTAATTTCACCACTTATTTCACTAATGCAAGATCAAATCAGCTATTTAACCACTAAAGGCTTTATATCACATTCACTTAATAGTCATCTTTCAGTTAATGAAATAGAAAGAATACTAAATAATTGTATTTATGGAAAAGTAAAATTTTTATATGTTACTCCTGAAAAATTAAAAGAAAAATTATTTATAGATAAATTAGGTTTGATGAAAATTAATTTGATTGCAGTTGATGAAGCTCATTGTATCTCTCAATGGGGTCATGATTTCAGACCGGCTTATAGAGATATTGGAACACTAAGAGAAAAATTAAACAAAGTTCCTGTTTTAGCATTAACAGCTACAGCAAACAAAGTGATAGCAGAAGATATTGAAGAAAATTTACTATTTAAAAAAAGTAATATAATTAGATGTTCATTACAAAGGAAAAATCTTTCATTAAATGTAAATAAAACAAATGATAAAATAAATCACTTAATATATCTACTAAACAAAATTAAAAGTTCTGCTATTGTGTATGTTGATACAAGAAGAAAAACTAAAGAAATAAGTAATTTATTAATTAAAAATAATTTTTCAGCAGATTATTATCATGCGGGCTTAGAATTTAGACAAAAAGAAGAAATTCAAAAAAAATGGTCAAGCAACCAAATCAGAATAATTGTAGCAACTAGCGCATTTGGAATGGGAATCAATAAAAAAGATGTAAAATTAGTTGTACATCTCTTTTTACCTTCAACAATTGAGGAATATTTCCAACAAGCTGGAAGAGCTGGAAGAAATGGGGAAAAAGCGTATGCAGTTTTGCTAGCAAATAATAGTGATATTATAAAACAAAAGAAATTATTTAAATTAAAATATCCTAAAATTAATGATATAAAATTAATATATGAGAGTATTGCTAGCTCTTTGCATGTAGCAATAAATGAAAAGCCAGATTATCCTTTGTCATTTAATATAAGTGTTTTCTGCTCCACACATAGAATAGAAATTATCAAATTTTACCATTCAATTATGTATTTAGAAAAAGCTGAATTAATTAAATTTAATTTTTCTAACAACACACGATCAAAAGTCAAATTTTTGGTTAGCCGCACGAGCATATACAAATTCCAAATCGCTAATAAAGAATACGACAAAATTTTACAATTTATGCTTAGAAAATTTGAAAATATAGTTAATGAATATAATTACATTAATGAGCAAAAAATTGCCAAGGAAATAAATAAAACTGAAAAACAGGTAAAAGGAATTTTATTGAAATTAAACAAGTTAGAAATCCTATCATATGAAACATCAAATAATTTACCAACAATTCAATTCCTAAAACCCAGATTAAATTTAGAAAATATTAGAATCAATCATAAATTATATGAAAAAAGAAAAAAAATTGATTTTAATAATTTACTACTGATGATTAACTACATAGTTGAACAAAAAAAATGTAGAAACAAATTAATTCTTGAACACTTTGAAGAAAAATTTGCTGAAGATTGTGGAATTTGTGACATTTGTGTTAATAAATATAAAGACAAACAATAGATACATTATATTAAAAAATGAAAATTATTTTTTTTTGGAACTCCTAAATTTGCAGCTGATATTTTAGATCACCTAGTCAAAAAAAAATTTGATATTGTAGCATCAGTAACACCTCCAGATAAAAGTAAAGGAAGGGGAAAAAAAATTAAATTTTGTGAAACTAAAGAAGTTGCTATTAAAAATAATATTCCTGTTCTACAACCCCAGAATTTAGATTGCTCATCATTTATAAAAAAACTCAAAGAATTTAATGCAGATTTGTTTGTTGTGGTCGCATTTAGAATATTACCAAAAATAATTTGGAGTATGCCAAAAAGAAATACAATAAACCTTCACACATCATTATTACCAAAATACAAAGGGGCCGCTCCAATAAATTGGGTTTTAATTAACGGAGAAATTGAAACAGGTATAACAACTTTTTTTCTAAATGAAAAAATAGATTCCGGAAGAATAATATTACAAGAAAAAATTAGTTTAACTCAAAGTACAACTGCAGCTGAGCTTCATGAAATTTTAATTGACAATGGTAAAAATATTTTAGTTAAAACTTTGGAAACTATCAAAAAAAATAAGTTACCATTAAAAACAAAGAACAATAATACAAGTGACATTAAGGCGCCAAAAATTTCAAAAGAAATATGTAAAATAGATTGGAACCAATCAGCGCAAAATATCCATAATTTAGTTAGAGGTCTATCTCCTCTAATGAATCAAAATACCATTTTAAATAATGTATCTATATGTCCATCTGCATGGTTCATAATTGAAGATGATAATTTTAAAAGAAAAAGAATAAAGTTATTGTTAACGGAACTAGTAAAAGAGAAATCTAATAAAAAATTAAATTTGGAAACAGACAATAAATCATATTTATATGTTAATAAACTAAATGGAGTCTTATCAATAAAATATCTTCAATTAGAGGGAAAGAAACCTATGAATATTAAAGATTTTTTAAGTGGTTTTAAAATAAATCATAAATATAAAATATTATGAACACAAATGAAAGTTTGATAAATCACTTAAAAAAATTTATTGTTGATGAGAGGAAAGAACTTTTTGAAAAAAAAATTAAGGAAAGAACACAACATTTAACTATAGTACTGGAAAATATTTATCAAGGTAGAAATATTTCTGCTTCAATTAGATCTGCAGACTGCTTTGGCATACAAGATGTTCATATAATTGAAAATAATAATTTTTTTAATCAAGATACAAGTGTATCGATTGGATCAGAAAAATGGATATCTTTATTTAGGCACAACAAAAAAAAAGAAAACACAAAAGAGACAATAAATAAATTAAAAAAAGACGGATATAAAATTGTAGTAACTACGCCTCGCGCTAAAAAAAAAACACTTTTTGATGTAGATATATCACAAAAAATTGCCTTACTTTTTGGATCTGAGGGAGATGGATGTAGTGAAACAGCTCTCAATCTGGCAGATGAACAAATTAAAATTCCACTTTACGGATTTTCAGAAAGCTTTAATATTTCAGTTTCAGTTGCTCTCTGTCTTCAACATTTAACTTATAAGCTAAGAAATTCAAATTTAAATTGGAAATTAAGTACTAATGAAAAAGAAAAAATAATGATTAAGTGGCTGAAAAGAAGTGTTAAGTCTTCAGAAAAGATAGAGAGAGAATTCATAAAAAATCTCAAAACGAAATAATTTATATATTTGAAAAAAAAATGCTATGGGAAGAGGAGATAAAAAAACAAAAAAAGGGAAAATATTTAAAGGAAGTTTTGGAGTAGTTAGGCCAAAAAAAAATATATCTACGAAAGTATTAGAGACAACAAAACAAAAAAAAGTGTCAAAGAAAGCAAGTAAGAAAACAAAAAAATAGATTTATGGAGAAAGTCTAGATTTCTGCCATCCACTTTTTTTCAATTCATACAAAAGTCTATCATGTAATCTTGAGGGTCTACCCTGCCAAAATTCTATTTTATTTGGTACAACTTTAAAGCCGCCCCAATTTTTAGGACGAGTAATTTCTTTGTTTTCATATTCTTTTTTTATGACACTAAGCTTACTATTAAAATCATAATTATATTCTATCTTTTTGCTTTGTTCACTCAAGACTGCACCAAATTGACTTTCTCTGGGTCTGCTGGAAAAATAATCATCAGAAACACTTGCACTAATCTTAGATGCAAAGCCAATGATACGTACTTGTTTTTCTAACTGTGGCCAAAAAAAGTTTAAAGCGACATTGTTATTACTTAAAATATGCCTAGACTTATTACTGTCATAATTAGTATAAAAAATGAAACCATCTTTATCAACATTTTTTAACAAAACAACTCTTGAACTTGGCGTTTTATTCTCAACAGTGGATAATACAAAAGAATTTGGTTCCAAGCAATTATTTTCAAAAGCTTCATCTAACCACTTCAGAAAAAAATCAATAGGATTATCATAAATATCATCAAAATTTATTTCACTTTTGTTATAATTAATTCTCGTATTTTTCAAATCCATATATTAAAGAATGTATTTTTGTAATTGTAACAAATATATTCTAATTATGCTAAATCTCAAAAAAGGTAAGCTACTAATTTCAGAACCGTTAATAACGGATAAGTTTTTTTTTAAAGGAATAATATTGATTACACACTATTCTAAAATTGAGACATTAGGTCTAATGATTAATCATCCGACTAAATACTATCTTAATGATATAATTGATGGTATAAAGAAAAATAACTTCAAAATATATCTTGGAGGACCAGTTGCTCAAAACACAATACAATTTATTCACACACTAGGGGGAATAATAAAAAATTCTATTGAGATAAACAATGGATTATTTTGGGGAGGTGATTTTTCAATTGTTAAAAGTCTCATAAATAACAATAAAATTTCTTCAAATGATATTAAATTTTTTATGGGTTACTCAGGTTGGTCTGAAAATCAACTAGAAAATGAGATTAAAGAAAAAAGTTGGATTCTGGAGAATGCATCCACAAAATTATGTATGCAAAATTTAAACTCTGAAATGTGGAGTAAAATAGTAAAGAAGAAAGGTGAAAAATATGCTATTTGGGCTAATTTACCTATAAACCCAAACTTAAATTAACTAACTTATTTTGTAAATCAACACACATAGAATTATTTGAAAATTTTTGATTTTCTATCCTGTTTACTGATACAAGTCCCATTCTAGCATTACTTATAAAAACTTCATCAGAATTAATGATATCATCAGCGTTTATTGATCTTTCTTGAATTTCATTGTTACTCAACACCCATTTTCTCATTGTACCATCTAAGCATCCGTCTTTTAATGGTGGTGTGTACATAATATTATTTTTTAATACGAATATGTTTGAATTACTAGTTTCAATTGTATTATCATCTGAGTTAAATAAGATAGCATCATCATAATTATTATTTTTTGCATAAATTGCAGCTAACACATAAATAAGTGAGTTAACAGATTTTAAATTAGATAAATTTTGTTTAGGCTTAAAAATGTCTTTGTAAAAACATAGACTTATGGATTTATTTGATTTAAATGAAATATCACTATCAATTGATATCATAATATTAAAGTTGTTAGAATGAGGTAAATATAACCCCCCTTCTACTCTACTAACATGAAGTTTGATAACTCCGCTAACAATATTATTATGCTTAATAATTCCATCAAAATGATCAACTAGTTTATGTATGTCTATTTTATCAAAACTTAATAATTTTGAAGTATATTTAATACGCTTTAAATGTGCATTTAAATTAAATGGAATAGAATTTATAACTTTTATTGTTTCAAAAAAACCATCACCATAATTAAATGCCCTATTTCGGTGTGAAATATTTAATTTTTTTTCACTTATAAAATCACCATTGTAAAAAATAACATTCATAATATTTATTTGTAATTTGCGAACCTACAAAATTCTTTATGAAAATTCTTTTACTATTTTGTTTTGTTGTAATACAATTAACGAGTTTTGCACAAATTAATATTAATGGTAAAGTAGTTGATGGACAAACGAATGAAACATTAATTGGAGTTAATGTAAAAATTAACGGCACAAACATTGGAACCGCAACCAACTTAGATGGTAACTTTAATATAAACATTAAAGAACTACCCATAAAAATAAACGTTAGTTACATTGGATATAAAACTGAAGAAATTTTAATCAGTTCAAGCAATCCGCTTTTAATTAAGTTATATGTAAACAGTAAAGAAATTGATGAAGTAAAGGTTATAGATACCAGAATAACAAAAAAACAAAAAGAAGCTGCGCTGACTGTTGAAGCACTTGATATGATTGCTATTAAAGAAACACCTTCAAGCAACTTCTACGATGGATTAGGAGCATTAAAAGGAGTAGATATAACAGCGGCCAGCCTAGGATTTAAAGTTATAAATACTAGAGGATTTAACAGTACTTCACCTGTTAGATCTCTGCAAATTATTGATGGTGTAGATAATCAATCCCCCGGTTTAAATTTTTCGCTTGGAAATTTCCTTGGGTCATCAGAGTTAGATATAATGAAAGTTGAAATAATTCAAGGTGCTAGCTCCGCATTTTATGGGCCAAACGCATTTAATGGGGTTATAAGTATGAAAACCATAAGTCCATTTATTCAACCGGGACTTCAAATACAATATAAATTTGGTACAAGAAATTTATTTGAAAATTCTTTTAGATTAGCTAAAAAATATTTAAATAAAGAAGGCAAAGACCTGTTTGCATACAAAATTAATGTCTCATATATGCGAGCACTTGATTGGGAAGCTAATAATATGAATGCTGTGGATGGAACAACTTCAATGGATAATCCCGGCGGATATGATGCAGTAAATAGATACGGAGATGAAGATAGTGATGGTAACTTAAATGATATTACAACAGACTTCAATCAAAACTATGATACACATCCTGGTTTAATGAAATGGCATCGGACGGGATATATGGAAAGAGACATAGTAGATTATAATACAAAAAATCTTAAGATTCAAAACTCTTTACATTATATGATTAGACCAAATATTGAATTAATGTATTCATTTAACTACAGCACTGGTACAACTGTTTACCAAGGTGACAATAGATTTAGTTTAAAAAATATTCAGTTTTGGCAAAATAAAGTAGAGATATCTCAAAAAGATAAGTTTTTTATTAGAGCATACAGAACAAAAGAGAACGCAGGAGATTCATATGATGCAGTGTCTACTGCTTTAAAATTACAAAATTATAACCAACCTTTAAGTAACCCTAACCAAGAATGGTACACAGATTACAAAAATAATTGGAGAGATAATTTTAATTGGAATGATATAAATTGGTCATCTCCAACTCTTGTTTTTAATCCGATAACGTTTGAATCTGACTGGTTTTTTAATGGAGAAATAATAGATATAAATGAATGGATGGTCATGAGTGATTCTGTAATCAATGCTAATACAGATTTTATCATTGCTACACACAATGAGGTTAGAAATCTAACTGACATACAAAGCAATAGACTTGAACCAGGAACACAAGAGTTTAAAAATGCTCTTGAAGAAATTACATCTAAAACGGCTATTGAAGGTGGTACGGGATTTTTTGATAAATCTGCATTAAATCATATACATTCTGAATATCAAATAACAAATGATATAGCTAATATAAAATTTGGAGCTAATTTTAGACAATATGCACCAAATACAAAAGGCAGTCTATTTTTAGATACAAATAATAGAATTTTAAATCACGAATTTGGAGTATATAGTGGATTTGAGTCAAATCTTTTTGGAGAAGCTATAAAGATCAGTGGAACAATAAGAGCTGATAAAAATGAAAATTTTAATTTAAATTTTTCACCAGCAAGTTCTATTGTTTATAAACCCAATAACAAGGATATTATACGCCTTTCTCTATCATCAGCCATAAGAAATCCAACTTTAGCAGATCAATATCTTTACTATAATGCCGGGAGAGCTATTCTTATTGGAAATTTAAAAGGTCATGGTTTTGATTATAACGAAAACTTGGTTACGATTGAATCATTAATAAATTATTATTTACCTGCATCTCCATCAAAAGACAGTTTAATTTTTTTTAGTGTTAAACCTATACAACCTGAAAAAGTAAAATCTATAGAAATTGGTTACCGAACAACTTTGTTAGAAAAACTGTATATTGATGCAAATTATTATTACTCAACCTATAAAGATTTTATAGGATATAAAATTGGAGCAAAATTCAAAACTATAGTTGACGACAGTGTAACT
>CACOJQ010000035.1 GCA_902627575.1 uncultured Bacteroidota bacterium
GTCATAGTTATCGGCTGCTGAATCTGTACAACCAGAAACTATTGTTGTGGTTCCTACACAATCAGAATCATCACCATTCAAACTTAGAGCATCGAACTCTACGTCTCCACTAGAAAACTGAAACTTAACCGCTCTATCAAAAGTAACAGCAGCTACAGTTATACTATTTGAACCTAGTGTCAATGCTACTGGAGCTCCAAAAAAATCATTTCCATTAGCTACGGTTTTATAAACTCTTACATTAGCTCCTCCTGCAGGTAATGATGTTACATTCATCGTAAATGTCTGTGCTGCTTGACTAGCTGCTCCATCAGCTAAAGTTGTAGCTACAAGAACATAAGGCCAAGCATTTGGACCAGAAACAAAATCATCACAATCACTTATCAAAGAAGTAGAAGACATAAACTGACATGACCCATCATCAGTATTTGCATTAGAATCGTAATTCAATGCTGTAGAATCAGTACAACCTAATACAGTAATTTGACAAGAAGAACATGAGCCCCAAGTATCATTAGTGGAATATGCCCCTACTGAGACTTGTCTGTTGGCGAATGACCAATAATCTGTTACGGGTGTACAAGACCAATCACCTGAAGCGGTTCCATACGCTAATAAATCAGCTGCCTCGCTGTTAGCCCAACCGTCAGCACAGTAAATATATTCAAAATTGCCAGAAGGTAATGAAAATGTTCCTTCCCAGACACCATCATTATTTAAATCATCTAGAACATATGAACCACATGACCATCCATCTGAAGGACCGGTAACTGACACATATCCAGGAGTAAAACCAGCACAGTTCATGTCTACTGTAAAAGTCATATCATAGGTACATGATCCATCATCATTATTAGCGCTAGAATTATAATTATTAGCAGTGGCATCAGTACATCCGTCAACAAGAGCAACTGCACAACCTCCCCACGGGACAGCATCTAAAACCAAATCGGAGGCAACAACATCAAAAAATCTATTAATTGCAAAGCCTGAAGCTAAAGACGAATCAGGCACAACATTAACACAGGATAAAGAAGAATCTAAGACCTCTTGAATATTCCAATTATCAGCGGAAAATTTAAACTCATATGTTCCAGGTGCAAAAAGAGTTGTAAACTCCCAGATATTATCACCATCGTTATCACTCATTTGCCAACAACTACCACACCAATTGTTAAAAGTACCATTAACCTCGGGAGTTGTGAAGCCACTTACCCCGTTCATGTCAAGTTGAAATGTTACATTATATGCAGAAGTTCCTGATCCGCATGGTCCACAAGACTCCCAACAAACAACAGGAAGAACTGTATCTGATGATACATTTAATGTACGATTTGTAAATCCAAAATTTGATACAACACATGGATCACCTGAAAATAAATTTTCTTGTATATTCCAATTATCTGCAGCAAACTTAAACTCAAAATTAGTGTTTTTAAGAACTTTTCCAGTTATCTCCCAAATATTATCATTATTAGCATCGGACATCGCCCAGCAATTACCACACCAATTATTAAAAGTACCGTTAACTTCTGGAACTGAAAAAGATGAGGTGACGTTACTCATATCAACTTGAAAAGTGACATTGGCAGAATCAGCGGCAGTTTGAGAATTTGATTGGTGACTAAAAGATAATAATGCTATTAAGCATGCTAAAAAGTAATTTGTTGTATTCATAATAAGTTGTCTTGATTTTAATTTATAAATGTAATAAAAATAAAGTTAGTATAAAAATTACACTAACTATTTTTCTTTAGATGTAAACTATAAAAAAGTCTTAGTGTAACAAAATAACTTTATTTTTTTTAGGCTATTTTAATTTAGTTTTAAAATATTATTTTTAATGATGATTATTTATTCATAAAATAGAATTGAATTTGTAATATTACTAATAATAAAAAACAATTATCTTAGCAAAAAAAAAAGAATGATATTAATAGCTGATAGCGGTTCAACTAAATGTAGTTGGGCAATCTGTGACCTAAACGGAAATCAATTAGACGAAGCGAGAACAATTGGATTTAACCCATATTTCATTAGTCAAGAAAGAATATTGGAGGAACTTGAAAAGTCTTCACTAATTTCAATTAAAAATAATGTTAAACATGTATTTTTTTATGGAGCTGGATGTTCTTCTTCTCACAAAAATAAAATAATTCAGGAGCCATTCGATTTATTTTTTTCAAATGCTGATGTAGTCATTAGCCATGACTTGGACGCAGCATGTTACGCAATGTATGATGGAGAACCAAATATAACTTGTATTCTTGGAACAGGTTCTAACTCTTGCCTTTATGATGGAGAAACAATACATGAAAATGCTCCTTCTCTTGGATTTATTGCTGGTGATGAAGCATCAGGAAACTGCTTTGGAAAAAAAATAATTAGTTTGTATTATAATAAACTTTTACCTAAAGAATTAATTAAAATATTTGAAGATAATTATGAACATGATATTGATGTTGTAAATCAAAAAATATACAGTAACTCAAGAGCTAATGTTTTTTTAGCCGAATATTTTCCATTTATAATACAAACAAAAGAAAATAAAACAATAAAAAAAATTATTGATGACACATTAGATGAGTTTATTCATATTCATGTAAAATGCTTTAAAAATTATGAAAATCTTAAGATTAACTTTATTGGATCAGTGTCATACTTTTTATCAGAAGACATTAAGGAGGCGGCAAAAAGACACAACCTGAATATTGGAAAAATAATTCAAAATCCCATCAAAGCACTAATTAATTTTCATGCAAAAAAATTAAAAAATAAATAAGAATTAACTTAAAAAAGTTTAATCAATTATTATTTTTTTCTCAACTGTTGCATCATCAAAAATAAAAAAAAGAGGTTGATTATTAATTACCTTTGTCTCTTCACCCAATATATTAACTGCTTTAACAAAATTTTTAGTAACAGTAATATTTGAATTAAAATAATTAGTGCTATTACAACCTATCAGGCCGGTCATATCAAACCTTGAAACAAAGTTCCAAACCTCAATATTTGCATCTATGTCCTGATTACCCGACCACGAATTTGAAAATAATGGCCAGTCATGTCCTCCGTTGATAATTTTTAGTTCCTCAACAGAAACACAACCATCACCGTTGTTCCAAGAATAACGCTCAACAGTACTCCCATCGTTAGTATTTATGTCAGGCAACTGGTTAACTACTGGAGAAATGTCGGTATTATTTGTATAAGCCCAAAAACTATCAATCTCAGGAATCGAAAAATATCCCCAATCATTTACATCAATATAGGGATGTGTCACGTCGTCAGTGCCATTAATACTTAATACTGCTGTAGGGTGAGTGATATCACAATAACTAAAAGCTCCGTGAAAAGCAGCACCAGCCACTGATGCAATAGCTGTAATTCTTTCGTTTAATTGACAAGCAAGCTCGTAAGAAAACATCCCCCCTAATGAATATCCACATGCATATACTCTAGAATTGTCTATATTAAATTGTGTTGAAAGTGTATCTAGTAAAAATTCTACAAAAAAAACATCTTTATGGTCTGTTGGATCTTTGTGCAACCAATTTGTTGAGTTATCGTCATTTGGATCCTCAAGGGCTTGTGGATATACTAATATAAAGCCTGCTGTGTCTGAGATCGACCTAAAATCTGCTTCATAGTTCATAAAATCATTTGCGTATCCATCCCCCCCGTGAAAAGCAAATAAAATTGGGGTTGAATATGATGGGGAATAAGTTTGAGGCACATAAATAATATATTCTCTGTTATTCCCATCATACATAACGTATTGCGTATTTAACTGCTGCGAAAAACATATGTAAGGAAGGAAAAATAGTACTAGAATTATTTTTTTCATTTATTTTATCTTTATAGAATTAATGATAAAAAAATTAATTGCAATAGTTAAATGTAATTTTTTTCTCAGTTTTTACTGATAAACTATGATGTACGGGACAATTTAAGGCAGCACGTTCTAAAATGGCTTTAGTCTTATCATCGTAATTTTTAGGAAAAAATAAATCTATTTCAATTTTTTTTATCATCCTTGGACTACTCGTCATAGTTTTTTTAACTTTTGCTTTAGTATTTTTAATATCAATATTATTTTTTTCAACGGAAATCGCCATAATAGTTAAAATACAGCTTGCTAAAGCAGAACAAACCAAATCGGTTGGGGAAAAATTTTCCCCAAGTCCATGATTATCTTTTGGTGCATCCGTACTAATTTTTGAACCTGAATCTAAATGAACAGCGCTAGTTCTTAGATCTCCTAAATAATTAATTTCAAATGTATTCATAGTGATATAATTTGTATTATTGCATATTATCAAAAATACAAATAACATGAGAATTTTATCAATTATAATTATATTTTTTGTATGCCTAAATTTAAGTGCACAAAACATTGTTGGTTCATGGTCAGGCTCCTTGGATATTCAAGGGCAAGAAGTGACTTTAGTTTTTCATTTTGAAAAAAATGATGACAAATATAACGGCACTTTAGATATTCCAAGCCAGGGAGCTGTAGGAATTCCAATAGAAAAAATAACAATATCTAAAATGCAAGTCTCTCTAAGCCTAATGGGAGGGACTCTTGCATACGAAGGAGTTTTTGGAGGCAATAACGAAAAAGATGAAATTTCAGGAATATTAAAACAAGGAGAAAAGCATACAATATTAAATTTAAATAAAACAGAAATGAAAAAACCAGGAGATATCAACCTTCCAAGTTCTGAAGAGGAATTAAAGCTATTGGCAGCACAAGAAACAGGAAATTATAAATATAATGTTGAAGATTATTTTGCAAAACCAAAATCATCTTCTTTCAAACTTTCTCCAAATGGTAATTACATGAGTTTCCGAAAAAAAGATAAAAATTTAAAAAATCATGTATATGTAAAAAATGTTGCTACTGGAGAGGAAAATAGAATAATTGAAGAAGGTGAAGAATTGATAAGAGGATATGGGTGGGCAAATGAAGATAGATTAGTTTATGTTATGGACAAAGGGGGGAATGAAGATTACCACTTATTTGCTGTTAATATTGACGGATCTAATCAGAAAGAACTGACTCCCTATGATGGAGTAAAAGTTAACATACTCGAGTCACTCAAGGAAGATAAAAATTATATGATTATATCTATGAACAAAAATAATCCTCAAGTTTTTGAACCATACAAAATCAATATTAATACTGGCGAAATTGAACAACTTTTTGAAAACAACGATATAGAAAGTCCAATTGATGGATATGTATTTGATAAAAATGGTGAATTACGAGCTTACAGTAAACTTAAAGATGGAGTTAAATATGAACTATTTTACAAAATGGATGATAATAATTTCAAATTAATTCATGAAACCAATTGGGATGAGTCATTTTACATCAGAAGTTTTAACTATGCCTCAGATAATAAGCATGAAGCATATGTCGTTTCTAATTTAGAAACAGACAAAACAGAGATTTTTAGCTATGATTTATCAAAAAATAAAGTTATTAAAAAGCTATTTAGTAATGATCAATATGATGTTTCTGGTGTTAGTATTTCAAGAAATAGAAATTGGGAACTTGATTATTTTAGCTATGAAGGAGAAAAATATATTTTAGTACCAGTAAGTGATTACTTTAAAAAACTTCATAATAGACTTTCAAAAGAATTTGAAAATTATGATTTCTATATAACTGACAAAACAGATGATGAAAGTCAATATTTAATTTATGTAACAAGTGATAAATTATATGGAAAATACTATTTTTATGATATAGATAAAAATGAAATAAAACTTTTGTTTGACCTCATGCCTCAGTTAAATGAAGAAGATATGTCTTCAATGAAGCCAATTAAATTCAATAGTAGAGATGGACTTACTATTCATGGTTATATAACACTACCTAAATCAGCAGTTAATGGAGAAAAAGTTCCGGTAATTGTCAATCCTCATGGAGGCCCTCAAGGCATAAGAGATTCTTGGGGTTTTAATCCTGAAGCACAATTATTTGCAAGTAGAGGATACGCAACATTACATGTTAATTTTAGAATTAGCGGGGGTTACGGAAAAGATTTTTTAAGAAAAGGTTTTAAGGAAATAGGAAGAAAAGCTATGGATGATGTTGAAGATGGCTTACAATATGTTATTGACCAGGGATGGGTAGATGCTAAAAAAGTGGCTATTTATGGGGCAAGCCATGGCGGGTATGCAGTTTTAAGAGGATTGACTAAAACTCCTGAGCTATATTCTTGTGGAATTGACTACGTTGGAGTATCAAATCTTTACACTTTTATGGAAAGTATGCCTGCATACTGGAAACCATATTTAGAAATTATTAAAGCAATATGGTATGATGAAGACAACCATCAAGAAAAGAAAATCATGGACGAAGTTTCTCCTGTATTTCATATTGATAAAATCACAAAACCTCTTTTTGTTATACAAGGTGCGAACGACCCTAGAGTAAATATTGATGAAAGTGATCAAATTGTTAGCGGACTTCGTGCTAAAGGAGTAACTGTTCCTTATATGGTAAAATACGATGAAGGGCATGGTTTTGGAAAAGAAGAAAACATGATGGATTTATATAAAGCTATGATGGGATTTTTAGCTCAAAATCTAAAGCAATAAAATATTTTACCTAATGGTGATTTTTTTCTCAACTGATCCATCATTATAAATATAAAACAGCGTATTGAATTTAGACTTTATTGATTCTCGCCCCAACATATCAACAATTTTAATTATTTGCCTGTAATCAGAGTCATTAAATTGATTATTATAATTAGTAGAACAACCAATTAGTCCGTTGATATCATACTGAGATACAAATCGCCAAATTTCTTCTGATGCACTTATATCCATATTTCCAGATGAGCCAGGCCAATCATGTCCACCGCCAATTACTTTTAGTTCAGAAACAGATACACAATTTTCTCCATTTAACCACTCTCTTTTTTCAACAGTACTTCCATCGTTTGTATTACTATTAATTATGTTATTTACAACAGGTGAAAAATCAGTATTATTATAGTTTTGCCAGTATTCTGTTATTTCACTAACAGCCATATAATATGGCTGAAAGCCATCATACATAGAATGATAATTAAAATCGTTATCACCGGCAATGAGCATAACGGCAGTTGGATGAGATGGAGAACAAACTCCAAAACCATAATCGTTAGATCTAAATGCATCTGTTAACATACTTCCGGAAACAGATGAAAATGCTGCTATTCTATCACTAAGCCTACAACCAAGTTCATATGAAAAAATTCCTCCTTCTGAATATCCACATGCATAAACTCTATTTTGATCGATCATGAATTCATTAGCTAATGTATCAATTATTGCAGCAATAAAATTAATATCATTATGATCTGTAGGAGCTTTGTGCAACCATGAAGTTGAAGGTGTTGTTCCGGGTTCAGTTCCATTATAATCTATTGCTCCTTGAGGGTAAACCGCAATAAATCCAGCTGTATCCGAAATTACATTAAAATTAGTCATCAGCATATGATCAGAAGCATACCCATCTCCACCATGGAAGCTAAATAAAAGAGGAACAGATTGTGTGCTGTTATAATTTGAAGGAACATAAATAATATACTCTCTATCTATACCATCAAAAAAAAGATTTTTATTGATAACCTGAGAGAAACTCAAAAGTGGTGTAATTAGTACTATAAAGACAATTTTTTTCATTTTACAAAAATAGATTATTTTCTTTTAGCTATGCAAAAAAATTCATTACCAACTCTTGAATCAATAGAGTTGTAGCATTTTTCAAAAGTTAAAATATTAAAATAAGAGGACAACAAATTGAAGTAATATTCTTTTCTTGCTCCATATGGAGGCCCATCGTTATCGAACACGTCATCAAAAAAAAGACCAACCAGCTTACCATTTTTAGACAATAAATTATTCATTTTTTCTACATATAACTTTCTTTTATCTATAGCTAAAGCACAAAAAAAGGTTTGTTCAACAATCACATCATACGATTCCTCTAATTCAAAAAAATTCATTTCAATTATGTTACTGTGAGGAAAAGAGATAACTCTTTTTTTAAAATTATTTATTGCAATATTTGAATAATCAAGTATACTAGTGTTTATAAATTTTTTATTGTGTAAATACTCTGCTTCATATGCATTACCGCATCCAGGTATTAATATTTTTAGATCTTTATTTGATAATTGATCAAAATATGCTTTTAGTGGTTTAGAAACATATCCAATGTCCCACCCTGTTTGAAAATTTAAGTATCTTTCGTTCCAATATTTCTTATTTAATCTCATTTTTTGTTTTAATTAATGATTTGCTTTTTGTTGATTTAAAAAACTAGCCGTAGTTGAATCATAATCAACAATAAAACACTTAAATCCTTTTTTAATGGCATCAGAAATTTCTTCGCTACTTATACCATAAATTATCTTGTTGTTGATTAAATTGTGTCTTTTCAAAAAAGAAATATGATATTCATTATTATCTTCATAATTGCTTGCTAAATAATCTGGTCTAAATCTTATTGGTATTAAATAATAATACCATTCTTTTCCATTTTTAAAACCCTCTAACACAGTCTTAATATTTGGGTTTTTAAATTTCAAATAAGATAAAAATAAAATATTGGCATCTGCTACTAAATAAGAATTTAAATTTTCAGCTTTTGATAAATCACTTATTAGTTGATTTGCTAATTTTTTAGTCGGAGATACTTTGATATCTAAATAATATAAAGAAAAAGCATAATTTTTTTTTAGAAATTCTTCGAACAGTAAAATATTTAGTTTTTGACTTGAAGTATCATTTTTAAATTTAAGTTTTTTTAAATCATTCCAATTTGTATTTGATATTACAACATTAGTATCCAAAAGTCGCTTTGTATCATTGTCATGAAAAACTATGATCTTTTCATCTTTTGTAAAATTTAAATCAGTTTCTAGGTAATGAAAACCTAAATTAAGGCTCTCTTTAAAAGAGGGTTCTGTATTTTCAACAAAATAAGGCACACCCCTGTGAGCAAAAAAAACATAATTATTTAGAAATTTTTCATTTGATTTTTTATGACTTAAATTAAAAATAAAATAAAATAAAAAACTAATAAAAAAAATTAAAATAGTATAAAGCAATTTCTTCATTTAATAAAATTTAAGAATAAATTAAATCCATTCTATTTTTTTAACAGTCATATCTGTTTGAACATTACCTGTATGTAAAGTTGTCTTAGGCTCAAATAACAAATTATAAACTTCTTGACCGTTGGTATGTGGTCGATGTTCTACCCCTTTAGGA
>CACOJQ010000036.1 GCA_902627575.1 uncultured Bacteroidota bacterium
TTGCTTGATTTATAATTGGATTAGAATGTCCTAAAGTACAAGCTGATACCCCGGCAACAAAATCAAGATATTTTTTATTATTAACATCTAAAATATATGAACCGCTAGATGATTTTATTTCAAGGCATGATGGGTATGGAAATGTTTGTGCTTGATGTTTTTTAAATATATTTATTGAATTAAGCATTATTTTCTCGAAATAACTTTTCTAGCTGATTCGATAATATTATCAGAACTTAAACCATATTTAATCATTAAATCTCTTGGAGTACCACTTTCACCAAATGTATCATTAACTCCAATCATTTCTATAGGAGTAGGAAGAGTAGTTGACAAATACTGCGCGATACTATCTCCAAGACCACCATTTAACATATGTTCTTCAGCTGTTACAGCACACTTAGTTTTTCTAATAGAATCTAAAATAGTTTTGGTATCTAATGGTTTTATTGTGTGTATATTAATTACTTCAGCTGAAATTCCAAACTTAGTCAACTCTTCAGCCGCAACAAGTGATTCCCAAACTAAATGTCCTGTTGCAAAAATTGAAACATCAGTTCCTTCTTTCATATTAATAGCCTCTCCAATTTTGAATATTTGATTGTTGTCTGTAAAGTTAGGGACCTTAGGTCTTCCAAATCTTAAATAAACAGGACCAACATGATTGGAAATTGCAATAGTCGCTGCTTTTGTTTGGTTGTAATCGCAAGTATTAATAACAACCATATTAGGAAGCATTTTCATTAAACCTATATCTTCTAAAATTTGGTGTGTAGCTCCATCTTCACCTAGAGTTAAACCTGCATGAGATGCACAAATTTTAACATTTTTATTTGAATAAGCAATTGATTGACGTATTTGATCGTAAACACGTCCAGTTGAAAAGTTTGCAAATGTTCCTGTAAATGGAATTTTACCACCGATTGTTAGTCCAGCGGCAATACTCATCATATTGGCTTCTGCAATACCAATCTGAAGAAATCTACTTGGGTTTTCTTTTTTAAACTCATCCATTTTTAATGATCCTGTTAAGTCTGCACATAATGCAACTACATTATTATTTGTACGTCCTAATTCTGTGAGACCTGCACCAAACCCTGATCTTGTATCTTTATGTTCCATTTATTAAAATTTAATCAAGTTAGATTTATCTGATTTTATAGTAAAATTCTTTTGTTTTGTATATAACGAAGATCTTGCTGAAAGAGATCTATATATGATCTTATATTTTCCTGGTAATAATGATATTCTATGTTCTTTTTTCTTACCGTTAAAGTGATAAATTTGTATTAATTGACTTCCTTCAAGAGAATAAATACCTCCGTACCCTTTAGACGGTAAAATAATATTTGCCAATCCAGGTGTTGGAATAGAAATAGTGACTTTTTGTTTTTGTTTTATTTCTACAGAAAACTTTTTTTTAGGTAAAGTTAAAACTTCAATATCATATTTACCTAAAATATAATTATCTATACTGTTTAAATCTTGAACATGAAGAATACTATCCATACCTGATTTACGAATAATATACTTATAGCTATTTTTTGATTTAATATTAACCTCAAGCTTACCTTGTGGCGTTTTTAAAGCAATAATATTATGACGACCAGGAATAATCGATACATCATTTAAGGAAACTGGTGGTATTGTATGAGCTGTAACGTTATATGTTAAAACAGGATCAATTGCAATAGTATCGGGATATCCAAAATTATCAAATGTATGTACGTAATTATATTTTGGAAGATTAGTAAAATTATCATAAAAAGTAACATTAACATTTGTTTCAGTCGCCATATTTTCATTATCTAGTAAATTTACTTGAACAGTAGTATTATCAATTACATGAGAAATTACAATGTTTAGTATATCTTTAAATTCTGATTCATTAGTTGCATCAAAAAATTTACCAACACAATCAAATGATTTCTTGTAGGATTTATCCAAACCAACACCAATAACAAATGGTTTTAAAATGAAACCTTCATTTTGTAGCGATTTAGAAACAAGGCATGGATCCATATCACATTCTTCCATTCCATCGGTAATTAATATGACTATATTTCTAGATTTGTTATTTGGAAAATCTTTTGCACCTTCTTGTAAAGATTTAGCAATTGGTGTTGTTCCTCTTGATTTTATCACTGATAATTTTTTCTTAATAAGATCTGCAGCAATATCTGATGGTAGAAAGTTAACTTCTAAATACGAATCTTCACAATCTTTTGGAGGGAAAGGACTTTTGTGACCATACACTCTTAGAGCAATTTCTAAATTGTCAAGATTACTTAAAGAATCAACCATTTTAGATAAAAGATTTTTTGCTATATCAATTTTTCTTCCACTTTGCCATCTTCCAAGCATTGACTGTGAAGCATCAAAAATAAATAATACTCTATTTAATTTTGGATTAGCCTCTTTACTATATGAAAGTGAAGAATTAGATGATAAAATAAAAATTATCAAGAAACATGTTAGTATATTTGTTTTATTAATAATCACCTAGTGTTTCCGTATTTTGTGATAACGCAATTTCAAGCTGGTCGTCATTGGGAGCTGATCCGTGCCATTTATGTGTTCCCATCATAAAGTCTACACCATTACCCATTTCTGTATGCAAAATTATAGCTACAGGTTTTTGCTTTTTAGTTTTCGAGATGGCAAGTTCAAGTATATCTATTACTGAGGCTATATTATTTCCATTTTTTTCTTCTAATACAATCCAATCAAAAGCTTCAAGTTTTTTTGACAAATTACCTATTGTTAAAACATCTTCCAGTGAACCATCAATTTGTTTTTTATTGTAATCAATCGTAACAATTAAATTATCTACTTTATTAGCTGATGCATACATTAATGCCTCCCAAACTTGTCCTTCTTGTAGCTCACCATCCCCATGTAATGTATAAACTATATTAGGATCATTATTCAACTTTTTTGTAATTGCTGCTCCAATTGATACAGAAAGTCCTTGTCCCAATGAACCAGAGGCCATTCTAACTCCTTCTAGTCCTTCATATGGCGTAGGATGTCCTTGCAATCTGCTATTAATTTTTCTGAAAGAAGATAGCTCTTTTATGTCAAAATATCCTATTCTTGATAATACTGAGTAAAAAACTGGAGAAATATGTCCGTTTGATAGAAAAAATAGGTCTTCTCCAATTCCATCCATTTTAAAAGCTGTATTGTGTTTCATTATTCGGAAGTATAAAGCTGTTAAAAATTCAGCACATCCTAAAGAGCCTCCAGGATGACCAGAATTATTAGCATGTACCATTCTCAGTATATCTCTTCTTACTTGTTGAACAATGTTTTCTAATTCCTTTATATTTTTCATATAAATAATTTATGTTACAAATTTAATAATAGTCATATTTTAGTTTGTAATTCTTTATAAAACAAAAAGTAATTTATTAACTATTTATTGACAAAATTTTCCTGTGCTAGTAATCCTATTATTATATATTTGTCAAAATTTTTTCAATTAATATTTATGTCATTAAAATGCGGAATTGTTGGATTGCCAAATGTTGGTAAATCATCTTTATTTAATTGCCTTTCAAAAACTAAGGCTCAATCAGAAAACTTTCCATTTTGTACAATTGAACCTAACGTAGGGATTATTACTGTTCCTGATGAAAGGTTAGAAAAAATAGCGGAGTTAATTGATCCAGATAAAGTTATAAATACTAGCGTTGAAATTGTAGATATTGCTGGACTTGTTAAAGGAGCAAGCAAAGGGGAAGGATTAGGAAATAAGTTTCTTGCAAATATAAGAGAAACAGATGCTCTTATACATGTACTTAGATGCTTTGATAATACCAACATAACGCATGTCGATGGCTCAGTTGATCCAGTAAGAGATAAAGAAACCATTGAAATGGAATTGCAATTAAAAGACTTAGAAACCTTAGAAAAATTAATTGAAAAAAATATAAGAACAGCTAAATCTGGATCTAAAGAAGCTACTTATAGAATTGATATTGCCAATAAGTTAATTTCTGAACTATCTGCTGGTAATTCAATTAGAAATATTTCATTAGATAAAAATGAGAGAGTTTTTGTTAATGATTTAAGTTTAATCACCGCCAAGCCTGTTATGTATGTGTGTAATGTAGATGAAAAGTCTGTATTACATGGCAATAATTATGTGAAAGATTTTAAAGAATGTATAAAAAGTGAAAATTCTAAAGTTCTTTTAATTTCTACTCAAATTGAAGCCGAAATTATTGAACTTGAAGATATTGAAGAGCAAAAGTTGTTTTTATCCGAACTTGGACTAGAAAAACCTAGTATTCATAATTTAATTCAATATACGTATAATCTTTTAAATCTTCAGACTTTTTTTACTGCCGGTAAAAAAGAAGTTAGAGCATGGACAATAAAAAAAGGTATGAAAGCACCTCAAGCAGCTGGTGTAATACATACTGATTTTGAAAAAGGTTTTATAAGAGCAGAAGTAATCAAATACAGTAATTTTATGGAATTTAAAAGTGAACAAGCTTGTCGGGAAAATGGAAAATTAAATATTGAGGGAAAAGATTATATTGTTAATGATGGAGATATAATGCATTTTAGATTTAATGTATAGTTCAATTTTTTTTTGAAATACGTTGAAAAAATTGTTAATAACGATAATACTATTACCCAGTTTATTTAAGTGAGTATCTCTTATCTTTGTTTATCTGATTTAAGTTAGATATTTTAATAAATGGTAACACAGCAATACAACGAAGATAGCATTAAGTCTCTAGATTGGAAAGAACATATTAGGTTACGACCAGGTATGTATATTGGAAAAATGGGTAATGGCTCATCTCCTGATGATGGTATTTATATTTTGTTAAAAGAAGTAATTGATAATTCAATAGACGAATATGTAATGGGTAATGGTAAAACGATTGAAGTTAATGTTAAAAACAATAAAATATCTGTTAGAGATTATGGAAGAGGTATCCCTCTTGGCAAAGTCATTGATTGTGTATCCAAAATAAATACTGGAGCTAAATATGATTCAAAAGTTTTTAAAAAATCTGTTGGCTTAAATGGGGTTGGAACAAAAGCAGCTAATGCTCTATCATCTTTTTTTAAAATTCAATCTATAAGAGAAGGAAAAAGTAAACTTGTTGAATTTGAAAGAGGTGCAATTATTAATGATGAACCAATAATTGAAAATTCTAGTAGACGTGGTACTAAAGTAAGCTTTATTCCTGATCAGGAACTTTTTGGCAAATACAGATTTATTGATGAGTATGTAGAAAAAATGATGTGGAATTATTGTTATTTAAACCCTGGACTTACTATTTTATTTAATGGTAATAAATATTATTCTGAAAATGGTCTTTTAGATCTTTTAGAAAAAAGAACAGATTCAGAAATTTTATATCCCATTATTCATCTTAAATCTGAAGATATTGAAGTTGCTATAACACATTGTAAAAATCAATATTCTGAACAGTATTATTCATTTGTTAACGGCCAACATACTGTTCAGGGTGGTACTCATCAAGGTGCATTTAGACAGTCCTTAGTCAAAACAATCAGAGAATACTATGGAAAAAATTACGATGCATCAGATATAAGACAAGCTATTAACGCTGCAATAAGTATCAAAGTAATTGAACCTGTTTTTGAATCACAGACAAAAACTAAGCTAGGCTCTACAGAAATGGACCCAGGTGGAGTAACTATTTTAACATTTATACAAGATTTTCTTAAAAGAAATCTAGATAATTTTTTACATAAAAATCTAGACATCGCTGAAATTATAGAAAGAAAGATTAAAACTGCTGAACATGAGAGGAAGGCAATGGCAGGTGTAAAAAAATTAGCAAGAGAAAGAGCAAAAAAAGCTAGCTTACACAACAAGAAATTAAGAGACTGTAGAATTCACTACAACGATTTAAACAAGGAAGAAAGATCTAACTCAACGTTATTTATTACTGAGGGAGATTCAGCATCTGGATCAATTACAAAAACAAGAGATATAAGAACGCAAGCTGTTTTTAGTTTAAGAGGTAAACCATTAAATTCTTTTGAACTAACTAAAAAGATTGTTTACGAAAATGAAGAATTTAATTTGTTACAAGCTGCTTTAAATATTGAAGAAGGAATTGATAATTTAAGATATAATAAAGTAGTTATTGCTACAGATGCGGATGTGGACGGTATGCATATCAGAATGCTTCTACTAACATTTTTTCTTCAATTTTTTCCAGAGATAGTTAAGGAAGGTCACATATATATACTAGAGACCCCATTGTATAGAGTACGAAGTAAAAAAGAAACAATTTATTGCTACAGTGAAGATGAAAGAAAAAATGCTATATCTAAGTTAGGAAAAACAGCTGAAGTAACAAGATTCAAAGGCTTAGGGGAAATTTCTCCAAATGAGTTCAAAAATTTTATTGGTAAGGACATGAGACTTGAGCCAGTTATTTTGTCATCTCAGGATAAAATTTCGGATGTTTTACAATACTATATGGGAAAAAACACTAAAGAAAGACAAGATTTCATTATTAATAATCTTAGAGTTGAACAAGATTTAATTGAAGAAATGTTTTAGTTATGGAAGATAACTTTATAAATAGTAAAAATTTACCTGAAAGAACAGTACATGTTTCAGGAATGTACAAAAACTGGTTTTTAGACTATGCTTCATATGTGATTTTAGAAAGAGCTGTCCCTCATATAAATGATGGCTTAAAGCCTGTTCAAAGAAGAATATTACATTCATTAAAAGAAATGCATGATGGCAGATACCATAAAGTAGCAAATGTAATTGGAAATACTATGAAATACCATCCTCATGGTGACGCTTCTATAGGAGATGCTATGGTTCAGATAGGTCAAAAAGATCTCTTACTTGATATGCAAGGTAACTGGGGGAATATTGCAACTGGCGACAGTGCTGCAGCTCCAAGATATATTGAAGTTAGACTTACTCAGTTTGCTTTAGATGTTGTTTATAATAAGAAAATAACAAAATGGAGTTCTAGCTATGATGGGAGAGGAAAAGAACCAACTACTTTTCCTGTCAAATTTCCTTTACTTTTAAACCAAGGTGTTGAAGGAATTGCTGTTGGGCTATCTACTAGAATACTCTCACATAACTTTAATGAGCTTATAGATGCTTCAATTAAAATTTTAAAAGGAGTTAAACCAAAAATTTACCCTGATTTTTTAACTGGTGGCACTGCAGACTTTACAAATTATAATGATGGTAAAAGAGGAGGGAAAGTAAGAATTAGAGCTAAAATTGATATTGATAGTAAAGATAAACTTGTAATAACTGAATTACCTTTTTCTACAAATACAACATCACTAATCAATTCTGTTATTAAAGCGAATGAAAAAGGTAAGATTAAAATAAAAAAAATTGAAGACAATACAGCAGAAAATGTTGAAATAGTTATTACAATACCTAGTGGAATTTCAGCAGACAAAACAATGGATGCTTTATATTCTTTTACAAATTGTGAAATATCATTGTCACCTATTTGTTGTATTATTGAAAATAATGTGCCTATTTTTATTGGCGTATCTGAATTACTTCAAAAATCAACAAATCATTCTCTAGAGCTTATGAAGCAAGAACTAGAAATTAATCTTGATGAACTACAGGAAAGATGGCATTTTGCTTCATTAGAAAGAATATTTATTGAAAATAGAATATACCACTCAATCGAAGAATTAGAAAGCTGGGATGTTATAATAAAAACAATACATAATCAACTTGCGCCATTCACCAAAAAATTGTTACGAAAGGTCACAGATAGCGATGTTGAAAAACTAACTGAAATCAGAATTAAAAAAATTACTAAATACGATCTAAACAAAGTCAAAAAAGAAATTGATAATCTTGAAAATAATATTCAAGAAACTAAAAATAATTTAGAAAATCTTGTAGACTATGCAATTAACTACTTCAAGGAATTGAAAGTTAAATACGGAAAGGGTAAAGAACGTAAAACTGAAATAAAAATTTTTGAAAATATTGATGCTAAAAAGGTAGTTGTTGCTAGTAAAAAGTTATATGTCAATAGAGAAGAAGGTTTTATAGGAACAACGATGAGAAAAGATGAATATGTTTGTGAATGTTCAGATATAGATGATATCATCGTTTTTAGAAGTAATGGATCAATGCAAGTAGTAAAAGTCGACAATAAAGTGTTTGTTGGAAAAGATATAATTCACTGTGCTGTATTTAAGAAAAAAGATGATCGTACTATTTATAACATGATATACAAAGACGCTAAGTCTGGAAATACTATGATTAAAAGATTTCCAGTAAAATCTATCACAAGAAACAAAGAGTATATCTTAACAAAAAATCAAAATAGTTGTAAAGTAATTTATTTTACTTCTAATCCTAATGGAGAAGCTGAATGCGTAACTGTTCATCTTAGAAAATTAAATAGAATTAAAAATTTAAAAATCGAAATCGATTTTGCAGATTATATTATTAAGGGTAAAGGAGCTATTGGAAATATTTTAACCAAGTACCCTGTTCGAAAAGTTGAATTAAAATCAATAGGGGTTTCAACACTTTCAGCTAGAAAAATATGGTTTGACGAAAACATTAATAGGTTAAATGTTGAACAAAGAGGAACATTTATTGGCGAATTTAAGGCTGAAGAAAAAATATTAACTCTTAAAGATAGTGGTGAAATTGAATTAAAGTCCTTTGAACTAAGTAACCATTTTAGCGATGATATACTAATTATTGAGAAATTTAATCCAAATAAAGCATTATCAGCTA
>CACOJQ010000037.1 GCA_902627575.1 uncultured Bacteroidota bacterium
TTTATTTGTTTGTGTTGCAGTAACAGGATCAGTTGCCATGAATACAGCTCCAAAAGCAAAACCACCAATTAAAAGTTGAACATGTGCAGGTGTACTCATTAAATAATTTGCTCCCCAAAAATTAAATAACAAAGCAGTCAAATACCCACCAACAAAAGTGTAAAGCATAATTCTCCAGCTACCTACTCCGCTAAAAAGTAAAATTATAGCTCCTACTAAAATGGCTAAAAAAGATGTCTCACCTAATGAACCAGGAATAAATCCATAAAATGCGTCACTAGTATTCCATTTTTCTAAATCAAACCAAGATGTTGTATTGGTTGCAAGTTGTCCTAAAATGGTTTCTCCAGAATATCCATCAGTACCTGCTCCATGAACCCATACCTTGTCTCCTGACATGTGTTTAGGATATGCAAAAAACAAAAAAGCTCTTGCAGTTAATGCAGGATTTAAAATATTCATTCCAGTTCCCCCAAATACTTCTTTACCAATTACTACTGCAAATACTACTGAAATTGCTAACATCCACAATGGAACATCAATTGGCATAATTAATGGTATAAGTATTCCTGAAACTAAGTACCCCTCGTTAACAGAATGTCCTCTCGAAATTGCAAAAGCAAATTCAACTGCAAGACCAACAGCATATGACACAACAAGCAATGGTAAAAATTTCCAAAAGCCAAACATAAAATTATCTAAAAATGAATATGAAACTTGCTCATTTTCAGGCAAGAGGCTATTTAAACCTATATGATATTGAGATCCTATATTCCACATACCAAATAATATACAAGGTAACATTGCAATTACAACAAATGCCATAGTTCTCTTTAAATCAATAGAATCTCTAATATGAGAACCAGAATGAGTAGTATGGTCTGGCACAAACAGAAAAGTTTCAAATGCATCGTATGCAGGATACATTTTTTCTAATTTTCCACCCTTCAAAAAATGAGGCTTAACTGTATCTAAAATGTTCTTAAATAATTTCATATTAACTATTTTCTTTTCTTACTAAATCTAAACCTTCACGAATTATTTTTTGAACTTCTATTTTAGAAGTACAAACAAACTCGCATAAAGCAAAATCTTCAGGGGCTACTTCGTAAATACCTAAGTTTTCCATTAATTCAATATCTTCAATCATTGTGGCTTTAATTAATTGTAGTGGATAAATATCCATAGGAAAAACCTTTTCATATTGACCTGTAACAACATATGCTCGTTCCTCTCCATGCATGTTAGAATCTATAATATATTTTTTATTTGGTTTAAGCCAACTAGAAAATGTTCTTGATGCTGAAAATTTATGATTTCCTGGAAGAATCCATCCTAAAAACTCTTGTTTATTTCCTTCTTCAACAACTGTAATCGTCGTGTCATAAAAACCAATATTACCGTCTTTAGATATTTTTTTTCCACTAAGAACATCACCCGAAATAACTCTGTTTTCACCATCTTTTAGATTATCATTTAATAAATCTGCAACACATGAACCAGAAATTACTCTATAATATCGAGGTTTTATTACCTGTGATCCGCATAAAGCAACAATTCTTGAAACATCATACTTGCCATCAGTAAATAATCGAGCAATAGCGATAACATCTTGAGGATCCAAATACCATACTATATCTCCTCTATTTATAGGATCAATGTGATGAATTTGAACACCAACGTTTCCTACAGGGTGAGGCCCCATAAATTTATTAATCTGTACTCCTTTTGCATTTAGGAAAAGCTGTGAAGAATTTGTATTTGCATCAACATTTAAATGCGTAACGCCCTCAGTCAACTTAATAATATAATCTAATCCTTTTTGAAATAATTCGTCCATTCCGTATAACGCAAAATCATTGTCAATTGATAACGGCGCAGAATTAAAAGCAGAAATAAAAATAGACTTTGGAACATCTGTAGGATCAGCAATAATATTATAGGGTCTTTGTCTAATAAATGGCCATAAACCGCTCTTTAGCATTGCTTCTATAATCTGCTCTCTTGACAAATCTTCTGCATTTGCAGTTTGAAATTTTTTATAAGAAATATCACTATCAGCTAGTAAAACAACTTCTAAAATTCTTCTCTTTTCTCCTCTATTAATTTCTACTACTTCTCCACTAACTGGACTACAAAATTTTATTTTCTCATTAGATTTGTCAAAAAAAAGAACAGTACCAGCCTTAACTTTATCTCCAACCTTTACAGCAAGTTTAGGATTTAAGGAATGAAAATCAGTTGGTTTCACTACGTATCTCGAACTCTTGTCTGTAGGCTTGATAGATGCAAAAATTTTATCAGCGTTTCCTAAAAGATTAATATTAAGACCTTTCTTCAAACGTATTTCCTTCGACATACTTATTTAGTTAATGTTTTAATGCAAATTTATAATTTTACAACTACATCTTCATACATTTTTATCGTATATTTACTAATAAATTCTTTATTTAGAATCATTCTAATTAAAATCAAATATCAATGAAATTAGTTACTATTTTTTTAACATTTTTGATTTATCTCACCTCATTAATTTCATGCTCTTTTAAAGAACAAATTGTAAATAACAAGCAAGAAATAGCTAAAGTAAATGACAACTCAGTAATATCTTTGAAAAAAAATCAAATATTTCATGATAATATTAAAACTGTCATTTGTCAAAAAAAAAATAAAAGAAATTCTGTACCAATAATTAATTTGAATAGTGACGATAAATTGACAATAAAGTTTGACGCACTTGAAACAATTAAAAAAGATTATTATTATACAATTACACTTTGTAATGAAGATTGGACAATAAATAACTTAAATAAAAATGAATACTTGTATGGCTTCATAAATAATCAAATTACTGATTATGAGTTTTCATTTAATACTAAACAAGAGTATATTCATTACCAATTTGAATTTCCTTCTGAAAATATTTATCCTAAGCTCTCTGGAAATTATATTTTTGAAATTTATGATGAAAATAACGAACTTGCATTTACAGAAAGATTTATGGTTCTTGACACAAAAGTTTTGGTAGAAGCTAAAGTAAGAAGAGCCACATTAGCAAAATATAAAAATACGAAACACGAGATAGACATAAATTTGAAACATAACGATATTGATATCAACGACCCTTTTTCTGATGTTAAAATACACATAAAACAGAATAATCATGATATAAATTCAATAACAAATTTAGAACCACTTTTTATCAAAAATAATGAACTGATTTATGATTTTGAAGAAGAAAACTTATTTTGGGGTAATAATGAATATAGGTATTTTGATATTAGAAGTCTGAGATTTCTTTCCGAAGAAATTAATAATATACAGTTAGTAGATGACAAATACGTTGTATTTCTTCAAAACGACTTTGAAAGGACATTTGAAAACTATTCAATTATGCCAGATATTAATGGGGATTTTATAATCGAAGTACAAGAAGGCTGGGATTCGTCAGTAGAATGTGATTATGCAAAAGTTAAATTTTCTTTATCCATGGACAAGGTTGGATTCGGTGATTTGTATTTAATTGGAGCTTTTTCAGATTGGGAAATTTCTGAAAAATTTAAGTTAATCTACAACCAAAAAAAGCATAAATATGAGCAATCAGTAATACTTAAACAAGGCTTTTATAATTATCAGTATGCGTTATATGATTCAACGAATAATACAATTGATTTAAGTTTTACTGAGGGGTCTCATTATCAAACAAAAAATGAATACTTTATCTACGTATATCTGAAAGACCATATGAATAGTTATGATAGATTAATTGGATTTTCAAAGAAAGATAGCAATGATTTGTTTTAAAAGTTTAAATTAAATTTCAACAGTTATCATTACTATCATATATTTGTAAAAAAAATATAAAAATGTCAAAAGGATTTTACAATATACCAAAAGCAATAAACGAGCCTGTTAAAGAGTATAAAAAAGATAGTCCGGAAAGGATTGAGGTACTTAATGAGTATAAAAAAATGTATAATAGTAAGATAGATATACCAATGTATATTGGTGATAAAAAAGTATATACGAAAGATAAAAGAAATCTTGTACCTCCCCATGACCATAGACATATAATAGGTACAGCAAATTATGGAGAAGAAAAAAATGTTGAGGATGCAATTGTAGCAGCAATGAAAGCACAAAAAGATTGGTCTAACATGAGCTGGGAACACAGAGCATCTATTTTTTTAAAAGCAGCAGATCTTTTAGCTGGTCCTTTCAGGTCAAAACTTAACGCTGCAACTATGATTGGTCAAAGTAAAAATGTTATGCAAGCAGAAATTGATGCAGCATGTGAACTTATAGATTTTTTTAAATTTAATGTTCAATACATGAGTCAACTATACAAAGAACAACCAGAATCACAAACAGGTATGTGGAATAGACTAGAACACAGACCATTAGAAGGTTTTATTTTTGCTTTAACTCCATTTAATTTTACATCTATTTGCGCTAATCTATGCGCAGCTCCAGCCATGCTTGGAAATGTTTTGATTTGGAAACCAGCAGAAACACAAATATATTCTGCAAATGTCATAATGGAACTTTTTAAAGCAGCAGGGCTTCCTGATGGTGTAATAAATATGGTAACTGTTGAAGGAAAAAAAATATCAGAAGTTATTTTTAAAAATGAAAATTTTGCAGGGCTTCATTTTACAGGTAGTACAAATGTTTTCCGCACACTATGGAAAAACATTGGAAATAACATAGAAAAGTATAAATCATACCCTCGCATAGTAGGAGAAACAGGAGGAAAAGACTTTATTATTGCTCATGAATCAGCTATAGCTGATGAAGTTGCAACTGCAATTTCAAGAGGAGCTTTCGAATACCAAGGTCAAAAATGCTCAGCAGCATCCAGAGCATATATTCCGAAAAACTTATGGAAAGACATAAGATATAAAATTGTTGATGATGTAAAAAACTTTACAATGGGTACGCCAGAAGATCCAAAAAATTTTATTAATGCTGTTATTTCTGAAAAAGCTTTTGATAAAATCATATCATATATAGAATATACAAAAAATAGTAGTGATGCTGAAATTATTGCTGGAGGAAAATACAATAAATCAACCGGTTATTTTATAGAACCCACAATTATTTTAACGAAAAATCCAAATTTTAAAACTATGGTTGAAGAAATTTTTGGTCCAGTTATAACAATTTATGTATATGATACAAATGATTGGGATTCAACACTTGAAATAGTTAATAACACTTCAGAATATGCACTTACTGGAGCAATATTTTCTCTGGACAGATATGCAATTGAGCATGCTACGAAAAAATTAGAAAATGCAGCGGGTAATTTTTATATTAATGACAAACCCACTGGAGCTGTAGTTGGACAACAACCTTTTGGTGGCGCAAGAGGATCGGGAACTAACGATAAAGCTGGATCAATACTTAACTTATTGAGATGGATATCACCAAGAACAATTAAAGAGACTTTTGTGCCAGCAAAAGACTATAGGTATTCATTTTTAGATTAATAAAATAGATATAAAAAAAAACTGTAAATAATAGGGCTTTTTATTACGCCAATGGAGTTGGTCCACCAAAATTCATTGGTACAGTTCCATTTGGTTCTATATCTTTAATATTTCCATGTTGATTTTCAAATTTGTTAATATTTTCAACCAAAGCCTTCATTAAACGTTTTGCATGTTGAGGAGTTAGTATAACTCGCGACTTAACTTTCGCTTTCGCTACTCCAGGCATCATTTGAATAAAATCAATAACAAATTCAGAAGGAGAATGATTTATTATAGCTAAATTACTGTATGCACCTTGAGCCACCTCTTCAGTCAACTCAATGTTTAAACCATCTTTTTTTTTCTGCTGTGTCATATTATAATTATTTTATTGGATTTAGTAACTCTTCAGACTCCTTGATAGGTTGTTGTGATTTATCATAATCTTCTTGAGAACCTACTAAAGTATCATCAGCATTAACCAAGCCAGTACCTGCTGGTATTCTTTTACCAATAATAACATTTTCTTTCAAACCAATCAAATAATCACGTTTAGCATTAATGGCTGCTTCATTTAGAACCTTAGTAGTTTGTTGGAATGATGCTGCAGATATCCAAGAATCAACTTGTAAAGATGCTCTTGTTATTCCTTGTAGTACAGGAGCAGCAACAGCAGATATAGAGTCTCTTGCTTCTACCAATTTCCCGTCCTTCCTTTTAATTCGTGAGTTTTCTTCTCTTAGCTGTCTTGCAGAAATTATTTGCCCTGGCTTTAATTCTTCAGAACTTCCTGAATCAACGACAATTTTCATTCCAAATAATTTATCATTCTGTGTTTGAAATGCCTCTTTGCTAACTAAAGAATCTTCAAGAAAGTAAGTGTCACCAGAATGAATAATTCTAACTTTTCGCATCATTTGTCTAACTAGAACCTCAAAATGTTTATCATTAATCTTAACTCCTTGCAAACGATATACATCTTGAATTTCATTAACAATAAATTGTTGAACTTCCACAACTCCTTTTATTGCAAGAATATCTGATGGAGTAATAACACCGTCACATAAAGGCATACCAGCTTTCACATAATCATTTTCTTGAACTAGTATGTGTTTTGATAACTTTATTAAATACTTTTTCTCTTCACCAGATTTTGTTGTGATTATAATTTGTCGATTTCCTCTAATAATCTTTCCAAATGAAACTGACCCATCAACCTCAGTAACAACTGCTGGATTAGAAGGATTCCTTGCTTCGAACATTTCTGTTACTCTTGGTAAACCTCCTGTAATATCTCCAGAAGAACTTGCAGATCTAGGAATTTTAACCAAAATCTGACCTGCATGGATTTTTGTACCATCCTCTATTGCCAAATGAGCACCAACAGGAATAGAATAATTTTTATCTCCGATAGTTAAAGAAGGAGATATCTTTTTACTCCTACTATCTATAATTACTTTTTCCTTGTAACCTGTTTGCTCATCAGATTCAACTCTAAATGAAACACCTTCTATAATATCATTAAACTTTATTTTCCCATCAATTTCAGAGACTATAACAGCATTATATGGATCCCACTCACACACCTTATCTCCTACCTTTACTTTGCCTTTTTTGATAAAAATTGTTGATCCATAAGGAACAATGGATGTTGACAGAATTGCTCCACTATCCTCATCAATTAATTTTGTTTCGGCCGCACGAGAAACAACAATTTCTTTTGTTTCACCATTCTTTTCTTTAAAAGAAACTGTTCTTAGGTCATCTATTTCTAAGATTCCATTTTTCTTAATAACTACTGAAGAGTCTACTTCAGATCTTGAAGCGGTTCCACCAACGTGAAAAGTTCTTAGCGTTAATTGAGTTCCTGGCTCTCCGACTGATTGAGCAGCTACTACTCCAACTGTCTCACCTACTTGTACCATTCTGTTTGTAGATAATGATATTCCATAACACATTCTACATATACCCCTTATTGATTGACAAGTTAAAGGTGATCTAACATCAACTGATTCGATTCCTGTTGCTTCAATGTTATTAGCAATAGAATGGGTAATCATTTCGTTAGCACTAACCAATATCTCATTATTGCTAGGGTCAAAGACATCATTCAAGCTAATTCTACCAGCAATTCTCTCAGACAAAGACTCAAGCACTTCATCATTATCTTTTAGAGCAAAGACTTCTAGTCCTTTTAATGTACCGCAGTCGTCTTCGGTTATAATTACATCTTGGGCAACATCAACTAATCTTCTAGTTAAATAACCAGCATCAGCGGTTTTCAGAGCGGTATCAGCTAGTCCTTTTCTAGCACCGTGAGTTGATATAAAATATTCCAAAATAGACAGTCCTTCTTTAAAATTAGTTGTAATAGGATTTTCAATAATTGACTCACCATGATCTCCAGATTTTTTTGGTTTTGCCATTAATCCTCTCATTCCGGAAAGTTGACGAATTTGCTCTTTAGATCCTCTAGCTCCTGAATCTAACATCATGTATACAGAATTAAATCCTTGCTTATCAG
>CACOJQ010000038.1 GCA_902627575.1 uncultured Bacteroidota bacterium
GCCAGGAGTACCACCAGCAGCACTACCTACTGCAGTTCCTAAACTTGAACCATAACAAACAGTGGTTGAATTGGCAACAAGAGCTTGAAGGGGAAAACCAGGAGCTCCTATTGTAAGAGGAATATCTATTAAGCAACCGCTTGTTACATCGTCAACAGTTAAAATATACGTTCCAGCACTTATGTCATTAAATACAGTATCATTTGGAAATGCATTAGTATTTAAAACACCGTTGAGTAAAAAATTATATTGTAAAACATTTACATAATCATCAACACTTACAGTAATTGTTCCGTCAGTATCATCCCAACAATTAACATTTGTAGAGCTTACAGAAAATTTTATGGGAGAAATTGTGTCCGAAGGAAGCGAATTTTCAGCGCACGTTGATTCACTGGTTAGGTAATAAAATTCTGAACCGGATGGAAGATTAGAAACTGCAGTACTGTATGAGTTGTTTGGATATAAAACATCGGCAATTATTGAATAAGGACCTCCTATGTTTGATGCAGCATGAATATGATATTCAGTAGATGCACTGGCTCCAGGGGCATGATTCCAGTTAAAGACAACATCACCATTTTCATCTTCCCAAGCACATTCAAAATCAGGAGCAGGCAAAGAATCAGCTGCGGTAACTTCGATAGTTATTGTAGCGATTGTTATTGCATTAGCCGGACAGAAATCATCAAAAGCCTTAATTGCAAATGTGTATGTATTTGATGTGATGCCACACCCAGCATCAGTAGCAACATGGCTACATGCTGTCTCCCACTCAAAAACTCCTTCAACTACTTGAGGTCCAGTAATTGGAGGCGCCTGTCCGCTTACATTTGTAAAAGTGGCACAAGGTGGATTATCACATAATGTATTTGTAACGTAATCATCTGCCAATTGACCTCCAGATATTTCTAGTGTTATATCTTGTTGAGAACCGTTTGGATATATGTCATTGTCAACAGCAGTAATATTAAAACTCACAATATCACCGGCCGAAACACTCGCATAGTATTGATTTGGTAATGGAAATGGAGGTGTAACAATCGGTGGAGTATTAATAACATTACCAGGTAGAGTTGGACATGATATTAAAACTGCTTGTATTTCTCTATATATGGAAGCAATCTGCTGACCACACTTAAAAGCATCAACTCTTATAACAGAAGCAAAATTACCTGAAATGGTCGAATTATAAGATATTTGACCAGACTGAGGGTCAAGAACCACATTTCCTGGCAGAGGAGTGTTTACACTATATGGAGCTAGCCAAGGTATTGAAGGGGGATTTAAAGGGGGGTTATAAGTTAATCCAAAACCAATATCATCTAAAGGCTCGTCCCAGCTGTATACAATACTATCTAACTCAAGATCAGAAGCATTATGAGTATATGAAAAAGGATATCCAGTACAGATTATAGTTTGTGGACTTTCGTTAAATTTAGGAGAATTATCAAAGCAGGGTTCTGCAGGGACAGGGTTACCAAGAGAATCAATATATGCATACATAGAAGCCCTTAAAGTGAAACCTTCTGAGGGACTTGTAGCATTTGTTAAAGCTAAATTAGTTATTGCCCCATTTCTACAACAAGAATCCCACGTAAAATGCCATCCATTAGCAGGGGGAACACCCGGCAATGACACTGGCTGAGACTCATAAATATACTCTTCAACAGCTCCAACAGGATTAGTTGCACAATCTAAAGCAGGATTTCCGCTATTTTGAACATTACAGTCCGGAGATATATCAGTATTTAAAACAAAATCCACTGAAATTTGTGTAACTGATGGATGATTCCAAACATCAATAGTTTGAGCAAAAGTTGATAACGTGGTACCATCGCAGTCACGATAAACCTTCATTTTAAATACATATTTGCCGACATCAGGATCGTTAGGATCTTTAATACATTCCCAAGTAATTTCACCACCCATTATATGCGTTGCTTTAAGGTCTGAAAAAAAAAGTAGCAAAACAAAACAAACAAATAACTTTCTCATAATATTTGTATTTTTCACAAAAATATAAAAATATCAGATAAAATAAAAGGGAAATCACAACATTATAAGATGTTGAAAAAAATACAAATAACAAAAATTACAGCGATTAATAATTTTTATTTTTGAACTTTTAATCAACTATGGAAAAATATCTCTTAGATCTCAATAAAGAACAGAGAAAAGCTGTTATACACAAAGATGGACCATTAATGGTTATTGCTGGGGCAGGTTCTGGCAAGACAAGAGTACTTACACATAGAATCATACATTTACTTAAAGAAGGGATTAACCCATTTAATATTTTATCATTGACTTTCACAAACAAAGCAGCAAAAGAAATGCGAAATAGAATAGAAAATATAATTGGAAATTCTATTTCAAAAAATTTATGGATGGGAACATTTCATTCTGTTTTTTCTAGAATACTAAGGTTTGAATCAGAAAAAATAAATTATCCGCAAAATTTTACAATTTATGATACAGAAGACTCAAAGCAATTAATTAAAAGCATAATAAAAGAACTCAATCTAGATAAAGATATTTACAAAACTGGATTAATTAGAAATAGAATTTCTACTCTAAAGAATAATTTCATAACATATCAAAAATATTATGAAAATAAAGAGTTGGCTTTACAAGATCAAATAGCAAAAAGAGTAGAATTTGGCAAAATATATCAAATATACCAAAACAGGTGCCACAAAGCTTCTGCAATGGATTTTGATGATCTTTTAATTAAAACATATGAGTTACTTGAACTATTTCCAGATCTTCTAGAGAAATACCAACAAAAATTTAAATATATCTTAATTGATGAATATCAAGACACAAATCATATACAATATTTGATAGTTAAAAAACTTGCGTCAAAATTTATGAATATTTGCGTTGTTGGAGACGATGCACAAAGTATATATTCCTTTCGAGGCGCAAATATTCAAAACATATTAAACTTTAAAAATGATTATCCAAATTATACTTCTTACAAACTAGAGCAAAATTACAGATCCTCATCAACCATTGTCGAGGCCGCCAACAGTATTATAAAAAATAATGAAAAGCAAATACAGAAAACAGTTTGGACTGACAACCCCAAAGGAGAAAAAATAATTGTTGTAAAAACAACATCAGATAATGATGAAGGAAGATTAGTTGCAAATACTATTTCTGAAATTCAAATGAGAAAACAAGCTCATTGTCACGATTTTGCAATTTTGTACAGAACAAATGCTCAATCTAGAGCATTAGAGGAATCTCTTAGAAAAAAAAATATTCCATATAAAATATATGGAGGATTATCATTTTATCAAAGAAAAGAAATTAAAGACCTTTTAGCTTATTTCAGATTAGCAATTAACCCTAATGATGAGGAAGCATTAAAAAGAATAATCAATTACCCAAGAAGAGGAATTGGGTTAACTACGCTGCAAAACCTTTCGTTGATGGCAAACAGTAATAATTCCTCAATTTGGGAGGTCATCAATAACTTGGATAATAATTCTAAGCTAAATAACGGAACACAAAAGAAATTAAAAGATTTCGCATTAACGATAAATGAATTTATTATAAAATCAAATGAAAAAGATGCATACTTTGCATCTGAAGAGATAGCTAAACAATCAGGCATTTTTAGTGAATTATACAATGATAAATCACCAGAAGGGGTAAATAGATTTGAAAATATTCAAGAATTATTAAATGGTATAAAAAACTTTGTTGAACACGCTGAAAAAGAATCAAATAAATTAGCTGATTTCATGCAAGATGTTGCGCTTTTAACAGACCAAGACACAGAAAAGGATAATGATTTTAATAAAGTCACAATGATGACTGTACATGCAGCCAAAGGATTAGAATTTCCATATGTTTTTGTTGTAGGTTTAGAGGAAAATATGTTTCCAAACATTATGAGCTCTGAAAGTCAAGAGGCATTAGAAGAAGAAAGAAGATTATTTTATGTGGCAATAACTAGAGCTGAAAAAAGATTATTTTTATCTTTTGCATCATCAAGATTTAAATGGGGGCAATTTATTGATTCAGAAAAAAGTAGATTTATTGATGAAATAGACGAAAAATGTCTAGAAAAACATGAGCATCTTCCATCTTCTGAGCTGAAGAAAAGCAAAAAATTCATGTTAAATAAAAATCAAATTGACACAAAAAAATATGCTTTAAATTTAAATAAAAGAAGACTAAAAAAAGTTAATTATTTAACGAATAATGATTATAGTGACACTGAAAAGATAAAAAATGGAATGAATGTAAAGCATTCATCTTTTGGCATCGGAAAAATAATTAATATTTCTGGTGAGGGTGCAAATAAAAAAGCAACGGTTTTTTTCTCAGGAATTGGTCAAAAAAATATGCTATTAAAATTTGCTAAGCTTCAAATAGTAAAATGATAAATATTAAATTTTAAATAAATCTCTACAGTCTTTTTCATCAAGTATTAATCGTTCTTTCAAGCTTTCTAAATTTGGAAATTTCTTTTCATCTCTAATTCGACGAATAAATTCAATTGTTATTTCTAAATCGTAAATATTTTCATTAAAATCAAATAAATGAACCTCAATTGAAAAAAAATTATCATCAATAGATGGGCGTACGCCAATATTAAGCATCCCAAATCTTTTTTCTTTTCCTATGCTAACTTTTACTGCATAAACACCGTTTTTTGGCAATATTTTCCATTTATCATTTAAGTTAATGTTTGCTGTAGGAAAATTAATTTTTTGACCAATACCATTACCTCGCACAACTACTCCTGTTAGAGAAAAATTTGATGATAAATATTTATTTGTTTTAATAATATCTCCTTTTAAAATAGCATGTCTAATCTTTGTTGAACTAACTGTAACTTGTCCAATATTTTGAGGTTTTATTTGTTCAAGTTTAAAGTCATATAAATGAGAAATTTCTGATAAATTTTCAAATGTACCTTCTCTATTTCTTCCAAAATGATGATCAAAACCAACAACCATATGCTTCATATTTAGTTTATTAACCAAAATATCTCTTACAAAATGTACTGAATTTGTTCTTGAAAATTCTTTTGTAAATTTATAAATCACTAAATTTTGTAAGCCTGTATTTTTCAAAGCGTTTATTTTTTCATCAATTGTATGTATTAATTTTAATTGCTGATCCTCTGGATACAAAACATGTCTCGGATGAGGATTCAATGTAAAAACTAAACTTTGTAACCCTTTTTTATAAGCTATTTTTTTTAAGCGATCTATAACAACTTTATGCCCTGCATGAACTCCGTCAAAAGTACCAGTAGTTATAACCGTTGCAACATCAGATGGAAACTCTTCAATAGAATTATATATTTTCACTTAAATTAAATTATTGTTGAAAAATTGTTCAAAATTAACAATTAATTTAAACCCTAAATTATTAAGTGAATACAATTTAAAAATATTAAGTTTGCAGAGAATTTTAACAATATATTTTAACTGCTTTTTAAATACACAAAAATGACAAAAAATACTGGAAAAGTATCACAAGTTATTGGACCTGTAGTAGATGTTACATTTGAAAATACAGAATCAGGGTTACCCAATATTTATGACTCACTAGAAGTCACAAGAGAAAATGGAGAAAAATTAATTTTGGAGTGTCAACAACACATAGGTGAAGATACTGTTAGAGCAATTTCTATGGAAACAACTGATGGGATAAGTAGAGGTACATCTGTTCACGCTACTGGAGCTCCCATCAAAATGCCAACCGGAGAAATTATAAAAGGTCGTGTTTTTAATGTAATTGGCGATGCAATCGATGGAATGGAAAATTTAGACAAATCTAATGGACTTCCTATCCACAGAGAACCCCCAAAATTTGAAGATTTATCTACTGCTACTGAAGTTTTATTTACTGGAATCAAAGTAATTGATTTAATTGAGCCATACGCCAAGGGAGGAAAAATCGGTTTATTTGGAGGTGCAGGTGTAGGAAAAACAGTTTTAATTCAAGAACTAATAAACAACATCGCTAAAGGTCATGGAGGTTTATCTGTTTTTGCTGGTGTTGGTGAAAGAACAAGAGAAGGAAATGATTTAATGCGAGAAATGCTAGAATCAGGCATTATTAATTATGGAGATCAATTTAATCACTCTATGGAAGAAGGAGGTTGGGACTTGACAAAAGTTGATAAAAACAAAATGAGTGAGTCCAAAGCAACCTTTGTCTTTGGGCAGATGAATGAACCACCTGGAGCTAGAGCTAGAGTTGCTCTTTCTGGATTAACAATTGCTGAGTATTTTAGAGATGGGGACGGAGAAGGAAAAGGTAGAGATGTTTTATTTTTTGTAGATAATATATTTAGGTTTACTCAGGCAGGCTCTGAAGTTTCTGCCTTACTTGGACGTATGCCTTCTGCTGTTGGTTACCAACCTACACTAGCTACAGAAATGGGAACTATGCAAGAGCGTATTACATCTACTAAAAACGGATCAATTACCTCTGTACAAGCAGTTTATGTTCCTGCAGATGACTTAACTGACCCAGCACCAGCGACTACATTTGCACACTTAGATGCAACTACAGTTTTATCAAGGAAAATTGCAGAGTTAGGTATCTACCCTGCAGTTGATCCACTTGATTCCACTTCAAGAATTTTAACTGAAGAAGTCGTTGGAGCAGAACATTACCAATGTGCACAAAACGTTAAAGAACTTCTACAAAGATACAAAGAGCTACAAGATATTATTGCCATTTTAGGAATGGATGAGCTTTCAGATGAGGATAAGTTGGCTGTCCATAGAGCAAGAAGAGTTCAAAGATTTTTATCTCAACCATTTCATGTTGCTGAACAATTCACTGGACTCAAAGGAGTTTTAGTTGATATTTCTGACACAATCAAAGGATTTAATATGATCATGAATGGTGATGTTGACCAATATCCAGAAGCAGCGTTCAATTTAGTTGGTACTATTGAGGAAGCAATCGAAAAAGGAGAAAAAATGTTAGCCGAAGCAAAATAAAATGATTTTAGAAATTATTACACCAGAAAAACAGTTATTTACTGGAGAAGTTAATTCTATAAAAGTTCCTGGAGTCATTGGTGATTTTGAAATATTAAATAACCACGCTCCAATTATATCTTCTTTGAGAGAAGGAGAAATTAGAATTATATCGATTGATAATAAAGTGGAAAAATTTCAGATTAATGGAGGTGTAATTGAGATGAAAAAAAATAAAATTATTGTTTTAGCAGACTAAAAAAACATTACTATTTATTTTTTTAAAATAACATTAAAATGAGATTTCTTTTATATTTCATATTATTTTCATTCGCATCATGTTCAAGAAGTTTTGATTTACAGGAAGGTGATTTTTTGTTTCAGGATCTTGACACTTCACCACTTTGCGATGCTATTGAACTAGTTACTCCTGGTTATGAAGGCGCAAACCTTTCACATATAGGATTTGTTA
>CACOJQ010000039.1 GCA_902627575.1 uncultured Bacteroidota bacterium
AATATTGGAGAACCATATTTTGATGGATTAAAATTTCACAGAGTAATATCAGATTTTATGATTCAAGGAGGATGTCCAAATGGAAATGGTATGGGAGATCCAGGATATAAATTTGCAGATGAATTTCATCCAGAATTAAAGCACGACGGACCAGGTATTTTGTCAATGGCAAACTCTGGCCCAAATACAAATGGTTCTCAATTTTTTATTACGCACAAAGAAACATCATGGCTTGACGGCAAACATACAGTTTTTGGAAAAGTTATCGAAGGTCAAGATATTGTTGATGCAATTGAACAAGATGATATTATGAACTCTATTACTATTTTAAGAGAAGGAAAGGAGGCAAAATCATTTAATGCATCAAAAATATTTAACTCTGCTCAAGAGTCAATGAGAAAGGCCAATGAAGAAAAAGCTAGAATTGCAAAAGAACAATTAGACAAATTAACTAAAGATGCAATAAAAACACCATCAGGACTTGCTTATAAGGTGATCACAAAAGGTACTGGAAAAGAACATCCCACAGCTGCGAGCAATGTTACTGTTCACTATACAGGTAAGCTTACAAATGGAACTGTATTTGACAGCTCTGTAGAAAGGGGTGAGCCAGTAACTTTTCCATTAAATAGAGTAATACCTGGCTGGACTGAAGGGGTTCAATTAATGGTAGTAGGTGACAAATGGACGTTTATTATTCCAGGAAATCTAGCATATGGAGAAAGAGGGATTCCTCAAGCGGGTATCGGACCAAATGAAACACTTATATTTGATGTTGAGCTTCTAGAAATCAAAGATGGGGCAAGTAACAATCATGATGGGCACAATCACTAAAACTTAACAAAATATCAACAAATGAAAGAGATGCATTCGCATCTCTTTTTTATTTAAAAATATTTAAAAATAAATATTGTATAATTGTAATTACATATTACTTTTTAGCAGATCATTATAATAATTTTAATAAATATTTTCAAGCAATAGCATATTATGAAGCTATACAAAGAATGAAAAATAATCAAACAACATATGACCCTGAAACTTTCACATATATAAATAAAGCTTTAATTCATATTAAAAAAAGTGAAATTTATAATAATCAAAACATAAATGATATGATGTGTGATTGTTATAAAGAAGCATGTGATGAAGGTGAATGTGATCTTTATGATAAAAACTGTAAAAAATAGTTAAATGAAAAAGAAAACATTAATTCTAATAATTTTAAGCTTTCCAATAACTTTAACTCTATATGTATTTCTATTTGTAGATGATATTGTATTTGAAGAAGAAATAGTTATTAATGGCAATATAGATTCAATTACAATGGTATTGAATAATCCTTCAAAAATAGATAATTACATGCCTGGAGTGGAAAAATATAGCTTAATAAAAGGAGATTTAGGTAAAAAAGGTGCAGTAGCTGAAATTAAAATTAATTCTGAAGGAAATGATATCGTACTTGAAGAAACTATTATACATAACAAATTGCCAAATGAAATTAAAATATCATATAAGGCTGACGGAGTTTATAATATTGTAACGCATAGATTAGAAGTATTATCAAATAATAAAATTAGAATAGTTAATATTCAAGAGTTCGAATTTAATGGTTATATGAAATTTCTTAGTTTTTTTATGGAAAATGCACTAAGAAACCAAAGTAGAGTGTATTTAGATAACTTTAAGAACTATATAGAAACAAGAGTACCACTAGAGAACAAATAATAACCCTTTTGTCTTATAATTAATATTATGTTAAATAGTTATTTTTAATTTATACCCCACTATTATATAAATTAATTTGATAAAAATATTAAAATCTAAAACCTACAGTAGCTATTCCTGTACCGTTCATACCTGAACTTAAAAATGGTTCTAAAGAAATAATAAACTTACGATTAAAATCTAATTGGACATAATATGTTAGTGGCCATGGGCGTATTCCTGTACTAAAAATGAATGGACTTTCTTGACTTCCAAGACCAACTCCTGCTTTACCAGTAACTAATGATGGAAATGCTACACCTACTTGATAATCAAAAAAGAAAAAATTATCGTAATAATTCGTTTTACCCCATAAAAAAGATGCGCCAGGAAAAATAAAATCAAGATCAATTCTTGACCATCCCTCAAACTCAAGATTATTAACATAAATACCTGCGTTAAATTCTTTATATTTATTAGAATTTTGAGAAAAACCTATTATAGGTATTAAAATAAATAATAAAATAATTTTTTTCATAAATGATAATTTTTAATGCAAATAAAAAAGATTTAACATAAATTATTATTCATAGCATAGTATCACTAATTATAAACCTATTTAGCATTATTTAACTCTTCGTTAATTATATATAAGATATATCCTTTATGTTGTCTTGATGCTAAATCTCCCGTATTTATGTTAATGTTGTTTTTTAACCAATTAAGATTGTAATGAGCTGTGGTTTTAGAAATGTTATCATATCTGGATTTAGGACTTACTATTGATAATAATCTATTAATGTATGTTATTTGTAAATTTTGTCTTACAGTACTAACATCTCCATACATGTCACTTTGAAATATTGATTTTCTTAAATCTATCATATAATCAGGTAATTTATATTCATTACCATATAAATTAGAATTTGTCATTCTAAGAAGAACGTTTGGGTGTAAGAGATGATTTAATAATCTATTTTGATAAATTAAAATTCTTTGATGAATGGTTGGGTCATCAGAAATACTCCACCCTCTTCTTTGTTTTTGTAAATAAGGAAATAAATCTTCTTGCAATAAAACCTTGTTACTGAAACCGTAATCTGATATCATTTGCATAGCTGCCATTTGTGTTTCTTTGTCAACGCTTTCAAATGGTTTTGAGGATGAATTTTGATCTGTGTGTGATAAATCTACTTTTACCCCTCCTATTTGTCTTGAAACAACTTCTAAAGATTGAAAATAAGAATAAACAAGTGTTCTGTAGGCTCGATAAAGTTCTTCATAAGTATCATTATCTTTAGTATACTTATCTTTTAAGTTTTGTAATATATTAGTTACCATTTCAATTCTATTCTCTGAAAATGTAAGCTGATCACTAGATAAGTCGTAAATCATTGCATTAGGATCTGTTCCCTTTCCTGGATACCTCATATCAAAAGCATCATTAGCAAAAGCTAAATCCTTTTCAGTAGATCTGTTTAAAATTCTTTCAAGAGATTCTATTTCATTTATAGAATCATTAAATTCTGAATAACCATATTCAATTACCCATTTATCATATGGACCTGGTTGTATATCAAAAAATAAACCTTGATTATCTGGATCTTTTGCAATATTTGTTGCAGGATACTCCATAACAGAATTACATATACCTCGAGCATTAACAATATCTTTATTATTGAGTTCAGCTGTTGACAGCATGGTACTTCCTTTAAAATTATGACTTAAACCAAGAGTATGACCAACTTCATGTAAAACAAGTCTTTTCAATGCTTGATTTAAAAAATCACGTTTCATCTCTTCAGATAAGTCCATTGATTTAATATAGTTAAAACCAAGTGCATTTTCAATTTGTTGATACTTAGCTGCACTACACACATGGTTATCAGAGTTGTGTGACTCATGTTCGTTGTAAAGTAAATTTTCTGAAACTCTTCCTGTTATATAAACCCATTCGAGCATAATATCAGATCCTAAAATCTCTCCAGTTCTTGGATTAACAAATGATGGTCCATAACCACTGAAAGGAGGATTAGGTGAAGAGTTCCATCTCAACACATTATACCTAATATCTCCTGCGTCCCAATCTGCGGTATCCGGCTGAATCTTAACCTGAACAGCATTAGTAAATCCAGCCCTTTCAAAAGCAACATTCCACATCTCCACTCCTTCTTTTATAATATCTCTGAACTCATAAGGGGTTGTATTTTCAATCCACCAAACTATTGGTTTAACAGGATCAGATAAAGCTTGATCAGGATTCTTTTTTTCTAATCTCCATCTATTAATAAAATCTCTATAATTAAGTCTATCCAGACTGGTCATATCATTAGATCGAGTAGTAAAATAACCAACTCTTGTATCATCATTTCTAGTATTATAGTTATCATCAGGCATTTTAATAAGACTGTGTTGAACTTTTATAGAAACGTTTCTAGCGTCTGTTACAGCATCACTTCCTCTATTTGATGGATATCTCGTCTCAAAAAAGTAATTTACAACAATATCTGTATTTTCTGGATAACTTCTTATCTTATTATATCTTGTTTTCTTGCTTAAATTACCAAGTCTAAATCCTCTGTATGTTGGTGGATAAGATGCTTTAATTTGTTGTAAAGATTCAGATAAAAAAATGTTGTCAGCACTAATTAAAAATCTTGATTTGTCGGGTCCTGTAGCAATAATTTTTTCAGAAACAACTATTGGGGAATTTATATTTGTATTTGATGCTTTTGATAATGGATTAGTTTCATCAAAATAATATTTAGTGTTTTTAATAGTAAACTCGATTCTATCGTAAAACTTATTTATTTCAATTATTTTAGATCCTCTGTAGCTTCCTTGATAAGCCCATGCATCCATAACTCCATTTTCTATATAACTAAAATGAATAAACTCTTGATTTATGTGTGAAGAATCTATCTCTATATATGACTTACCGTTTTCTTTGTCTTGATAAATTGTAAATAATCCATCAAAAACATTGCATCCTTTCGTTTTCTTCGCTATTTCATCAACCTTTACCTCTTCTTTTTCAACTACCTTTGCTCTATTCTTTGTTTTATTACCAAATAAACCTTGACTGTAAACAAATGTTGATATTGAAAAACATATTATAAATAAATTAAACTTTTTCATCCTTTATTTTTTTAAATTTTCTAATTTTTTCTTAATTTCATCTGATTTAGCATAATCACCATTTCTATAATACAATTGTTTTAACGAAGTCATTGTGTTTTCATCGTTAGCATCTATTTGATGAGCAGCTTCCATATATGGAAGTGCTTTAGCAAAAAGAGATTCTGCTGCTTTTTTTAATTTTCTATGCGTATTGTTATTAGATGTTGCATTTGCTTTTTTAATTGTTTCAACACCAAAATTAAAATATAGAGCGCCTAAATTGTAATTTGCTTCAAAATATAAAGGATTTAACTCAATCGCTTTCATGTAGTCTTTTTCAGCATTTTCAGTATCTTTCTCTTGATCATAAATAGTTCCCCTATTAAAGTATAACATAGAATTCACAGGATCTAGTTCAATCGCTTCAGTAAATTTTACAATTAAATCTGATAGTTTATTCAATTTAATATATAAATTAATTTCTGTATTTAATAGAATTTCGTTTGTTGGATACTTTTTTCTACCAATACTCAAGTAATCTAAAGCTCTTTCATTTTCCTGTTGATCTATCATACTTTCACTCATAAAAGCATATATATATGGTTCATTATAATCAGAATCGATAAGTTGTTGTAAGTACTTTTCAGCCATTTTAGCATCTTTTAATGCTTTTGCGACATAAACCATATTAAAAATAACATCATTTTTCTTAACACCAGGAATATCATATGCGATTAAGTCTAAAATTTCTTGATAGTAATTTAATGCTAAATTATATTCTTTACTTTTATAAGTGTTTTCACCCATTTTGAATAGCAAATTAACACAAAGCGATAGGTTGTTTCTTACGTCTTCTTCAGAAGTCCATTTTCTTACAACTATTTTACCTCTCTTATTTGTCTGAAGACATTTAGTATGCGCTTCAGAGGCTTTAAAAATAGCATCCTTATCAATACTTACTGTACTATCTTTTAATTGTAGCCTAGAAATTTCTAAATATATTTTAGCTCTGTAGTTCCACATCTTAGGCTCATTAGATGTCTTTTCATTATTAAAAGCCTGATCTATGTAATCTTTAGCTTCAATCAAGTTAGAATTTTTCAAAGCTATTGATGCATTAACGATATTATGTTTCTGAGCAGAAACCACAAAAAAGGTTAGTGTCATTAATGCTGTAAAAATTATTTTTTTCATATTTTTAATTTTTCAATTTATTAATTATTTTCTTCACTTATTTCTTTAGATTCACTATTTTCATTAAAAAGTTCTTTAGACTCATCTACAACTTCTTCTTCAAATTTTGAAACTTTAGCAACTGAAGCTATACTATCTTCATCTTTTAATCTAATAATTTTAACCCCTTGTGTTGCTCTTCCCATTACTCTTAACGTATCTACACCAATTCTAATTGTAATACCAGATTTATTAATCACCATAAGATCATCAGCGTCAGTAACATTTTTTAAAGCTATTAACTCTCCAGTTTTTTCAGTTATATTAATAGTTTTTACTCCTTTACCACCTCTGTTAGTTATTCTATAATCTTCAACATCTGAACGTTTTCCATAACCATTTTCAGAAACAACTAAGACAGAGGATTCAAAATTATCAATGCATATCATACCAACAACTTCGTCTTTGTCGTTAGCTAATCTAATTCCTCTTACTCCAGCAGCTGTTCTTCCCATTGCTCTAACTTTTTCTTCTTCAAACCTTATAGATTTTCCAGATTTTACTGCCATCATTATTTGAGAGTTACCGGTAGTCATTTTTGCTTCCAAGAGCTGATCACCTTCTCTTATTGTTATGGCATTTATCCCATTAGTTCTAGGTCTAGAATATTGTTCGAGAGATGTTTTTTTAATTACTCCTTTTTTAGTACACATAACAATGTAATGAGA
>CACOJQ010000040.1 GCA_902627575.1 uncultured Bacteroidota bacterium
CCAGCTCCCAAATCTCCAAAAAAAAGGAATTTTCTTTCTAGTGAGTACTCACTTAATATTTTTTTCGCAATATCCTTAATTTGATCTAAATTTTCGCAAATTAATTTCATTATTTTGTCTTTAATGTAATTATTGGAATCAACATTTCTTCCAATGAAACACCACCATGCTGATACGTATTTTTATATAAATTAGCATACTTATTAAAATTATTTTGATAAACAAAGTACATATCCTCTTTTGCAAAAATATATTTACTACTGATATTTTGAGAAGGCAAATAATAATCAGAAGGATTAGTAATTTCAAAAACATCATTTTTATTGTAATTTAAATTTTTACCCTGCTTATATCTTAAATTTGTATTTACATCTCTGTCACCTATTATTTTAACTGGCTTTTTAACATTAATTGTACCGTGATCAGTGGTAATAATAACATTCGCATCCTTTTGTGAAATTTTATTTAATAATTCATATAATGGAGAATGTATAAACCAAGAAGCAGTCAAAGAACGATAAGCGGAATCATCATCTGCTAGCTCTTTTATCATCTTCATATCAGTTCTAGCATGCGAAAGCATATCAACAAAATTATAGACAATAACATTTAAAGCATTATTATAAAGATTTGATACTTGACTAACAATCTTTTTACCAGCAGCTATGTTAGTTATTTTATTGTAACTATATTTAAAATTTGATTTTCCAATTCTTTTAAGATTTTCTTTAAGAAGAGTATTTTCAAATAAATTTTTACCTCCCTCTTCTTCGTCATTTTTCCACATATTTGGAAACATCTTTTGAATTTCTGAAGGAAGTAAACCTGCAAAAATTGAATTACGTGAATATTGAGTAGATGTAGGTAGAATACTTGTGTATAGATTATCTTCAATAATATTAAAATCGTGTAAAAGATTGGGCTTTATAGTTTTCCACTGATCATATCTCAAGTTATCGATCAGAATCATGTATGTTGGTTTATCAAAAGACATTAAAGGTGAAACTTTCTTACTAATAATGTTGTGAGACATTAAAGGTGAGTTATTACCTCTCACCCATTCTTGATAATTGTTTTTAACAAACTTAAAAAATTGGGAGTTAGCATCAGCTTTTTGCATTTCTAATATTTGCTCAACACTACTTACATTAGACGAATTTAACTCCAATTCCCAATAAACTAATTTCTTAAAAATATCATACCACTCATTGATACTTTTAATTGATGATATTTGCGAGCTAATATTTTGAAAATCTTGCTGATATTTCATTGTAGTTTTTTCTTCAACCAACCTATTTGAGTCAATATTTTTTTTAATGGCTAGTAGAATTTGATTAGGATTAACCGGCTTTATTAAGTAGTCAGAAATTTTTGAACCTATGGCATCTTCCATAATACTTTCCTCTTCACTTTTAGTAATCATTACTACAGGTATGTCTGGAAATTTTTCATTTATAATTGATAATGTCTCCAGACCAGATAAGCCAGGCATATTCTCATCTAAAAAAATCAAGTCATATGTTTTATTTTTCAAAAAATCAAGCGCATCACTACCACTAATAGCTGGAGTTAAATTATATCCTTTTTCTTCTAAGTATAATATATGAGGATTCAATAAATCTATTTCATCATCTGCCCAAAGTATATTTATCATATTAGTTTAATTAAGTTATATAAAAATAAAAACAAAATACGTTATTTGCGTTATGAAAACACAAAAAAAAAGATAAAATTATAAACGATCCAGTCTATGGGTTTATTTCATTAGAAAATAGTTTAATATTAAAACTAATTGATCATCCTTATTTTCAAAGGCTAAGAAAAATCAGTCAACTGGGACTATCACATCTAGTGTATCCTGCTGCAACACATAGCAGATTTAGTCATGCACTTGGTTGTTTGCATCTAATGGAAAAAATAATTTATCAATTAAAAAGTAAAGGACATATCATATCAAAAATAGAATCACAATCATTGAAAATTGCTATTTTATTGCATGATATTGGTCATGGGCCATTTTCACATGCTTTAGAAAACTCGATAGCTAAGGAGATATCACATGAGGATCTTTCATTATGCTATATGAAATATCTTAACAAAGAATTTAATGGTGAATTAGAAATTGCTATTGATATTTTTCAAAATAAATACAAAAAAAAATATCTACACCAACTTGTTTCATCTCAATTAGACATGGACAGACTTGACTATCTTAAAAGAGATAGTTTTTTTTCTGGTGTTGTTGAAGGAAATATTGGCACCGATAGAATAATAAATATGATGAATATTTCAAACGATTTATTAGTTGTTGAAGAAAAAGGAATTTATTCAATCGAAAAATTTCTAATTGCCAGAAGAATCATGTATTGGCAAGTCTATTTACATAAAACTGTTGTTGCAGCTGAAAATATGCTAATTAAAATATTAAAAAGAGTTAAATATTTAATAATGAACGGTTCAAATATTTATGTTACTAGATCATTAGAGATTTTTCTCAAAAAAGATTTTACTATTGAACAATTTAATCAAAATTCAAATTTATTAAAACATTTTTCACAGTTAGATGATTATGAATTATACACATGCTTAAAATATTGGGAATTATGCGATGATTTTGTATTATCGAATTTATCTAAAAGATTAAATAAAAGAAATTTACTAAAAGTTAAAATATCTAACAATTATATAACAGATGCAGCTAAAAATAAACTAATTAAATTATTTTGCAAAAAAAATAATTGTTCTAAAGAGGAAGCTATGTATTTTATATTTTCGGATAAATTAACTAACGATTTATATAGTAACAAGTCTAAAATTAATATTTTACTTAAAAATGGGGAAATAAAAGATTTCGCGATTGCATCAGATCAATTTAACTCAACAATATTAAATAAAACCATAAATAAATATTTTTTATGTTACACCGAAGAATAGAAGTAATCAACAAATTAAATTTTTTAAATTTGTGAAATGAATTATAACGCGGAAGAAATAGCGTCAATTATAGATGGAAAAATAATAGGTAATCCAAAAGTAAAAGTACAATCTGTTGCTAAAATCGAAGATGGAAAAAAAGGAGACTTATGCTTTTTAGCTAACGAAAAGTACAAAAACTATATTTACACAACAAAAGCTTCTGTAATTATTGTTAATAATTCATTAAAATTAGATAATAAGATTAAATCAACTCTAGTTGTAGTTAATGATTCATATTCTTCATTTAGTAAGTTACTTGAAATATATAATAAAATGAAATTTAATTATGTTGGCATATCTAATTATACTGACATTGGTCAAAATACTAAATTTGGAGATAATATTTATATAGGATCTTTTGCAACCATTAGTAAAAATGTAAAAATTGGAAATAATGTAAAAATACATCCTAACTGCTACATTGGTGAAAATGTTACAATAGGTGACAACTGTATACTTTTTCCAAATGTTGTAGTTTATCATGACTGTAATATTGGTAATAATACAATTATTCATTCTGGAGCAGTTATAGGATCAGACGGATTTGGATTTGCTCCAAACAAGCAAAATAATTATAAAAAAATAAGTCAAATTGGCAACGTTGAAATTGAAGATGACGTAGAAATTGGTTCTAATACAACAATAGACAGAGCAACAATGGGCTCTACTATTATACGAAAAGGTGTAAAACTTGATAATTTAATACAAATTGCTCACAATGTAGAAGTTGGCAGTAATACAGTAATAGCAGCACAAACTGCAATAGCTGGATCAACAAAAATTGGTAAAAGATGTATGGTAGGTGGTCAAGTTGCTATATCTGGACATCTATTTATTACAGATGATGTTAAAATTGCTGGTCAAAGTGGAGTTGCTAATAGTATAAATAAAAAAGGTGCAATTCTTCAAGGTCCAATGGCATTCAATATTAAAGAATTTCAAAGATCGTACATAATTTTTAAGAAATTACCTGAGATATACAAAGTTTTGACATCAATACAAAAACAGTTTAATGAGTGATTTTCAAAATACGATAAAAAACACTATTAACTTCTCTGGTGTTGGTATTCATACTGGAGTGTTTACAAATATGAAGTTAAAGCCAGCTAAAGAAAATTATGGTATAAAATTTATTCGTGTTGACAAAGACAAAAATTTACAGATTGAAGCAACTGTGGATAACTTATTTACAACCAATCGCAGCACATCTTTAATAAAAAATAATCTTGAAGTTCATACTGTTGAACATATTCTTGCCGCTATTACAGGAAATAAAATAGATAATATAAAAATAGAAATTGATAACAAAGAAATCCCTATTCTAGATGGAAGTTCGTTAGATTTTAGTGAACAAATTAAGAAAACCGGTATTAAAAAACAAAATGCAATAAGACAATATTTTATAATTTCAAGAAAAATATCCTTTAAAGATGAAAAGACTGGAACCGAGTTAATTGCAGTTCCTGACTCAAATTATAAAATCGATGTTCAAATAGACTATAACTCCAAAAAACTTGGCATTCAAAAAGCATCACTAAATAATTTATTAGATTTTAATTCAGAAATATCCTCAAGTAGAACATTTTGTTTTCTTCACGAGTTAGAAGAAATGATTGATAAAAATTTAGTTAAAGGAGGAGATTTAAACAACGCCATGGTTATCGTAGAAAATTCTATTTCTAATACTAAGTTAAATAAAATAAAAGAAGTATTTAATAATCCAAAAATCAGTATAAACAAAAAAGGATACTTAAATAATATAACTCCCAGATTTAATAACGAACCTGCAAGACACAAATTATTAGATGTTGTTGGAGACTTATGCTTAGTTGGGTTGCCAATAAAAGGAAAAATAATTGCAATCAAACCTGGTCACAAAAATAACACTAAATTTGCAAAAAAATTAAGAAAAATTATGAAGGAACAGAAAGACAAAACTGCACCCATGGTTGATTTTAATAAATCCCCACTATATGATAAACAAAAAATAAAATCTATATTACCTCACAGAGAACCCTTCTTATTTATTGATGAAATAAGAGAAATTGGTGATGATTACATAGTAGGTGTTAAATATGTTAAACAAGAAGAAGAATACTTCAAGGGTCATTTTCCTAGTGAACCTGTGATGCCTGGCGTGTTGCAATTAGAAACAATGGCTCAAACTGGTGGTGTATTGATATTAAATACTGTCAAAAATCCTCAGGACTATTTAACGTTTTTTATGAAAATAGATAACGCAAAATTCAAAAGAAAAGTAATTCCTGGTGATACAATTATTTTTAAACTCAAATTAATATCTCCAATTAGAAGAGGTTTGTGTCATATGAGAGGTACGGGCTTTGTAAATAACAATATTGCTGTTGAAGCTGATTTATTAGCTCAAATTGCCCCTAAAAAAGATTTATAATGCACCAACCACTAGCATACATACATTCAGATGCGAATGTGGCAAGAAATGTTGTTATTGATCCATTTGTTACTATTGAAAAAAATGTTGAAATTGGAGAGGGAACATGGATTGGAAGTAATGTGACAATAATGGAAGGAGCAAGAATTGGAAAAAATTGCAGAATATTTCCAGGTGCAGTTATATCTGCAATACCTCAGGATTTAAAATTTAAAGGAGAAAAGTCATTAACTATTATTGGAGATAAATGTACTATTAGAGAGTGTGCTACAATAAATAGAGGAACATCCGCTAGTGGTAAAACTGTTGTTGGAAATAATTGCTTAATTATGGCTTATGCACATATCGCTCATGACTGTATTATTGGAAACAATTGTATAATAGTTAATAGTGTTGCATTAGGTGGACATGTAACTATTGGAGATTTTGCAATAATTGGAGGATTATCTGCAGTTCACCAATTTGTTAGCATTGGAAAACATGCAATGGTATCAGGAGGATCTTTGGTAAGAAAAGATGTGCCCCCATATGTAAAAGCAGCAAGAGAACCATTATCATTCGTTGGAATAAATTCTATAGGACTTAGAAGAAGAGGATTTAATGAAGGAAAAATAAAAGAAATACAAGAAATATTTAGAATTTTGTATCAAAAAAACAATAATAATACTCAAGCTATATTAAAAA
>CACOJQ010000041.1 GCA_902627575.1 uncultured Bacteroidota bacterium
CTAAAAAATCATACATTAAAAATATTGTTACCAAAGAAGGCGAGGGATATATACTGGGCAAAAATGTCAAAAAAATTGACGAAGTATTTTATTTACAAAAAGGAGATTACACAACATGTAATCATGAAAAACCACACTTTTCAATTAAAGCTAATAAAATAAAAGTGATTGCCGGTGAAAAAATAATAACTGGGCCTGCATACCTATCTTTTTTTGGTGTACCTACACCTTTATTTTTACCTGTTGGATATTTTCCAAATCATAACAATAAACAAAGTTCAGGAATTATTATGCCAGCATATGGAGAATCTGCTAACATGGGTTTTTTCATAAAAGATGGAGGATATTATTTTGCTATAAATAATAAAATAGATTTATCATTAAAAAGCGATATATATTCTAGAGGGAGCTGGAACATCAAATCGAATATGAGATATAAAAGCAGATATAAATATAATGGTAATTTTAACATTAGCTATGGCTTTCTCAAAAACAGCTATAAAGGCTTCCCCGATTATAGTGAAAAACAAGATTTTAATATTAAGTGGTCTCATAAACAAGATCCTAAAGCGAGTCCATCATTTAATTTCTCTGCAAATATAGATGTTGGAACCAGCACTTATCATAGAAATAATTCATATAGTGATGACTACCTTAAAAATACTATGACTTCGAATATTAGCTTGTCTAAATCGTTTGATAACTTATTTTTAAATAATATGTATATTAGTTTAAGACATACACAAAATACGTCTAACAATATTGTCAGTCTAACGATTCCTGAATTATCTATTAATTCTCAAAGAATTTATCCATTTAAATTTTTAAATAAATCAATCAACGAGAAATGGTATGAAAAAATATCTATTAGATATAATATGAACAGCAGAAATACAATTACAACTGCTGATTCATTATTGTTTACACAAAACTCAATTTCAAAATTTAGAAACGGAATCAAACATAATATTCCAATTACTGCATCCTTAAAAATTTTAAAGTATTTTAATTTCAACCCTAGCTTAAATATTACTGAAAGATGGTATTTAAACAGAATAGAAAAAACATGGGATGATATAAATACTATTCTATTAACCGATACTGTTAATAAATTTACTAGAGGATTGGATTATAATTTTTCTGCCGGTTTCAATACTAAAATTTATGGTTTATTTAATTTTAAAAATAAAAAAATTGAAGCATTACGACATGTTATAACACCAAGTATATCATTTAGGTATACTCCAGATTTTTCAAGTGAAAAATATAATTACTACCAAAATGTTCAGATAAATAGTCAAGGAGAATCTGAGCAATATTCAATTATGAGTAATGGAATATTTGGATCACCAACTAACAGAAAGACAGGTAACATCAATTTTAATTTAGGAAATATATTGGATATGAAAGTTAAAAATGATAGTGATAGTACAAGTGAATTCAAAAAGATTAAATTAATTGAGAGCTTAAATCTTAGTACATCATATAACGTATTTGCTGACTCGATGAACTTAAGTAATATTAGATTAAACGCTAGAACAAGATTACTTAACATATTAGATATCACATTTACAAGTGATTATGACCCATACATTGTAAATAAAGAAAAAACAGGAAGATTAAACCAACTAGAAATCAATACAAATAAAAGAATAGCTAGACTAAAATCATTTAGCACTTCAATAGGTTTGAAAATTGATAATAACTTTCTAAATACAAAAAATAAAAACACAAACGAAGAAAAAGAATTCTTTGAAATCCCATGGAGTTTAAATGCAAATTATTCTCTAAATTATAATAAAGGAAATAACTCTTCAGCTTTTTCAGACACTACACAATCATTAATTTTTTCTGGTAATATGAAAATAACAAGTAAATGGAAAATAGGTTTTAGATCTGGCTATGATTTTGAGTCAAAAGAATTGACATATTCATCAATTGATATTTATCGAGATTTACACTGTTGGGAATTACTTTTTAATTGGATTCCTATTGGATATCATCAGAGCTACACTTTAACAATCAGAGTTAAAGCAGATGTATTAAAAGACTTGAAATATGAAAAAAAGAAAGATTGGTTTGTTCCTGACTATGATTAATTACTAAGCCAATTTTTAATAATATTTAGCCCATATTCTGACAGAATTGACTCGGGATGAAATTGAATACCCCTAACATCATATTTTATATGCTTTAAAGACATAATGATTCCATCATTATTATAAGATGTTTGTTCTAATTTTTCATTTAAAGAGGTAGGTAAAACAGCCCAAGAGTGATAATGTCCAACATCAAAATTTAAATCTAAATTTTTAAATAAATAACAATTATCTAAATGGGTTATTTTAGATTTATAAGCATGTAAAGGAGTATCAAGATTATATAATTTAGCACCATAAAATTCAGCAATAGCCTGATGACCAAGACATATGCCTAAAATTGATTTTGAACTTTGGTATTTTTCTAAAATTTTATATAAAATAGTATATTCAGAAGGAAGTCCAGGTCCTGGCGAGAAGAGTATCTTATCAAAATCTTGTACAATTTTCAAATTTGCATCATAGTAACGAAGTACTGTAATATTATCACAAAAATAATTTATATAATGTTTTAAATTATATGTAAATGAATCATTGTTGTCTATTATTAGTACTTTCAATTTATAATTTAGGTTTAAGAAAAAATTGTTTAAGCTTTTGCAGTGGCTTTTTAAATCGAATAAAGAGGGGCTTATTCAACTGATTTTTTGTCCAAGCTAAGCTATCCTCTTTGTTAGCTCTAATTCTATTAAGTAAAGATCTATTACTTTCTCCTCCCAATCTCATATTTACTAAAATCATGGGAATATAGTAAACAATAATATTTTGTTTGTATATTAAATTTAAAATCATTTTATAGTCGGCAGCTGATTTTAATTCAGTGTCATATAATCCATGTTTTTTATAAATTTCTCTTTTAACAAAAAAAGTAGGATGAGGCAACATCCAACCATTTTTGATTTTTTTTGTATTGTATTCGCCGGCTTTCCAATATCTTTTAATTTTAGTGATATCATCAGCTTTAACATAGACTAAATCTCCGTAGACAGCATCGCATTGATACTTTTTAAAAGTCTTTATTACATTTGAAAGGATAAATGAATTTGGATAAAAATCATCAGAATTTAAAATACCAACTATATCACCAGTGGCTACATTGATTCCTTTATTCATTGCATCATATATGCCTTTATCTTTTTCAGAGCTATAATATGTAACATAATTTGAATATTTTTTCACTATATCAATTGTTCCATCTTTTGAATCTCCATCAATGACAATATATTCAACATTTGTATAGTCTTGGGAGATAATACTTTGAATAGTTTTTTCTATGGTATTAGCACTATTTAGAGATACAGTAATAATAGAAAGCTTAATATCATCTCTATTTTTAATATTTTTATTTTCCAACATATAAAAGTAATTATCTACTAATAATTATATTTTCCATAACAAGCATATCCATATTTGTTCTTAAAAAGCAATCTATTGCCTCTTCAGGACTGTTAACAATAGGCTCATTTTCATTGAAAGAGGTATTTAATAAAATTGGGACTCCAGTTTTATCATTAAAAACACTAATCAATTTATAAAATTTAAAGCATGTTTCCTTACTAACTGTTTGCAATCTTCCTGTTCCATCGATGTGAGTTACAGCGGGTATCTCTTTACGTTTTTCTTTTCGTATTTTAAAAACCTTTTCCATAAAATTAACTTGATCATCTTGCTCAAAATATTCATTAACATACTCTTTTAAAATTGATGGGGCAAAAGGTCTAAAATCCTCTCTTTTTTTTATCTTATCATTAAGTAGCTTCTTTGCGTCTTTTCTTCTAGGATCTACTAAAATTGATCTGTGACCTAATGCTCTTGGGCCGAATTCAGCTCTTCCCTGAAACCACCCAATAACACCTCCAGAAATAATTTTGTCAGCAACTACTTCAAATAGTTCATCATCTTTAACAGATGAGTATTTCAACCCATATTTGTTAATTATCTTTATAACATGATTATTAGAAAATCTACTTCCAAAATAACTGGATTTTATTTCTGGTATTCTTTCTTTATTTAATATTTGATTGTATAAATATAAAGCAGCACCAATGGCAGTTCCTGCATCATGACCAGCTGAGGGAATATAAATTTTCTTAAATTTTGTATTTTGTAATACTTTTCCATTTAATACAGAATTTTGTGCAACTCCTCCAGTAATACATATGTTTTCACAACCTGTTTGTAGATATAAATTTTCCAGAATATGAAAAATAATAATTTCAGTTAATTTTTGTGCTGAAGCCGCAAGATCTTTGTGCTTTTGTTCTATCTTTTCATTTTTAGATCTTGATAAACCAAATAAATCTATCCAATTTTTAGTATATAATTTTGAAATGCTAGGAATTCCATTATTCCATTCCATTTCAACACCATTATTAAAATGCTTAAAATAATTTTTATTTAATTTAAATAGCCGATTACTGTCAATATTTACAATTTGTTTCATTTGATTTAAGTACTTAGGCTCACCATATGGGGCTAAGCCCATAACCTTATATTCATCACCATAATTTAAAAAACCTAAAAAATGAGTTAATGCCGTATAAAATATTCCTAATGAATGGGGGTAATTAACTTGATCAATTATATGAAATTTATTGTTGTTACCAAAGGCAGTCATTGTAGAAGTAAAGTCACCAAATCCGTCGATTGATAAAATAGCAGATTTAGAAAAAGATGATGCAAAAAATGCTGAGGAAATATGGCTTCTATGATGCTCAATATTAAAAACTTTAGCTTTAATATCGTCTTGACTTATTGAAAATAAACTTGCTAACTCTTTCTTTACAGAATTAACTTTAAGCAAATTTTTAAATCTATCAACCAAAAGAGAAAAATTTAATGAATTTGAAAAAAGGTAAGTTATTTTCTTTAAAAAATTAGCTTTAGAGTTTCTTGAAATTGTTATGTAATTAATATCACTAATTGTTATGCCCTCTTCTTTTAAACAAAACTTAATTGATTCAGAAGGAAAGCCTGCCCAATGTTTTATTCTTCTTAATCGCTCCTCCTCTATTGCATACAAAATATTGCCATCTTTCATCAAACAAGCTGATGAATCTCCATGGTATGCGTTGATTCCTAAAATATACATTTAATTATTAATAAATTTTTCTAAAAATTTTTTAGAAATATTCCTCCAATCAAAATTTTCTTCAGCTATGCTTTTTATATTTTCAGAATTAAATTTCATTGAACTTATTTTATTAAATGCTATAGCAAAACTTTTACTATCATCATTAACTAAAATACCACATTTATTAGCTTCTAAATCACACCATGGTGTTTTATTAGACAAAATTATTGGTTTTCCACAACACAATGCCTCAGCAATAACAATTCCAAAGCTTTCAAAGGTAGATGCTAAAGTAAAATAATCACAATTATTTAACAATATTTTTTTATCATCAAAATTCACTAATCCTATCAAAAAAACACTATTTTGGAGTTTAAGTTTTTTTATAAGTAAAGATAACATCTTTTCCTCACCATCGTCTGCACCAGCTATTAATAATTTTGCATTCTTATCTTCTTTAGTGTATATTGAAAATGATTTTATTAAAATATCAAATGATTTTATTTTGTGTAACCTTCCCATCGAAAAAAATATATTAGAAATATGCATATATTTTTTTGATGTGTATTTACAGATTAATTCTTCCTTCTTTAAAATACTTGAAGATTGAAACGAATCAAAATCAACACCATCATTTACAATTTCTACTTTAGACTTTGGAAATATTTTTTTAATATCATTTTTTTCCAGATAAGAAGATGCATGCCAGATAATTAAATTTTTGAAAGGGGCAAAAAATAAACTTATCCAAATACGCTTTAGTAATGATCTTTTGTAAGTTAGTGTATATGAAGAAAAACTTCCTCTTGGACAAATAAC
>CACOJQ010000042.1 GCA_902627575.1 uncultured Bacteroidota bacterium
ATGATTCATATAGATGGTATTTACATTTATTTTATTACAAATTTTTGAAAATATCGCGCTTTTTTACAAATAATCTTTTTGGAAGGAAAGAACATAAATTTCTTTTTATTTTAACACCCCCTTATTGCGGTTCAACATTGTTAAATCAAATTTTATCTACTTCTAATAATTTAAGTTGTAATAATCATTTAGGTGTTCGAGAGGGACAACTATTACCTGAGGTAAAGGATATAATGTTTTACAACAAAGGATGGCATAATGAGGTAAATTATCCCTGGCAAATGATAAAAAAAGTTTGGATGAAATATTGGGATCAAAGAAAAGAAGTTTTAATGGATAAAACCAATACTAATATTATGCGTGTCTCTGAAATTAATAAGGTCTTTGATAATACTTATTTTTTATCAATGGTTCGTAACCCTTATGCGCAAGTAGAGGGAATAATGAGAAGAAATGGAGCTGATGCAGAGTATGCAGCCAAATTTGCATTAAAGTGTTTAAGATATCAGAAAAAAAATAATGAAGTAGAAAAAAATATTTTATTGATTTCTTATGAAGATTTGTGCGATAATACCAAAACCTCAATAAAAAAAATAAAGAATTTTATACCTTCTATCGGTAAAATCAAAGTAGATATTGAGTTTTCTGCACATAATTTTAAAACAAAAGGTAAAATGAAAATCCAAAACCTTAATAAAGAAAAAATTGAAAAGATAGCTAAGAAAGATCTTAAACTAATCAATGCTATATTTATAAAAGAGAAATATTTGTTAGAATATTTTGGATATAATATCATTAAATAGCTGCTTTTTTAAAAATAACTTTACTGGTTCATAAATACAATTAACAGTTTCTTGATAAGATGTGATAATTGTTAACAAATAAATAATATTGTCATCACAATAAAAAAAAACTAATACGTAATATTGTAAAAAAAAAATAGCTTGCGGGTTAGAGTAAGTTTATATAATATTTTTATAGAGTTATTAATTAAAATTTAGTGTTATGACAAAAATTTACAAATTTCTATGTCTATTAATTGTGTTTTCTTTTTTTAGTCTAGGAACATTTGCGCAAAGTAATATTGCGTCTCAAAGTTTTGAAGGTACTGGTACATGGAGTTATTCTGAGTTTCCTAGTCCTTACACCGTATATACATCTGCCTCTGATCGTTGGGGTATTTGTGGTACCAATTCTTCAACAGGTGATACAGTAGGTTCACAACCTATAATAGTATTTAATAATGGAGATTGTATTGCTCCGTTCTTCACAAGTATAAGTTCGGCATCAGAGGGAACCCATTATTATGGTATGCAGGATATTAATAACCCATACACTTCCACTCTCTCTGGAAATTGGCCTGCTGATCCTGGTGATCTATGGCATACAATTACTTTTGATCCAGTAGTTTTACCTGGTGGAGGAAACTTTCCAATTAAGGTAGCTTTCGACTACTACACAATAGGTTTCGATGGAACTGATTATGTTGGGTGGGAAGTTATATGGGATAATGATACTACTTGGAGTGGTTTAACTACAGCAAATTACTCAAATTCAAATTCATGGACTACTGTTGAATTTACTGCTCCTGCAGGAGCAACTCATGTAAGACTAAGAGTTGCTGCTAAACAAAATGGTGGTACTGATTTTGGTGCTTTTGATAATTTTAGAGTATTTTTAGATATTGGAGACTTAACACCTCCAACAGTTACAGGTGTTAATGTAATTAATGATTCTACATTACTACTAACCACATCTGAAGCTATTACCAATGGTTCAGATGTAAATAATTACTCAGGTATTTCTGTTTCTTCCGCAACACCTAACGGTAATGGTGATTCGATAACATTAAATTTATCTTCTTCTCTTATTATTGGACAGTATACTGATGTTTATGTTTCTAATTTAGAGGACGTTGCAACCAATGTGATGGTAAGTGACACTTTTTCTGTAATTTTCAATAATACAGATATCTCTTCAGGCTTAACAATTACTGAGCTCATGTATAATGACCCAGGTCCATATGATAATTTAGATTATATTGAGTTATATAATAATTCAACTAATAACATTGCACTTGGTGGATTGAGCATAAATGATGCTATTACATTTGTTTTTCCTGAATATGATTTAGCTCCAGGTCAGTACGCAATTTTGGCAAAAGATGCATGGAATGGTTCCTCTCCATGTAATACATATCCAGCAGGATGTGGGTTCGAAACATTTTTTGGTTTTGCTCCAACATTTGAGTGGTCAACTGGATATTTATCTACTTCTGGAGAGCAGATTACTATCTTAAATACACAGGGAGGTATTGTAGTTGATCTTGATTACGATGATGCTTGGGCTGGTGGATTAGGAGATGGTGATGGTTATTCAATAGTAAGATGTGATGCTTCTTCAGATTTAAATATTGATACTAACTGGAGTGCAGCTATTTCATTAGTTTCTGCAGCATGTAATAGTTGCACAGCTGGTCTTGGTATTGGAACTACATCTATCTATGCTCATCCTATGGCAAATTGTCCACCATTAGTTTATGGATGTATGGATACTCTTGCTCTTAATTATGATATAAACGCAAATGTTGATGATGGAAGTTGTTCATATTCAAGTGCACTTGGATGTACAGATCCTAATGCTACGAATTATGATGCTAATGCAACTGTAGATGATGGAACTTGTACTTATCCTATTCCAGCAATGGTTAATTTATTTTTCTCTGAGTATGCTGAAGGAAGTTCAAGTAATAAATATTTTGAAATTTATAACCCTACAGCAGATACTGTAGATTTAACTCATTATGCATTTCCTAATGTAAGTAATGCGCCGACAACTACAGGAGTATATGAATACTGGAATGACTTTCCAGTAGGAGCGGTCATATTACCTAACGATGTATATATTGTAGGTCACCCTTACTCTGATGTAGTGATTTCTGGAGTTGCTGATCATACTTACACCTATTTAAGTAATGGAGATGATGGATTAGCTTTAGTGTATGGCTCTAATCCAGGATCACCAACAGATCCTGCTACTGGTGGATATGTAATTGTTGATTTTCTTGGAGATTGGAATGGTGATCCAGGTTCTGGATGGGATGTAGCAGGTGTAAGTAACGCTACACAAAATCATACATTACTGAGAAAATGTGATGTAACTCAAGGAAATGATGATTGGATTGCTTCTGCAGGTACTGATGCTGTTAATTCAGAGTGGATTGTTATGCCAATTGATTATTGGAATGATCTAGGTTCTTTCACTCCTTGTACATCAATTAATTATGGATGTACAGATCCTAACGCAGGTAACTATGATGCAAATGCTTTAATAGATGATGGATCATGTGCTTATGCTGATTGTGCTGGTATCTTAGATGGTACAGCATTGATTGATTCATGTGGAACGTGTAATCAGGCATATATTTATAACTTTATAACACATGCAGTTACATTTGTCAACAATGCTAACGTACTTGTTCCTGGACTAGATTACGATCCATCTCAAGAGATGGTAGTGCTTCCAGGAGACCCTGGTGATATTTTATGGAATGCAGCTTGTTTAGGTGGATGTACAGATCCAACTGCAGATAATTATGATGCATCTGCTACAGTTGATGATGGTTCATGTACTTATACTGTTTCAGGTTGTACAGATCCGACAGCAACTAATTATGACGCAACAGCAACAGTAGATGATGGCTCATGTACATATCCTGCTGCTATGGCGAATTTATATTTCTCTGAGGTTGCAGAAGGTAGTTCAAATAACAAGTATTTTGAAGTATATAATCCAACTGCAGATACTGTGTATTTATCAGATTATGCATTTCCGAGTGTATCCAATGCTCCAAGTACACCAGGTATTTACGAGTATTGGAATGATTTTGATGCAGGTGCTTACATAGCTCCTGGAGACGTCTATGTTGTTGCTCATCCATCAGCTGATGCTACTATTTTAGCAGAAGCAGATGAGACACATCCTTACCTAAGTAATGGTGATGATGGTTATGGTCTGGTGTATGGTGCAAATCCAGGTTCTCCTATGGACCCTGCTTCAGGAGGTTATGTTATTCTTGATTTTATAGGTGATTGGAATGGAGATCCAGGTTCTGGATGGGAAGTTGCAGGAGTAAGTAATGCAACAAAAGATCATACTTTAGTTAGAAAGTGTGATGTGACTCAGGGTAATAATGATTGGGTTTCTTCTGCTGGAACAAATGCTTCAGACTCAGAGTGGGAAGTATATGCTCAGAACGACTGGACTAATTTAGGTTTTCATACTTCTCCTTGTGCTACAGTTCTTGGATGTACTGATCCAACAGCTACAAACTATGATGCGTCTGCTACATTAGATGATGGTTCATGTACATATCCTACTGATTGTGCAGGTATCGTTAATGGTACAGCTATAGTAGATTCATGTGGTGATTGTCAGCAAGCTTATTTATATAATTATGTAACTCATATAGTTACATTTGTTGATAATGCAAATATAGTTACGCCTGGATCAAATCAATGGCTAATATTAGCAAATGATCCATCAAACCCTTATTGGAACTCAGCTTGTACTGGTTGTACTGATGTTACAGCTGATAATTATGATGCTACAGCTACTATAGACAATGGCTCATGTATATATACTATTTTAGGTTGTACAGATTCAACAGCATGTAATTATGACCCTTCTGCTACAGTTGATGACGGATCATGTATTTCACTTGTTGCAACTTCATATTTAATTAATGCTGGTAATTATTATTACAGTCCATCAAATCTTACTGTTAATGTAGGTGATACAGTTGTTTGGTATAACGATGGTGGCTTCCACGATGTTAATGCAGATATAAATTCTTTAACAGGATCAAGCTATAATAATCCAGTCTCATTTTACTTACCTCCAGTAAGTGGACCAGCTGAGATAGGATCATTTGTGTTCACAGTTCCTGGAACATATACTTATGACTGTTCTATTGGTTCTCATGCAGCTAATGGTATGGTAGGGACTATAACTGTAAATGCTCAAGATGTTGGTTGTACAGATCCAACTGCGGATAATTATGATGCATCTGCAATTTGTGATGATGGCTCATGTACTTATACTGTTTCAGGTTGTACAGATCCGACAGCAACTAATTATGATGCAACAGCAACAGTAGATGATGGTTCATGTACTTATCCTACTGCTATGGCGAATTTATATTTCTCTGAGGTTGCAGAAGGTAGTTCAAATAACAAGTATTTTGAAGTATATAATCCAACTGCAGATACTGTGTATTTATCAGATTATGCATTTCCGAGTGTATCCAATGCTCCAAGTACACCAGGTATTTACGAGTATTGGAATGATTTTGATGCAGGTGCTTACATAGCTCCTGGAGACGTCTATGTTGTTGCTCATCCATCAGCTGATGCTACTATTTTAGCAGAAGCAGATGAGACACATCCTTACCTAAGTAATGGTGATGATGGTTATGGTCTGGTGTATGGTGCAAATCCAGGTTCTCCTATGGACCCTGCTTCAGGAGGTTATGTTATTCTTGATTTTATAGGTGATTGGAATGGAGATCCAGGTTCTGGATGGGAAGTTGCAGGAGTAAGTAATGCAACAAAAGATCATACTTTAGTTAGAAAGTGTGATGTGACTCAGGGTAATAATGATTGGGTTTCTTCTGCTGGAACAAATGCTTCAGACTCAGAGTGGGAAGTATATGCTCAGAACGACTGGACTAATTTAGGTTTTCATACTTCTCCTTGTGCTACAGTTCTTGGATGTACTGATCCAACAGCTACAAACTATGATGCGTCTGCTACATTAGATGATGGTTCATGTACATATCCTACTGATTGTGCAGGTATCGTTAATGGTACAGC
>CACOJQ010000043.1 GCA_902627575.1 uncultured Bacteroidota bacterium
AATCTTATGAGTTACTCTTGTAATATTTATTTATTAGAAATCAAGACCAACAATAATTACATAAATAAAAAGATAATTTTATATTAAAGTTGTTAGAATTTAATTTTTGATAATGTAACATTAGGTTTAGTTTTGCGTAAAATTCTCTATTTAACAAAATGACTCTATAGCTAAATTTTTTATAATTAGAAAATGGTTTTGTGTTTTTTAATCAGAATGAATTAGTTAAATTTGCAAAAACAATATAAATGAAAAAGATATTTTTGGTTTTATTATTGCCAGGTTACTTATATTCCCAAGCTTGGGTTGATATGATGTTAGACCCTAGCGTTAACTTTTATGAAACACAACAAGAGTTTGAAAACTATTGGCAAAATAAGTCTATTGAAAAAGGAAAGGGGTGGAAACAGTTTAAAAGATGGGAAAATTTTGTTGCCCCAAGGGTGTATCCTGAAGGTGTAATAAAACCTGAAATGTTATATCAGGAATATAATAATTTAAAACAGGCAAACAACCAATTTAAAATGTTACCTCCAAATGTATGGACTCAGGTTGGTCCAGATAACGTTCCGTTGGAATCAAGTGGAAGAAAGAGAGGAATTGGTAGAGTGAACACAGTAGCATTTCATCCTACAGATCCAGATATAATTTACGTTGGTGCACCAGCTGGAGGTTTTTGGAAATCTTTAGACAATGGTCAGACATGGAATACTAGTACAGATTTTGCTACAAACTTAGGTGTCTCAGATATTGCTATTAACCCAAATAATGCTGATGAAGTATACATTATTACAGGAGATAGAGACGGAGGAGATACTTATTCATATGGATTAATGAAATCACTTGACGGTGGAAATACATTTATTACCACTGGTTTGTCGTTTAATATACTTAGTGGTTACAGAGGTAATAGAGTTATTATAGATCCTTCTAATACCAATACTATAATTGTATCTACAAGTAATGGTATTTATCGCTCAACTGATGCTGGAGTTACATTTTCTCAGACTTTTTCTGGTATTAATATTACTGATATTGAATTTCATCCTACAAATTATAATGTTATATATGGTGCTTCAAATGGAAATACATCAATTTATAAATCTACAGATAATGGATTAAATTGGAATCAATCAGCAAATGGTCTTCCTTCCTCTGGTTTATCAAGAGCTTGTGTAGCTGTCACTGAGGATAACCCTCAGGTAGTGTATGCTCTTTTTGGAGCAAGTGATAATGGGTTTTATGGTGTTTATAAATCCAATGATGAAGGAAATAGTTGGTCTGAACAATCAACATCTCCAAATTTATTGGGCTGGTCTACCACTGGTTCTGATAATGGAGGTCAAGCTTGGTATGACTTAGCATTGGCGGTGTCTCCAAATGATGAAAACACCTTATTCGTTGGGGGAGTAAATACATGGAAATCATCAGATGGAGGAATAAGTTGGGATATTAATACTCATTGGACGGGTAGTGGTGGTGCAGAATACAAACATGCTGATGTTCATATGTTAAAGTATCATCCACTTAATGACTTTCTATATTCTGGTAATGACGGGGGATTATATTTTACATCTGATGAAGTAAACTGGACTGATATTTCTGACGGTTTACATATAAGTCAGTTTTATAGCTTAGGTGTATCTCAAACAGTTCAAGATCAAGTTATTACCGGCTCTCAGGATAATGGAACATTTTTAAAAACAAATTTAAATTGGGATGCAGTTATTGGAGGTGATGGAATGGAATGCATTATTGATTATACTAATTCAAATATTATGTATGGATCAATTTATTATGGTGATATTAGAAAATCAACAAATGGAGGTAATAGTTTTTCTACAATTAGTTCTGGTAACGGTGCATGGGAAACTCCTTATGAACTAGATAAAAATGATCCAAATACTATTTTTATTGGTTATGATGAATTGGTTAAAAGTACAGATGGAGGTAATTCATGGTCAACAATAACAAATAATCAAACTAACGGGAATAGAATTGACGAAATAGGTTTGTCTACAACTGATTCTGACAGAATTTATTTTAGTGATGGTTCTGATATGTTTAGAACAAATGATGGAGGTAATAATTGGACAAAAATTGATAATAATGGACTGCCAAATAAGACAATAACGTATATATTGGTAAATCCAAATAATGAAAATATAGTATGGGTTACTTTGTCAGGATATTCTTCTGGTGAAAAAGTATTTAAAACTTATAATGGTGGAGATAATTGGATTAATATTTCAGGAAATTTACCCAATATTCCAGTTAATTGCATAGAAATTGATAAGTTAAGTAGTGTTGAAACGGTATACATTGGAACAGATCTTGGTGTATTTACAACAGACTCTACTCTAAATGACTGGAATTTATATAATAATAATAGCCTACCTAACGTAATTGTTAATGAGTTAGAAATTCAATATCAATCAAATAAATTATTTGCAGCAACTTACGGTAGAGGTCTTTGGTCTATTGATTTAGAAATAACATCTCCTCCAATTGCAAATTTTTCCTACAGTGATTCAGTATTTTGTAACGTTCCTGCAGATGTTAGTTTTCTAAACAATTCTTTTTATTCAAATACATATTATTGGGACTTTGGTGATGGAACAACATCTTCTTCTATAAATCCTTCCCACACTTACACTTCGTATGGAACTTTTACTGTTGAGTTAATTGCTATTGGTCCTTTAGGAAATGATACAGTAGTAAAACAACAGATTATAAGTATTGATCAAAATAATTCCTGTATTATTACTTTGCCAACTTCAGGATCGGGATACACTCAAACTGCATGTACAGGTACTTTATATGATGTAGGAGGACCAAATAATAATTATTATGACCAAACTGATTCATGGATAACTATTGCGCCCCCTGGAAGTAGTCAAATAACACTTACATTTAATTCTTTTGATGTTGAAGCACCAAGTTCTTCAACTTATTGTAATTGGGATTATTTAGAAATATTTGATGGTCCCGACACTACATACTCATCACTTGGTCAATATTGTAATTCATTAACGGGAAGTCCCGGTACTGTTGTTTCAAGTGGTGGAGCAATAACTGTTTTATTGCATTCTGATCAAGCGGTAAATGGTAGTGGTTTTGAAGCAGATTGGAGTTGTGTTTTTCCAAATGCGCCTCCTTCTAGTTCTTTTGAATTTACCGATTCTGTAAGCTGTGATGGTACAATTACGTTTACTGATTTATCAACAAATGGACCAACTTCGTGGTTATGGGATTTTGGTGATGGAAATACTTCAGTCCAACAAAGCCCTACTCATACCTATCTAAATAGCGGAATTTATACTGTTAAGTTAACTACATCAAATAATTTTGGAAGTGACAGTGTTATTCTAATTGATGCTATTCAGATTATTAATTTGGATATACAAGCAACAGGGGATAGTTCATGTGTTAGTTCATCTTTAATATTAAATGCAAATTCTAGTTCAGGATTAGTATCATGGTACTCCGACTCTAGCTTGCAAAATTTGCTAGATACTGGAAATATTTTTCAAACTCCAAGTTTAAATTCAACAACATCGTACTTTGCTCAATCTTCTTATAACTTTGATCCAGTTTTTGGAGCTCCAAATGACAATAGCTTTGGTTCAGGTGGTTTTTTTCAGGGAAATAGACATCTAGTCTTTGATAATTATGTTCCTTCTAAACTTGTTTCAGTTTTAGTTTATACAAATTCTGATGGAAATAGAATAATTGAATTAAGAAACAGTAGTAATGCTGTACTTTTAGATACTAATATTTTTATTCCCGCATCTCCAAACGGTATAAGATTATATTTGAATTTTGATTTACCTGTTCAAAGTAACATGCAATTGGGTATTTCTGCATCTAATAGTGATATGTATAGAAATAGTACTGGAGCTTCTTTTCCTTACAATATAAGTAATTTAGTTTCAATAACAGGAACCAATGCTTCTGCTGGTTATTATTATTTCTTTTATGATTGGGAAGTTGAAAAAGCACCATGTAAATCTAATGTATTAGAAGTAATTGCAAAAATTGATACTAACACACAAAATACTACTAATATTACATCATGTGGTTCATATGTGTGGCCTGTAGATAGTATAACCTATACTGTTTCTGGAATCTACACAGATGTAAGTATTAATTCATTAGGATGCACAAATACTGAAATTTTGGATTTAACAATTAACAATTCTACGTCTGATACATCAAATGTTTCATCTTGTGTGTCTTTTTATTGGCCAGTTGATGGTAATACATACACTAGCTCAGGAATTTACACTTACACAATAGTTGATTCTTTATCAGGTTGTATACAAAGTGAAGTATTAGACCTAACTATAAGCAACAATATTACAAATACTTTAGATATAACTACGTGTGGTTCATATTTTTGGTTAGCTGACAGTAATACATATACAACAAGTGGTACATATAGTTCTTCATTTGTTGATGCATTTGGTTGTCAACAAACAGAAATATTAAATTTAAGCCTACTTAATGATTTCAATTTTACTCAAAACTTGACTATTTGTAGTGGAGATACTCTTCATATTGGTTCTAGCTCGTACTTTAGTCCTGGACTTTATTATAATGTGTTTACAACAAGCCAAGGTTGTGATAGTATAATTTATACAAACTTAGCTGTTCAACCGATTACTACAAATAGCCAAACTATTACATTGTGTCACGGTGATTCTATAATTATAGGTTCAAATACATACAATAATTCGGGTATATATGTTGACACAATTACAAGTGACGGAGCATGCGATAGTATACTAACAACTAATATTGAAAGTTCTTTTGTGAATGGAATTATTATCAATAATAACAATGAGCTTGAGGTAAATGTAACAAGCGGGGTTATTGAAGATTATATTTGGAGTACCGGAGATACGTCATCCACAACTAGTTTAGTTTCTAATGGTATTTACTGGTGTGTAATTTCAGATATAAATGGATGTACAAGCGATACTTTATTTTACAATTACTTTGTTAATTCAAATTTCAATGAAAATAACTTACTTAGTATTTATCCAAATCCAACTAATGCTGAAATAAACGTTTCCTTTTTTAATTACATTGAATCAAATCTAAAGATTATAAACCTATTAGGTAAAGTTATATATAGAAAAAATATTAACGAATATGGCAAACAACTATTAACAATAGATTTGTCAGAATTTTCAAACGGTATTTATATTTTAGAGCTAAAAAATGAAAAAGGAATTATTAATGAAAAAATAATTTTAAAATAACTAAAATTTTAGTTTATCAATAGTTTTTTCATCAGCAATATTAGGTATTGTAACTTTTAGTTTTGAGTTATTTTTCATTGCTCTTTTTATTGCAAATATAGCTTCTTTATTTCTTGCCCAACTTCTTCTGCTGATTCCATTATTCACGTCCCAATGAAGCATAGATGTTAATTTTTTTTCTGACTCTTTGCTGCCGTCAATTACTAAACCAAACCCACCGTTAATAACTTCACCCCAACCGACACCACCGCCATTATGTATTGAAACCCAAGTCGCACCTCTAAAACTATCACCAATTACATTCTGTATAGCCATGTCACTAGTAAATTGAGATCCATCATAAATATTTGATGTTTCTCTAAAAGGAGAGTCAGTGCCAGAAACATCATGATGATCTCTTCCTAAAACTATTGGTGCAGATATTTTTCCTTTTGAAATGGCATCATTAAATGCTTTTGCAATTTTTATCCTACCTTCTGAATCTGCATATAAGATTCTTGCTTGTGAACCAACAACCATATTATTTTTTTTTGCAGATTTGATCCAATTTAT
>CACOJQ010000044.1 GCA_902627575.1 uncultured Bacteroidota bacterium
TTAAGTAATATGTCTATATTTAAATCTATTGCCTTTTCCTTAGAAAAAATAGGTTTTCTGTATCACTACAACACTTTAAGCTCAGGTCAAATACAAGTTTCAAGTATTTTTTATTTTATATCTATTGCATATTTATTTTCTATTTTTTCAGCTCATAAAATCAATGATCAAAATGTTTAAAAGTTGGAATTTATTTATTAAAGTTTGTATTGTAATAGTTCTCAATTTTATTTTAATCTTTTTATTTGATCTAAAATTTGATTTAACACAAGACAAAAGGCATACTATTTCTTTTGAAACTAAAGAAATACTTAGCAATCTTGATGATAAAATATTTATTAAAATTTATTTAGAGGGAGAATTAAATAAAGATATGCAATATCTTCAGGATGAAATTATTAGTCTTTTAACTTCATTTAAAATTATTGCTGGGAATAATTTTGATTATGAGTTTATAAATCCTGACATAGTTTCAACTGATATACAAGGATTTTATAATCAAATAAGTAGTGATGGAGTTATATCTAGAACTATAGATAAAAATGAAGGCTTTAAAGTTTCACAACAAGTTATTTTTCCAGGTGCAGTTGTTTATTACAAGGACCAAAAAAAAGCAATAAATTTTTTAAAATATTCAAACAAAAATCTCATTAACAAACAAGATGTAAATACATCTATTGAAAATCTAGAATATAAATTTATATCTGCATTCTATAGAATTATTCAATCTAGTGAAAATAAAAAACAAAAAATTGCATTTTTAAATGGAAATGGTGAGTTATCAGAAAAAGAATTATTTGATTTAACTACATCCAATGATGACAATAATTTACAGTACCATTACGATTTAGATTTCTTCAATATAAAAAAATATAAAGTAGATACATCAACAATTGGTAACGGTTATGCTACTGTAAGTGTAATAAATCATATGGTAAATAATTATAAAGCTATAATTATTGCTCAACCTAAGATACCTTATACAAAATTAGAAAAATTAATTATTGATCAATATTTAATGAGAGGCGGTAGAATAATTTGGTTTGTTGATGGCGTTTCTGCAGATATAGATAGCTTAAATAAAAAGGCATCTTTTGTAGCTTATAAAAAACATCTGAATTTGGATGATATGTTTAAGCACTATGGGATAAATATTGGTTCTAACTTAATTGAAGACTTAGAGTCTACTACAATTCCCATAGTTAACTCTAAAGACAGAAATATACAAAACTATTTTAAATGGCCATATTTTTTATTTATGAAATCAAATAATAGCCACCCAATTGTAAATAATATCGGTCCTGTTCATGGAAAGTTTGTAAGCTCTATTGATACAATTAATATTAAATCTAATAAAAAAACAGTCATATTAAATTCATCTCCAAAAAGTAGAATTAACCCAACACCTGCAAAAATAAGTTTTCAGATTGCAATAAAGCCCCCCCCAAAAGAGACATTTAAACTAAATAAAATACCTGTGGGTGTTTTAGTTGAGGGTATATTTGAATCATTTTTTCAAGAAGATATAAAAGAGAAAAATAAATTTGTAACTAAATCAAGTAAAAAATCAAAAATGATATTTTTTTCTGATGGAGATCTTCCAAAAAATAGAGTAGTTAATAATGGTGTTACTTGGTCTCCATTGGGATATGATGAATTTTCAAATAACATATATTCAGGAAACAAAAATATTATAATGAACTCTATTCATTATTTATGTGATGATATAAATATTTTTAAGTTAAAACATAAAAAAAGATTACTATCTTCACTAGATAAGAAAAAAATTAATAAATTTCAATCAATTATTCAGATAATTAATATCATTTTACCTATAATCTTAGTTTGTGTATTCTCGCTTTTGTTTAAGATTTATAAAAATAAAAAATACGCTTAATTTTTAAAACAATATGACTATACATAATAAACAAATTTATTTTTCAAAACTAAATGTAAAAATATTTATAGCAATAGTTATCATCTTTTGTCTTATCAATAAAAGCACTAGAAAAATTATAATTGAAAATTTTCATGATTTTAAGAATTATACTTTAATCCAATTATCAGGAAAATCATCAATTTCTAAATACAACCAATTTCATATCGATAATATAAAATCCATAAATAAAATCATATTATCAGACAGAAATGGTAATGTGATAACCTTAAAGAAAAAAAATAAGCCACTAACTAATTGGACTGTTAATAATAAATTTAATGTAAGAAATGATGCAATAGAAACTTTATTATCTACTGCAAATACAATAAGAATTAAAAAACCAGTTGCAAAAAATGCGGAAAAGAAAGTTATTGACTTTATTATAACATCAGGAGTAAAAATTACATTTTTTAATAATGACACAAAAATTCAGTCTTATACAATTGGATCAAATACATCAAACCATTTGGGTAATTTCATGTTGTTAGAAAACACATCACAACCATTTGAAGTTCATATTCCGACACATTATGGTTTTTTATCTCCAAGATATGGAATACAAAATAACAGCTTAGACATAAATAGTTGGAGATCACATAATGTTTTTAATTATTCAGCTAATTCAATTTATAAAATTCAATACATTTCAAAAAATAATAATAGCTCCTACACTTTGTTTACTGATTCTTTAAAAATATTAAATTACAAAAATCAGCCAATAAAATTTGATACTATTAAAGTATTTAATTTACTGAATAGCTTTTCATCGCTAAACTGTGAAACTTATAAAAATAATATTGATGATTTTATAAATATGAAACCTGATGAATGTCTTATAGTGAATTCTGATACACTTAAGATATTTAATATTTTAAATGATTCAATACAAAATAATGATGAGTTAAATTTTAATGTTAATAGAAAGTATGCAATACTTAACAACAAGGATCTAATGTTGATTCAAGATTACGTTTTTAACAAAGTGTTAATTAATATTAATGAATTAATTGAGTGATTTTTTATTTACATAATTAAGATAACTTATATTTGACGTTTAAAGAGAGAAAAATGAAATTTATAGTGAATAGTACAACTCTATTAAGAGAAATTCAGAAGTTAAACAGTGTAATCAGTTCTAACAATACACTTCCAATTCTTGATAATTTTTTATTTGAAGTTAATTCATCAAGTATGAGTATTATTGCATCTGATTTAGAGGTTACGATGATTAGCAATATTTCAGTTGAGTCCAACTCAGAAGGTAGAATAACTATTCCTTCAAGAATATTAACAGATACTTTAAAAACTTTTTCTCATGAGCCACTTACATTCGTTATTAATCAAGAAAATTATTCGGTTGAAATTGTTTCTGAGCTAGGTAACTATCAGCTTACAGGCAATAATGCTGATGAATTCCCTAAAATACCTAAATTGTCTTCTTCATCAGCAGTTAATTTTAGTTCTGAAATATTCGCAAATGCCATTGGAAAAACTCTTTTTGCAAGTGGAAATGATGATTTAAGACCTGTAATGAGTGGTGTGTTTTGTGAATTATCAAGCGAAAATACTGTTTTTGTGGCCACTGATGCTCATAAATTAGTTAAACATACTAGATCTGAGCTAATTTCTGAAAAGAGCACATCATTTATTCTACCAAAGAAACCATTACAAATTTTAAAAAATAACCTTGTTTCTGAAACAGATTTAAAATTAGAATTTAATGACACAAACGTTTTATTTTCATTTGATAACATAACATTAATTTGCAGACTAATTGACGGGAAATACCCTAACTACGATGCTGTTATTCCAAAAGAGAATCCCAACAAGCTTATTATTGAAACAAAAACATTACTTAATTCAATAAAAAGAGTGTCGATTTATGCAAATAAAACAACGCATCAAATAAGACTAAAAGTTGCAGGAAGTAATTTGCAAATAACCTCAGAAGACTTAGATTTCTCAAACAGAGCTGAAGAAAGGCTAGCATGTCAGTATGAAGGAGTTGACATGGAAATTGGTTTTAACTCCAGATTTGTTATAGATATGCTAAACAATATTGGATCTGAAAAAATATCTCTTGAGATGAGTTCACCTAATAAAGCTGGCATAATTTTACCACTAGATGGATTAGAAGAAGGTGAAAATACATTAATGCTTGTTATGCCAGTAATGTTAAACAATTAATTTTATGAAAAAAATATTTATACCCTTATTTATAGTATTTGCATTCGCATTGGATGCACAAAGTTTGTTACCTACCAAATATGGTTTAAAAGTTGGTGTTAATATTAGTGACTTTAATTCCACATCTAATGATGGTGTTGATAATATTAAAACTGATCAATCCTATGGTATATCAGGTGGATTTTATATGGAAATACCTTTAAATGATAAATGGTATCTAAATCCATCATTATTATATTCACAAAAAGGAACAACATTTGAATATAGCTACATACATGATTATAATATAAATAATAGAGAAGAACGCTCCAGCAATAATGATTTAATGCTGACATATTTAGAGTTAAATCCTATAATTAGTTATAAAACACCATATAAAATAGCTCTTAATTTCGGCCCTTCATTGGGTTATCTAATTTCATATGAATTTAATATTGTTAATGATATTGGAGAAGATGATGGTCAATCTTTTCATGAAATCTTACCAGATGCTGAATATCAAGAAGAATTAATTGATTTAGGCTTAGATGTTGGTCTATCATATTATTTAACTGACAATCTTATATTAAATACTAATGTAAATACCGGATTCTTAGAACTTGGAAATATATCTAAAGTAACCTACACTGGTACAGTAAACAACGATAGTAGGTCAAATATTTATAAATTAAAAAATCAAGTTATTTCTTTCTCTGTTTCTTATTTATTTTAAAAATCCTCTACTACTAGTTTTTGATTTTTAAGAATAGGTACAATATTAGATTTAATACTTGGTTTTAAACAAAATTTTGTGTCTTTAATAATTTTGTCAGAGTTATTTCTTTTTCTGTATGATGATGATACAAGAAAATTAAAAATATCAGCTTTAGAATTATTATAAAGTTGAAGTGCTGCACTTAGACTATCACAATTAGATAAAAAATACTTGGTTGCTATTAATTTTTGAGAAAGGGCACCCGCAAAAATTGTATCCTCTAAATTAAAAAAACCCTTCCATCCTGAACATAAAATAATAACATCAGTTTTTTTATATTTTAGGTATTCAACAACAATATCAATGTTTATGAAAGATGCAGTAATTACATGATGTTCATTTGCTTCTTTAATAGCTTTTGTTCCATTAGTTGTGGTAAGCACTAAAGTTTTATTTTGAATATTTGATTCCATATAATCGTATGGTGAATTCCCATAGTTAAATCCAGGAACTTTGATTGTGTTTCTCTCAGCTGCTAAAATATGGTCTTTCTTATTTTTATATTGAAATGTATCCTCAAGAGATTTAACAGGAATAATGTCTTTTATACCGTTTTCAAAGGCGATTGATATTACAGAAGTTGCTCTCAAAATATCAACAACCACAACAATAGATTTATTGTCTGCATATTTACGAAAATAATCAACAGAAAAACAAACCTGAATATTATTCATTACTCAACAAAAGGAAAATTTACAACTATTGATTTTAGTAGCTTATTTCTAACTTTAACATATAATTCTGTTCCTACGTGAGAATATTCAGTTTTAACATATCCTAATGCAATAGATTTTGATAAAGTAGGAGACATTGTACCGGAGGTTATATTTCCTATAATTTGATTTTTAGAACAATATATTTCATAATCTTTTCTTGCAATTCCTCGATCAATTAATTCTAAGCCAATT
>CACOJQ010000045.1 GCA_902627575.1 uncultured Bacteroidota bacterium
TGAAAATTTATTTGCTAAGCTAATTGGTTCTATTTTTTTCATGAGAAAGTTTATTTGATTTCAATCAAAAATATTAAAATTTATAAGTCTTTGTTTTCACATTAAATTTAATTTTGTTAAAAATATAATTTAATTATGATCAAAAAAGAAATATCAAAAATAATACAAGCAAGAAATTCTTTTTATCCAAGAGAATTTAACGGTAAAATAATCGAAGAAGATATAATTATACAGTTATTAAACAATGCAAATTTTGCTCCTTCACATAGAATGACTCAACCATGGTTTTTTAAAATATTTTGTGGAAAGTCTAAAAAAATACTTTTAAATGAAATTTTAAGATTAAATACAGATTTTTCAAATGAAAAAATAGAAAATCTAAAACTAAATTATGATAAATCTAGTCATATTATATGTATTTGCATAAAATTTAACAATGAAATAGTCCCAGAGTGGGAAGAAATAGCAGCTACTGCCATGTCGGTTCAAAACTTATATATTTCATGCGTTGACAGTAAAATAGGTGGATATTGGAGTACACCTAAATACTGTAAGAAAATAAATGATTTTTTACGTTTAAATAATAAAGAAAGATGTCTAGGTTTCTTTTATCTTGGATGTATTGATATTAAACATCCAAGAAATATTAAAAGAAAAAATATAAATGATAAAATTGAATGGCATAGATAGTACCGGCTACTATAATCTTTATAAAACAGCAACTATTTATATAATGAGCTTGCTATATATAATAGTCGGAATTAAACATTTTACAGACCCTAATTTTTTCATATATATTATACCAGATTATATAAATTGGAAATATGAAGCAGTCTATATTAGTGGTTTTGTTGAAGTAATTCTTGGTCTATTATTGATATTTAAAAAGAGTAGAAAATTAGCATCTTATGGGCTAATATTATTACTAATCGCAGTTTTTCCTGCAAATGTTTATTTGTATGAATCCGAAATTGCTCAACAATCCCTTAATATAAGTAAAAATCAAGCCTTAATTAGGATGCCTTTTCAAATTCCTTTAATTTTAATAGCATTTTGGCATTCCAAAGAAAAACACTCTAAAAAAATTTCTATTTCAAGTGCAATATTATTTATACCAACAATAATATATTTTACCACCTTATAGGAATCTAATTTTTATTACAATATAATATTCTTATTAATTAAATATATGAATAAATATTTAATTTTGTAAAACCAAAACATTTAAAAATGAAATCGTTCAACATCTTCTTATTTAGCATATTAATTACAATAAATACTAGCAACTCATTTGCTAATCAACAAAAAGAAACGGAAATAGATAGTCAAGAAAGTAAAGATAACATATACTCAGGCTTAAAGTTCAGAAGTATAGGGCCAGCTTTAATGTCTGGAAGAATTTCCGATATAGTTATTCACCCTGAAAATGAAAATATATGGTATGTTACAGCCGGTTCTGGGGGTGTTTGGAAAACTGTAAACTCAGGGACCACCTGGACTCCTATTTTTGACAACCAGAAGAGTTATTCTATAGGATGTGTTACATTAGACCCACAAAATCCAAATATTATTTGGGTTGGAACTGGAGAAAATGTTGGAGGCAGGCATGTTGGATACGGAGATGGTATATACAAAAGTGATGATGGTGGTTCATCATGGAAAAATATGGGCCTTACAAAATCAGAGCACTTATCAAAAATAATAATACACCCAGAAAACTCAGACATATTATGGGTGGCCTCACAAGGACCACTTTGGAGTAAAGGAGGGGAAAGAGGAGTTTATAAATCTACGGATGGAGGAAATAGTTGGAAAAGAACATTAGGAGATGATGAATGGATAGGTGCAACTGATATAATTATTGATAAAAATAATACTAATATTTTGTATGCTGCTACATGGCAAAGACATAGAACTGTCGCTGGTTACTTAGGCGGTGGACCAGGCAGTGGAATACATAAATCTATTGATGGAGGTGAAAGCTGGCAAAAGCTTTCCAAAGGATTACCCTCTAGTAACATGGGGAAAATTGGACTAACAATGGCTCCTCAAAATAATGATATTATTTATGCTGCAATTGAACTTAATAGGAGAACAGGTGGCATTTATAAAAGTTTAGATAAAGGTGCAAGTTGGACAAAAATGAGTGATGCTGTTGCTGGAGGTACAGGACCACATTATTACCAAGAAATATATGCCTCTCCTCACAATTTTAACGAAATTTATTTAGCAGATAACTATATGCAGGTTTCATATGATGGAGGAAAAACATTTGAAAGGATGAATGAATCAGAAAAACATGTAGACAACCATGCTGTTGCATTTAAAAAATCTGATCCAAATTATATTTTAATAGGCTGTGATGGTGGATTGTATGAAAGTTTTGATAATACAAAAAACTGGAAATTCATAGATAATTTGCCGATAACTCAATTTTATAAAATTGCTGTTGATGACTCCAAACCATTCTATTATGTCTACGGTGGAACTCAAGATAACAATACACAAGGTGCGCCATCTCAAACAGATAATATTCACGGGATTAGAAATTCAGACTGGTTTGTTGTGCTTGGTGGAGACGGACATCAACCTGCAACAGAGCCTGGAAATCCAAATATTGTTTATGCACAATGGCAGCAAGGAAATTTAAATCGACACAATAGAATAACAGGAGAAAATATAAACATAAAGCCTCAGCCTAAAATAGGTGAAAAAAGTGAACGATTTAACTGGGATGCTCCTATATTAGTCAGCCCTCACAGTGCTACAAGAATATATTTTGGATCACAAAGAATTTGGAAGTCTGAGGACAGAGGAGACTCTTGGGAAACTATTTCTAAAGATTTAACAAAAAATATTGAAAGAATTCAAACATCTTTTTTTGGAAAGAAGCAAAAGTGGGATAACGCATGGGATGTTCGTGCAATGTCAAATTATAGTACTATAACTTCTATTTCAGAGTCACCAATAAAAGAAGGGCTGATTTATATTGGAACGGATGATGGAATAATACAAATAACTGAAGACGGTGGAAATAATTGGAAAAAAATTAATTTTAATAAGATACCAGGACTTCCTAACACAGCATTTGTTAATGATATTAAAGCTGATATATTTAATGAAAATATTGTATATGCAGTTTTTGATAATCATAAATTTGGTGACTATAGTGCTTATATTTTTAAAAGTGAAAATAAGGGAAAAACATGGAAAAATATTTCAAGCAACCTACCAAAGAATACTTTACTATGGCGATTTGTTCAAGATCATGAAGACAAAAATTTAATGTTTCTTGGAACGGAATTTGGTGTATATTTTTCAAATAATGGAGGAGAAAAATGGATTAAAATAAATAATGGACTACCAAATATTTCAGTCAGAGACATTGCCATACAAAAAAGAGAAAATGATTTAGTATTGGGAACATTTGGAAGAGGTATATACATACTTGATGATTATAGCCCTTTAAGAAATTTTAATTTCTCAGAAATAAAAACTGAAGCAAAGTTATTTTCTCCTAAAAATACTAATTGGTATTTTGAAAAACGTATATTAGGTAGTAGAAAAAAAGCATCCCAAGGAGATAACTTCTTTATTGCCGAAAATCCCCCATTTGGTGTTGAGTTTACTTATTTTCTAAAAGAAAAGTATTTATCAAATAAAAATAATCGACTAAAAGAGGAAAAAGAAAAAGAAAAAGAGAATATTGAAGTTAATGTTCCAAAATGGGATATTTTAGAAAATGAAAAAAGACAAATTAAACCACTTGTTTGGATATTTATCTATGATGGGGACATGATAATAAAAAAATTAAAAGTTGCTAACAGTAAAGGTTTTTGTAGAGCTAATTGGGATTTAAGAAGAGAGTCTCAAAATATAATTTCAAGTCAAAATTATAGCAATAAAAGTTCTGGAATAATGGTTAAGCCAGGAAAATACTCAGCACAACTATTTAAACAAGTCGATGGTATTTTCACTCCTATTTCTGAACAAGTAAATTTTAATATAAAACTACTGCGTGAAAATGAAAACAATATAAACACTGCTATAGAATTTTGGGAAGAAGTTGATATTCTTAGCAATAAATGTTATGACTTATCTTCAAATATTAAGGACTTAAAAACTCACATTGAAATATTATATGTAGCATACGAACGTGCTCATTTAACGAACTCAGATTTACAAAAAAAAATTGTCAATTTAAGAGATGAAATTTTAAAATTAGAATTGAAACTTAATGGAAGTAAAGTTAGATCAGAGATAGGTGAAAAAAGTGAATTCCCAACATTGTGGACGTATTTATGGTCAGCAAGAGGCTCCTCTTATTCATCTTACGGCCCTACCGAGACACATAAATCAAGTTATAAAAATGCAAATTTATTATTTACTGACATAAATGATAAATATAAAATGTATAAAAAAACAGCAGAAATTTTAATAAAAGAATTGGAAAAAGTAGATGCTCCTCAAATAAAAAATATTTTACAAACTAAATGAATCATTTTACATATTTTGTAAGTAAAATAGGTAAATAAATTAAATCAAAGGCAATAGCAATAATTGCAGATAGGATAGTTATTGTAGCTAATTGGCTAATTGAACGAAATTCAGAAAAAAGAAGAGGTATAAGTGTAACAACTATTACAAGAGTAGTTTTAACGATTGCATAGTATGTTCTATTTTGACAATATTTAATCGCTTCATTTGGAGATTTATTTCTCTTTCTATTTATACTATATGCAGAAATGATATGAATAGAATCATCGACTATTAAGCCAAATGCAATTGCAAAAATAAATGCATTTGATAGACTTACATAAAAATCATTAAATGATATTATTCCAATACAAATGACTAATGGAGCAATATTTGGCAATAGAGATACAAATAAGTACTTATAATTGAACCTATTAATAAATACAAAAATTAATCCTATTAATAAAATCGCTATAAATAATCCAAATAAAACTTCGAGAGTTAACTCATTACTTATTTGATCAAATAAATAACCCACCCCACCAATATTTATATTTGTGTTTTTTTGCTTAAATTTCTTTTCTATCTTACTGTATAAATTAGAAGATGCCAAACTCCCAATATCATTTATTCTAGACTTTATAACATAATTTTGTTTGTCTGGTAAAATAAAATCAATTTTTATTGATAATGTATCAAATATTTTTTTAAAATCAAGATCAGAACTTTTGTCTAATGTAAGCGTTAATGGCTTAATCCCTCCAAAATTTTCTTCAAAATAATTTATCTCTTTATATAAGTTAGACTTAGGATTTAACTCATCAGTTATGAAATTATCTATCTTAAATGATGAGATTGCAATTGCGGTTAATAAAATAAAGATACAAGCTATTATTTTACGGTATATAGATATTTTAAAAATAAAGTTAATTATAGTATTAACTAAATTAGTACTAAAACTTGTAGTGTATAAACGTAAATTAACAATATGCGCATACAGAGTTATAATAATAAAAAGACAAATAAAAATCGAAAATGTTGTGATAACTCCAAATCTTGTTAAAGGCTCAAAGGATCCAAATGCAAAACTTAAAAAACCAATTGCAGTAGTTACAGAAGTTAAAAAAACTGGAACACCAACGTTACGCATTTGATGTCTAAAAATCCTATATGAGTTATTTATCCCTTTTTGAATA
>CACOJQ010000046.1 GCA_902627575.1 uncultured Bacteroidota bacterium
AAACGTAAAAAACTCAGTAGATGCAATTTATTCCTTTCCCATGGGTGCCGAAAAACCGATGGTAGAAAAACAAAAAACACGAGGAATGGGTGGAATGGCAAATGTAGCTGGATTTTATTCACTTAAAGGACCTAATGATCTATGGCTTTTAAAAGAAAAGGCTGACATAATACAAAAAGAACTACTAAATAATGAAAATATTAGTCAGATACAAGTTGTTGGTTATGCACCTATAATTATCTCTGTAGAAATTAAAGAATCTGCTCTTCTTACACATAACATAAGTTTTGATATAGTTAGCAACGCAATTAAAAGAGGTAATTTAGATATTTCAGGAGGAAGTATTAAAACTGCAAAAGATGAAATAATTATTCGCTCTAACAATAGAGAAACAACAACAAAAGGTATTGAAGATATTGTTGTTTTAACTGCAAAAAATGGGGATATATTAAGAATTAAAGATATAGCAAATGTATCATTAGACTTTTCAGATATACCAATTAAAGTATTTGTCAATGGAGAAAGAGCTATTAATTTTATTATTCAAAAAACACCTGAGGAAGACATCAAGAAAATTGCAAATTCTGTTCAAGAATATATTAAACAATTTAATAAAGATAATGCTGAATATGAAATTATTACTTTGTTTCAATTTGCAGATATGCTTGATCAAAGGATTGAAACTTTAAGTGATAATTTGATATTAGGTTTACTTTTAGTTGCTATTATTTTAGGTCTTTTCTTATCCTTTAGACTTTCTTTATGGGTAGCCTTTGGAATACCATTCTCTTTTATAGGAATGATATCAATTGGTCTTATTTATGGAATGACCATAAATATGATTTCTTTATTTGGGATGATCTTGGTTGTAGGTATTCTAGTTGATGATGGTATTGTAATTGCCGAAAATATATATTCTCATTACAAAATGGGCAAAAATCCAATGAAAGCCGCACTAGATGGCACAATGGAAGTATTAACACCAGTGTTTACATCTGTTTTAACAACTGTATTTGTTTTTTCCACACTTTTATTCGTTGGAGGTGAGATGCAAATGATGCAAGAAATGGCTTTCAGTGTAATAGCGGCACTGTTATTTTCACTAATAGAAGCATTTCTAATTTTACCCGCACATCTATCAACAAAAAATAATTTAGAAAACAAAAAAGCTTCAAAAAAAAGTAGAATATTTCTGGCAATTCTTGTATCTGGATTTATTACATATCTTGTTTTACCTGATATTAAGTCAAATAAAAATCTATTTAATGACATAATTAAATTAGCTTATCCGTTAGCAATATTTATACTAATTATTAATTGGAACTTAATAAAAACAAAATCTGAAAAGTTTGTTAAGAAATCAAGAAATATTTATGAAAAAATCAATAAAAAACTTGTTCAAAATTACAGAAAACATGTTTGGACTCCTGTAGTTTTGATGGCTGTTGTAATTACTCTTTTGATAACTGGTGTAATTAGATGGACATTTTTTCCATCTGTCCCATTCAACGAGGTTAAAATAGAATTTGCATACAAACCAGGTGAAAGAGAGTTTCGTACTGAAAAATTTTTATGGTACGTAGATTCAATTATAAATAATTATCATAAAGAATTAATTGAAAAATTTAATGACACATTATTTACTGATATATCACTAAGTGTTGGATTTACTGAAGATCTTGGATTAAATGGCCCAAATGTTGGAAGCATAAGACTTTCAATAAAAGAAAATGACTTAATTTCAACAATCGATATATCAAATGAGATACAAAAAAGAATTCATGCAGATAGTATTGCTAAAATGGAAAAAATATCCGTTGGTGGGTTCCAGCAATTTGGCAAAGCAGTTTCTATTTCTTTACAATCAGAAAATGATGAACAATTAAAAAATGCTGCTAATTGGCTTAAAGCTAACATTGGTTCTATAAATATGGTTAAAGAGGTTTTAGATAATGCAGGTGTTGGTAACAGAGAAATACATTTGAGTCTCAAAGAAAAAGCATATGCTTTGGGTCTTGATGAAGCTACAATAATGAGACAAATTAGACAAGGTTTTTTTGGAGAAGAAGCGCAAAGATTGATCTTAGGAAGAGATGAAGTGAAAGTTTGGCTAAGATATCCAGAATCTAATCGAAATAGTGTCCAAGATTTAGGAAAAATTAAAATTAAAACTAACGTAGGAGAAAAATTTCCGCTTGATGAGTTGGTTGATTATGAATTTAAACGGGGAAAAGTTAAAGTAAATCATATTAACGGATCAAAAGAAATTCGAGTAGATGCTAGTCTATACAATGCCGAATTTTCTGGAGAAGTAAATAGCGAGATTGAAAGAAAATATTTAAGTATTTTAAAAAATAAATATCCAGATGTAAATTACGAAATTATGGGTCAAGCAGAAGAGGCTGCTGATAGTGGGAAAAGATTAGGGATTGCATTTTTAATAAGTATCATCTTGATAACATTAACGATTTCATTAAATTTCAAATCATTTTACCAAGCAAGAATAATTCTTATGGTTGTTCCAGTTGGTATATTTTCAGCAATTCTTGGTCATGGAATTATGGATAGACCCTTTTCAACATTAAGTGTTTGGGGTGTAATTGCCTTGATTGGTATTCTAGTAAATGATGCTGTCGTGATGCTAGATAGATTTAACAGAAATTTAAAGGAAGGGAAAACAATTCATGACGCTGTTATTAAAGCAGGTAAAAGCAGATATAGAGCAATAATATTAACAACAATTACAACATTTGTAGGCCTTTCTCCACTAATTTTTGAAAAAAGTTTTCAAGCACAATTTTTAATACCTATGGCAATTTCTGTAGCCTTTGGAGTTCTATTTGGAACAATAATTTTATTACTTTATTTTCCTTCCTTAATACTGTACATGAATGATTTAAGACGTACAAGATTATGGTTTTGGAACGGAGGAAAAAATCCTCCTAGTAAAATGGAAGTTGAACCAGTCATAAAACATCAAAAACGACAAATTGATATTTTAAAATGAAAAAAATCATACAAATTTTAATTTTTATACCTCTGTTTGGTAACGGACAAGATACACTTACTTTATACGATGCTCTCAGCATAGGTCTTCAAGAAAACTTTAACATACAAATAAGCAAAAAAAAATCAAGAGATCAATAAAATTAATAATAACTGGGCAAACGCTGGAGCACTACCAAAACTTGATATTTCTGCTAGAATAGAAGAAGCTTTATCTGATCAGTCCAAAAATCCTGCATCTTTTATTCAGGAAAAATTAAAATCATCATCTATTTCAGGAAGCACTAATTTAAATTGGACTTTATTTAATGGTTTTGCAATTAGGGCAAATAAAGAAAGATTAGAAAACTTAGAAAAAATAAGTAATAATAGTGCGTCACTAAGTATAGAAAATACAATACAAGCAATAATACTTCAATACAATAACTGTATTTTACAAAAACAGAAATTAAATGTATTACAAAAAGTTGTAGCTCAAACTAAAAAAAGATTATTATATCAAAATAAAAAATATGAAATAGGAGTTGCAACCAAAATTGAATTATTACAAACTGAAAGTTCATTACTAAGTGATAGTACAAACATTATTTTACAAGAACAAAACTATGTTAATTGCTTAAAAAATCTCAATCTTTTGTTAGGCGTTGAAAGTGAAAAAAAATGGACTCTGAGTAAAGAGATTAACATAGAACTACAAATCTATAATTATAAAGACCTAGAAGAAAGCACATTAAATAACAATACAAATATTTTAAATCAGTACTATAATATTCAATTATCGAAGCAGAATATGAAATTAGAAATGTCTTCTTTTTATCCAATAATATCTGTAAATTCAGGAGCTACATATAATGAAAGTACTTATGACATTGGTAATCTATCAAACACCATGAATAACACTGGAGAAAGTATTAATTATTTTGCAAATTTCGCAATAAATTTTAGAATATTTGATGGAGGCAAACTATACAAAAGCTTAAAAAGGCTTAAAATAAAAAAAGAAATTGATGAATTAAAATTTGAACAAAAAAAACAAGAAGTATTACATCAATTATCGATAACATATGATGCATACAATGCATCCATTGCTGCGCTAAAATTAAGTGAAAAAGCGTCAGATATTGCACTAGCCAATTATAATCTTGCAGTTAAGAGACATGAACAAGGAATAATTAACTCTTTCACATTAAGAGACATTGAAATTGCATATATTAATTCAGCAATAGTTGCTGAACAAGCAATTTATAATTTAATGGAGAATAAAATTTCATTATTAAAAATAACTGGAAATATTATTCAAGATTTTAGTAATTAATATAGCTGTCAAAAGCATTTTGAAAATACATTTCTGCCTCTTTTTTTTGTTTTGTTTTATCTTTTTTTGTTTTTGCATGATTCTCAATAACCTTTTCGTAACCCTCTGAGAAAGCATAGTATCCTTTTTGCCTAATTATTCCATATCCCTTTGGAAAAGCATAAGGAACCAAGTAAGAACTTCTATTAAATAAATTTGTACTAAAATTAAATTCACTGTAATCTATATTTAACTGACCTAAAAGAGTGGAAGAAATGTCAATATGTGAACCAAGTCTATTCATTTTTCGTGCTTTATATTTATCTTTTAACACATCTCCATACCACAACATTGGTATTTTAAATCTTTCTTTTTGTGCTAATCTTCTATAAATTGGAGAATTGTGACTATGATCAGCAACAATAATAAATAATGTGTTTTTATACCATGATTCATCTTTAACTTTTTTCATAAAATTACCAAGACACTTGTCAGTATAGTTAACTGAATTTACATACTTATCCTGACGGTGATTAAATGATATTAGATGTTTTGCTGGAAAATCATAAGGAGAATGAGAACTTAATGTAAATAATGTACTCATGAACGGTTCTGGTAATTTATTTAGTTCTGAATGAAATATATCAAACATATATTCATCATGTATACCAAGTTTTCCTGAAGGAAGATTTTTATAATTTTTTTCTTCTTTTATAATATCAAATTCGTGTGCATACAAATAAGACTTTATATTTCCATATGATAATTGACCACCAAAAAAATATGAGGAATGATAACCTTCTTCTTTTAACGATTTATTTATACATGGAAGCATTCTTGATTTATCTGTCTGATTAATAATTGCAAGGTATGGGAAAACAGGAAATGATGAATATATTGAAGTCATTGCTTGATCCGATGTCCATCCATTAGAGTAAAAATTAGAAAAAAGTAAACCATTGTCTTCAAGGCTTTTAAAATGAGGAGTTATTCCACTTAAGCCATTTAAACTTTCTATGTTGTCAGCTGACCAACTTTCAAGTAGAATAAAAACTATGTTTGGTTTATTATTTTTTAATACTTTACTAGTAGATTGATTTTCAAAACTTAATTTATTAATAAATTTATTAATATCAGAAGTAGAATGTTTTTGATAAGGATTACCATTAAAATTTCTACTATTCTTTAGCATACTTTGTAACAAATTCC
>CACOJQ010000047.1 GCA_902627575.1 uncultured Bacteroidota bacterium
ATAACATTAACAGTAGTAAAAGTATCGCAGCCATTAGCATCCATAACTTCTAAATAGTAACTGCCCGCACTTAAATTAAAAGCAGTATCGTTGGTGCTAAAACTATTCATACCACTATCAAACCACTCATAACTGTAGCCAGGAGTACCACCAGCAGCACTACCTACACAAAAGCCATCTGAACTTCCAGTACATATAATAACTTTAGATGCTGCAAGGGCTTGTAAAGTATATTGTGGAGAAGATACAATTACAGTATCCCTATTCATACAATTGTTTGCATCCATTACAGAAATAATATAACTTCCACCTGCTAAGTTTAAAAATAAACTATCATATGGAAATGCATTAGTATTTAAAACGCCGTTTATATAATACTGATAAGGTAACAAACCTCCTGAGGCTAAAACTGAAATCTGACCGTTATTTCCATTATAGCAACTTACAGATGAAACATCAGTAACGATAGAAATAGGATTTTGAACTTGTCCGACAATAATTGTATCAACAGCAGTGCTGATTCCAGAAACTGCTTGAACCACATATGTTCCTGGAAATAAATTAGTAAATGTGTAGCTGCTATCTACTATATTAGATACTGTAACTAAATTGTTACCAGCTAAATCATATAATTCACACTGCCAAAGAGGTAATAATGTATCAGGTGTACATGAAATAAGTGCATCATTTCCAAGACAAGAAGCATCTGTAGTAGTTAGTAAAATATCAAAGCATTCAGGAACAGTCATTGTTATAGAATCTGTGAGATTACCAAAAGTGCAATTACCTGTGATAGTTGCATAATAAGTAGCTGAACTTGAAATATTAACCGGTAAAGTTGGACCACTTCCAAGTACTGTACCTGAATCATCAGTCCAAGTGTTTAGTCCCGCAATAATCGGTACATATGCGATTTGATTAATTGTGTAAGATGTGGCAGGATTATTAGGAATAAACTCCCAACCTTCATTTGTTGCAGTCCATGGCAAAGGAAAATTTCTAGGCAAAAGCAAGGTAGGGTCATCAACGATATCAAAATTGGTTGAAGTTGCGTCTACTAGTCCTTGAACTCCAGCTCCTGCATTCCACGTTATACAAAGTGGCTTGTCTTGTAAATACATTTCTATCTTATCACTTCCTTCAAACAATATAATTTGTGATGTATGAAGGTCAGATGTACATGAAAACATTGGAACTTCACACCAAGTTACAATAAATACTCTGTTAGGAGCAATTCCAGAAACGCCATAATAAATATTACCACCTATTCCAGTATTAATATCTTGCCAAGGAGCCATGATAGCATTTTCAGGTAAATTACCTGGATTAGGAATCGGTGCATTTATAGCCCAGGGAGAATATTGACTTGCTTGTGAAATATCAAATGTTACATAACCATTACCTGATACAACCAACTGAGTATATGGAATACCATAAAAATTAAATGTAAAACCAATATCAACAACAACATCATGTTGATCATCGGATGACATAGAGCTTTGATTTGAACTTAGTGCAAGTAAAGTGTCCTGATAATTACCACAAATTGTAGTATCAGGAGATACAATTATTTGACCGTAAGAAAATAGTGAAGTTAAAAATGCACAGGCAAAAAATAATCTTCTCATAAATTTTTTTTAAAATTAGAAAATTCTATTTTATCTTATCAAGGTTATAGAACCTTTGTATTCGTAATAATGCCCATCTTCACCTTCAGCAATTAAATTATAAAAATACGCACCCTCTGGCAATTCTTTACCATCTATTCCAAGACCATCCCATTTTTTGTTCATTCCACTCCATGCGCTTACCAATTGTCCCCATCTGTTGTAAATAGATATATCTATGTAACTCATACCGTATGCATCAAAAGAAAAATAATCATTTACATTATCACCATTAGGTGTAAATACATTATCTACGTCGGGAATTCCCTGAACATCGATAACAAAAGGAACAGAATCAGTACAACCAGTAGCTAAATTAGTAACAATAACATACACATTGTTTTGTCCAATATTGTCATCGGTAAAAATATGATTCATATTTAAAGTACCGTTTGAGAAATAACTTGTTCCATCCGTCCATGTCCAGTTAAAATCAAATGGATCATTAGAAATTGTTGCATCAATAAATTCAACTGAAAATTCAGCATGCATTGAGCCAGCATAGTTAGTTGTTGTTACATCAGCAACAAACGGTACAGGTTCATCCAAAATAGTTGAAGTTTCTGTTGAAGTACAATTATTTGCATCTGTAACAAAAACGGTATATGATGTATTAGCCTGTAGGTTTTCAGCCATGCTCACTGATGAGACTGTAAGTCCTGTATTATCTTGTTTCCAAATATATTGATAACCAATGTTAGACACAACACCACCAGATGGTATAGATTGTAACCAACCATCATTTGCTGCATAACAAGAAATTTCATTAGTTGTTCCATTTGTAGAAGTTGAATAAATATTTTCAAAAAGATTTGGCTCAAGAAGATTTGGTTCATATAAGTCTATGGTTGCGATTTCAACACATCCATTAGCATCTGTTACAGTAACAGTATTAGTTCCTGCAGAAAGTCCTGTAGCAATAGCAGAATTAGAAGGTGTAGGAGACCAAGAATATGTTATTGGCTCTACTCCACCTCCATTTGTTACTGCTGCTGCCCCATCAGATAATCCAAAACACGAGATATGGTAGGGATTTCCATTTTCGTCAGCGTTATAAAATAAAGTAGCGTCAACGCTTGCAATTAATTGCTCAGGTTCAGTAACTGTAACACTAAAGCTAGCCGGACATCCATTTGCATCTAAAACATTTGCTGTATAAATATTAGCAGATAATCCCACAGCGGATGCTGAATTTCCTCCATTGGACCAATTATATATATATGGTTGAGTTCCACCTGATGTTGTTATAGTTGCTGAACCATCAGATAAACCAAAACACGATGGAGATATAAATGAAATTGTAGCTGTAATTGGATCTGCCTCAGCAACTATATAATCCTCTGTTATTTCACAACCACTAGCATCGGTTATTGTAGCCGTATATACTCCAGGTTGTAAAGGAGATTGCACAAAAGCAGTTGAACTTCCAGGAACAGAAGTTGTTGTATCCCAGACAACACTGTAAGAAGGGTTTGAGCCACTTGGGTTTAACTGAATATATCCATTTAACGAGTCAAAACATTGTTCATCAATAACAATAGCACCAGAAATTAAGGGAGTTGGACTTCCAATTGTAAAAGGTTGAATTAAATCACAACCAGAATAGTTCTGTCCAAAAGAAGCGCTATCTGCATAATGAACTACTAAATTATAGTTTCCAGGGTTTAAAATATAAGTATTAATTCCAGTATCTATTACTGTTCCTACTGGATCAGTTTCCCAAGTGTAATTAAATAATGGATCTGCTCCGGGCCATTGAATCCATGCCTGACCATCGTTTGTATTAAAGCAAGAGGCGTCTGATGTAACAACACCAGTTAAACTCACAACTACTCCTGAGTCTACTTCTTCCATCCACTTTCCTCCCCAAACAACTGCGCCTTCACAATTATTATCGTCGGTGACATAAATAGAATGCATTCCCTGAGATAAACCAGTAATTAAGGAATCATTTATTAAAGCAACTTGATTTACATTTGGTATTGGAAACGCTCCAATCTCAGAAATATCATAATAGTAAGTACCTGTACCACCTGTAACACTTACCCAAATCTGACCATCATTTGCCCCATAACAAGTTTCTCCTATAACGTTGTAAGTAGTATACTCTAATTGCTCAGGCTCATTTACATCAGCATTTATAGTAATTGCACATCCATTTGTATCTTCAATAACTAAAGCGTAATTACCAGCATATAATGAGCTTATGTTATCTCCTGTGCCTGTGTAGGTTCCTGGTCCATTCCATGTATATGTATATGGTGCTACACCACCAAGACCTCCAGGGACATTGTTAACGTTTATTGAACCATCATAAATTCCAAAGCAAGAAACATGTGAAATATCTATTAAAACAGAATCAGTGTTCATACTATTTGTTATAGAATCTAACTGGAAAGATGCAGATGCAATACAATTTCTCTCGTCCATGACGATAACTGTATAATCATTAAATTGAGCAGATAAATTATATGCACATGCTGTATTTTGATTTAATCCGTCGTTCCACAAATAATTATAGCTTGGAGTACCTCCACTTGCAAGAGCACATAACTGTCCTGAATTAGTACCTGCGCAATAAGAATAAACTGTCATAGAATCTACGATAATTACTTCAAGTTGAGTAGGCTCTGAAATCACAACAGTATCACTTGCAGTACAACCATTAGCATCAGTTACATATACAACATGAATTCCAGGCGTTAAGCTATCTATATCTTGTCCTGTTGGACCACTATTTGGATCATCCCAAACAAATAAATAAGGTGTTGTTCCTCCTGTGGCAGAAGAAAAAGCAATTCCGTCATCAAAGCCATAACACTGCACAGGTTGAACTTGTTCTGCTTGAGCGAATAATTCATCTGGTTGTGTTATAATAAAAGGTATTGTTTTTCTACAACCAAGTGCATCCTCAATAATAATATTATGTCCACCAAAACACAAATTATAAGCAGTGTCAGGACCACTTCCTATGTATGTTTGGCCGTTATCCCAAAAATAAGTATGTTGCAGAACACCTCCGAAAGAGGATAATTGTGCAATTCCATCGCATGCATTAAAACAAGAAACTTGTTCTAAAATCTCAAGTGTTCCTGATATTTCAGCATGAGAATTAACAATATCAACAAAATCAACAAGAGTACAACCTAAATTATCTGTTATGGTGACAGAATGAGTAAATGGAATACCTTGACCGCTCGGATCACCCCATAAGCTATTTGCCATTTGAGAAGACTGTCCGTTACTCCATAAATAAGTATATGGAAAAGTTCCTCCTATTGCATCTGCATAAGCTACTCCTGTAGAATCTCCAAAACAATCAACATTTTGATACAAATTAACAGTTGAGGTTAATGGGTCTTGTGGTTGAGCAATAATAAAAGTTGTATCCTGAACACATAAAGGATTCGTAATATCAGTTATAATTACATTATAACTAGCAGAAGTTAAATTATAAATATTTTGATCAGTTTGCAAATTATTCCAAGTAAAAGAATATGGCACTAACGTATCAAGCATAAACAATTCGATGGATCCTGTTGCATCACCAAAACAATTAACATTTGTAACAATTGCAGTGTCAATAATTTGACAATTTTGTGACTTAGTACAAAATGTAAAAAAAACACTAAAAATAAATATTAGAAAAAAAGTGTTTACTTTTTTAGAATCATTTAGTATTCTTCCTATTTTTTTT
>CACOJQ010000048.1 GCA_902627575.1 uncultured Bacteroidota bacterium
TATTTTGAAAATCATAAGATCAGATTAAGGTCTGTTAAACATGAAAAAAATAACGTCTACCCAAAACCATTTAGTAAAGCTTGTTGCTTCTTTAAGAGACAAATCAAAATCTAGACAAGAAAAAAACCAATTTTTAATTGAAGGTAAGAGGGAAATTTATTTGTCAATTAATGGAGGATATGAAATTGAAAAGATTTTAGTTTATAAGGGTTTGTGTAAGGTATCAGACTTAAAAGTATCAAAGGATATTGAAATAGTTGAAATTTCAAAAGAAATTTTTGAAAAGTTGTCTTATAGAAAGGGTTTTGATGGTTTATTAGCATTAGCAAATAAAAAAAAACATTCATTATTTAATTTAAGTATTAGTGATAATCCACTTATTTTAGTTGTTGAAAATATTGAAAAACCAGGAAATCTTGGAGCAGTTTTACGTACTTGTGATGCTGCAAAGATAGATGCTGTTTTAATAGCAGATCAAGGCGTAGATATATACAATTCTAATGTGATTCGTTCAAGCGTTGGTTGTATATTTACGAATCAAATTGGTATAGGTAGTTCAAAAGAAATATTTGATTATTTACAAACAAAAAATGTAAATATTTATGCTGCAGTTTTACAAGAAAAACCAAGCTCATATCACTCTGTAGATTATAATAAGCCAACAGCATTTGTTTTAGGTAATGAAACAGAAGGCTTATCATCATTTTGGAGAAATGAATCGAAGAAAAAAATTATGATACCTATGCAAGGGAAAATTGATTCGATGAATATATCTGTATCAGCAGCTATTTTGATATTTGAAGCAAAAAGACAAAGAGGTTTTTAAAATGTTCTATAATGTTTCTACAATCTTATTTGTTGCACCACTATTTTCGTTAATGTATTTTTTTGTTATTGATTTATCAAATTTTTCAAAATAACCTAATGCTGCAACTAATTCTTGGTAGTTATTTATAGATTTAGCTGCCTTTTTATTTACTAAATCTCTCGCTTCTTTAAATTTTCCATATTTAGGACCAAAAATAACTGGTACCCCATAGATTACAGCTTCTAAAATATTGTGTATACCTCTACCAAAACCACCACCTATGTATGCGTATTTGCCATACCTATATATATGAGACAATATTCCGATTTGATCAATAATTAAAACATTACTTGCATTTATATTATTTTTATCAGCTTTTGAAAATAATAATCCGTTAGTTTGTTTTTGTAGGTTTTTAATATTATTAAACTCATGAGGTGCAATAATGTAATTATAAGATTGGTGGTTTTTTATTAATCTTTTTAAAATTAATTCATCTTTTGGCCATGTACTACCACAAACAATTGTTATTTGATTTTGAGAGAATTCTTTAACTAATTTTATATTTTGTTTTTCTTCTGCATTGGCAATTACTGAATCAAATCTTGAGTCCCCACTAATACTTTGACTATTAATATGAATCGAGTTTAACAAATCATGTGATTGTTTGTCTTGCACAAAAATATGGGTAATTTTTCTGAGCTGATTTTCGAACCATTTTAGTTTAAAGAAAACTTGATTTTTTCTAAAAATAGCCGATACAATGTATAAAGGTATTTTTTTATTATAAAGTTCATTTATATAATTAAACCAAAATTCATATTTGATAAAAATGGCTTTGATAGGTCTAGTAATATTAATAAATGTTTTAGCATTGAATTTAGTGTCGCTGGGAAGATAAAAAACCCAATCAACAATTGGATTTGATTTTTGAACCTCAAATCCTGACGGGGAAAAAAATGTTAGAAGTATTTTATGATTAGGATATTTTAATTTATATGCATTTATTATTGGTTTTGCTTGCTCAAATTCACCAAGAGATGCACAATGAAACCAAACTGTATTCTTCTCATCCTTTAGCTTTTTTTTAAGATTATTAAAGATATTTTTTCTCCCTTCAATCCATAGCCTTGCTTTTAAATTAAATAGTGAAGATACTTTAATCGCAAGTGTATATATGTGAATTATAATGTTGTAAATTGTGTTCATCTAAAAGTAATGAAATTCTTCATTATTTTTTCTATTTATAGGTATAATGACACCTATACTAATTCCAAACAAATTATCCCATGTTCTTTCTTTTGGATAATATAACTCACCATTAAAATCATATGTTCTTTGATTTTTAGTGTAAGCAAACAAGTAATTAAGATTAGTGTTAATTTGAAATCTACCGTTTTGATCATAATATTTATATGCAACAATAAATTTACCACTGTAGCCATTAGTTAGCTTATCGTAACCTTTTTTCATTTCCTCATTTAATTGGGGGATATTTTGATTTCTCGTATCAATAAATATTTGGTGTTCTAAAAAACCAATTCCTTGTGTAATATATATACCGCTTAGATTTTTATTTGAAAAATGAAATGCATAACCTCCAAATATAAAAGTATTCCACCCTCTTTGCATGAGATTCACATTAGCATAGTAACCATCTCCACCAATAATAGCTCCTGTAGAAGTTGATATATTATTAAATATGTTTGTGTCTTTTAGTGTTGAGCCAAACATAAATGAAGATTCTATTCCATAAACTAAATTATTGGATTTTTCAGAAAAATAACTTATTCCAACAGCTGAATTGTTTCCATACCTTTCTGATAATTTCCCAATTGGGATTTGATAATTATAGCTAAATTCAAAAGCAGATTGTTTAGCTTCTTGAGCCAAAGAAGGAAATTTAAATAAAATTAATAAAACTATTATTCCAAATTTTATTTTCTTTCTTTTAATCATTTAAATGCTAAAATAGTATAACTAGAACAAATGACATTAACCATAAGTTAATTATTATATATATTTGCTATTTAGTAAAAGTAAGATGAGTAAAACTATATTAATAACAGGAGGTGCGGGCTTTATAGGATCACATGTAGTTAGACTTTTTGTAAATAAATATCCTAATTACACAATAGTTAATTTAGATAAGCTGACTTATGCGGGTAACCTTCAAAATTTAGTAGATATAGAGTTGAAGAATAATTATGTGTTTGAAAAAGGTGATATTGTTGATAAGAATTATATACATAATCTTTTTGAAAAGTATAAATTTGATGGGGTAATACATTTAGCAGCTGAAAGTCATGTAGATAGATCTATTACTAATCCAATGGATTTTATTATGACAAATGTTGTAGGAACAGTAAATCTTTTAAACGCAGCTAAAGAATCTTGGAAACTAAATAACAAAAAAAATCACTTATTTTATCATGTTTCTACAGATGAGGTTTATGGAAGCTTAGGAGAAAAAGGATTATTTTTAGAAACAACTCCTTATGATCCCCAGTCGCCATATTCATCATCAAAAGCAAGTTCTGACCATTTTGTTCGTGCTTATGGAAACACATATAATTTACCCTTTGTAATTTCTAATTGTTCAAACAATTATGGGCCTAATCAATTTCCAGAAAAATTATTGCCTTTATTTATTAATAATATTAGAAAAGGAATAGAGTTGCCTGTTTATGGTGATGGTAATTTCACAAGAGACTGGCTTTATGTTAAGGATCATGCCATAGCTATTGATAAGATATTTCATCACGGGAATAGAGGTGACACATATAATATTGGAGGATTTAATGAATGGAAAAATATTGATTTAATAAAAGTTTTATGTAAACAAATGGATATCGCATTAAATAAAGAGCAGGGAAGTTCCGTAGCATTAATTACTTACGTTAAAGATCGTCCAGGCCATGATAAAAGATATGCTATTGATGCTAATAAGTTAAAGAACGAATTAGGATGGGAACCTTCATTACAGTTTGAAGAGGGACTTGCAAAAACTATTACTTGGTATTTAGAAAATCAAGAATGGATGGATAACGTGACATCAGGGGAGTATCAAAATTATTATAAAGAGCAATACAGCTAAATGTTCAAATGGAATTTTTTTAAAAGCAAAGATTTAAATTTATCTCAAATTGATTTTTCTTTAATTAAAACTGATTTACACTCTCACTTAATTCCTGCAATTGACGATGGACCTGAAACTTTAGAAACATCAGTAAAAATAATTAAGACTTTACAGCAACTTGGTTTTAAAAAATTAATTACAACTCCTCATGTGATGAGTGATTATTATAAAAATACAACTGAAGCCATTTTAAGCGGCTTAAAGAGCTTGCAACAAGAAGTAAAACTACATAATATTAATATGCAAATTGAAGCAGCAGCAGAATATTATGTTGACTATGAATTTGAACAGAAAATAGGTAAAGAAAAGTTTCTCACATTTGGAGATAATTATATTCTGATAGAGTTGTCATTCATTGAAGCTCCAAAAAGTTTACATGAAGTTATTTTTAAATTACAATTAGAAGGCTATAAGATTATACTTGCTCACCCAGAAAGATATTTATATTTTACAGATAAAGATTACTTAAATTTAGCAAGAAGAGGAGTGTTTTTTCAACTTAATACTCTTTCTCTAATTGATTATTATTCAAGCAGAGTAAGAAAAAGAGCAGAGCATTTAATTAATAAACAGATGATTAGTTTTATTGGCTCTGATTGTCATAATATGAAACATGCTAGCTTATATAAAAAGTGCCAAAATAAAAAATCATGGCAGGACTTACATAATAGTAATAAACTTTTAAACTACACTTTATAGTTCCGCACTTTTAGTTATTATGGCTTTGTCAATTTTTTTAAAAAGTCCTTGTAGAACTCTACCTGGGCCAACCTCTATTACAACAGAAGCTCCATCAGCAATCATTTGATACATATTTTGTGTCCACAATACAGAAGCGGTAAGTTGTTTATTGAGATTTTGCTTTATTTTTTCTGGTGATGTAATAGCTTTAGTAGTAACATTTTGGTAAATTGGACAGTCCCCCATTTTAAAATCAGTGTTATTTATCGCCTCTTCTAATTCTGCCCTTGCAGATTCCATCAGTGGTGAATGAAAAGCTCCTCCAACAGGTAATTTAATAGCCCTCTTAGCCCCCGCTTCT
>CACOJQ010000049.1 GCA_902627575.1 uncultured Bacteroidota bacterium
CCGCAAACTAAGCTAAGATTATCTGCAAGCCCAACTAAAATTCCTGAACTAATCAAATTTGTCTTTAAATTTATTCTCTCAAACTCAGAACCTGATCTTTTAATATTTTCAGCAAAAGCACTCGCATCTATAATGATTGGGACACTGATATCAAAAATTTTATTGATATGTAATTTAGAAGATATTGCTCCGTTTAAAAAATTTCTTTTCTGTGTAGTTCCTTGTCCAATCAACTCAGTAAAATACTTAGCATCTATGTTTAACTTTAAAAAGCCTGTTATTTTTATTTCTTCTATACTCACTTCAGTTCCAATTCTATTTGGAGTAGCATCACCATAAGGTAATGTTGCACTGTAAATTGGATTATAATCCATTAGTGAAGTTGAAAGTCTTTGATTATAAATATCTGGATCAGAAATAATATCTAATAATCCAATTTTTCTTTGAGTATAGCTATTACCATAATATGCATAAGATGACGGTACTAATGAATAATTTAATCTTCGTGTTTGTGCCCCAATACTTCTGAAATCAGTATCAACAAGCTTAAAATTTAATCTTAAGTTAGAGTTATTAATTTTTGATTGAAATGTACTATTAAAAAACATCCCTTGAGTTTCAGGGGCAAAACCATCTCCTTCCCAACCTCTTTTAGATACCCCTCCTTCAACTAATATATCTAATGGATACATATCCAAAAACTTATCTGAATACATAAATTTAGCAGTCAAGACAGGATTAAAATATGCAATATCTGTATTTGATGTAGATTTAATTTCAAAAGTATTTATATAATGTGATCCTATTTTAATTTTTTCATTTAATCTAATAAACAATGTTCCCCCAAACATAAGTAGTTCTGGATCACCAAGCCATTGAGCACCTCTAATTCTTGATGTAAATGCATCAATATCAATTTGCTCTATTATATTATACATATTATAAGAAAAATTAGTTTGAATACCCTGTAACCTCCAATAATTTTCTTTGTAATAATTTTCATAATTTACATATTCTCTATAGAAGCTGAAAACATCTGATTCAAAATGAGATAAATCTTGAGAATAATTATAGAGGGTATATTTTGATTGTTTTAAAAATAAATCACCTATCCCAAATCTAATTTTATTATATATAACTCCACTAGCAGATAAAGATCTGAGTGTAACTGAATTTCTATTACCCCACATACCTCCAAAGTCATTTTGAAGTCGAATTGAAGAAGATATTTCAATTTCATTTATTGGAGTAAAATGTAACCCTAAATCTATTTTAGAAAAACCTGTTCCATTACTTCTAGTAGACACAGTATCTTTCTGATCTAAGTTATCGCCAGTTAAAATATCTCTATCATACATAACCCTTGCATTTCCATCATACCAAACTTTGGATTTTATTTGAGCTTGAGTTGACAAAGCATATGATGTTAAAAAAATTATTAAAATATTTAAAAGTATATTTTTCATTAGAAATTAATTTTTAATTCTATTGTTGATTCAGTTCCCTTGATGTTAGTCGCACTAAAATTTTTATCATAAAAATGAAAAAAAGTGTGTCTTAAAAAAAGATAAGCTCCACTTTTTAATTGAATATCTAATCCTCCACCAAAGATTTGACCATACTGATCTCTTGGTTTCATGGAGGGAACATAATCACTATTTTCACCCCACGAAATGTCATTTGGATAAGGATCTTTATAATCAATATCTGTCATATCATTACATTTTATTCTTTCTGTTGCATGTTTAAAAACTAGATTTATTGACTTTGACAACTCGTAAGAAATATCTAGTTGATGATTAAAACTTCTAATAAATGCTGTAGAATTTACAACTGGTAATAGACTAAAAAAATCTTGTGCAGTATTATAATTAGTTAGTGAGAATAAATAAAGATTTTTATTCAATAAAGTAGTTTTATATTTTAAATGTAAATCAGATGAACAATAAAACTTGTCAAAGATAGGTAACGAATCAGAGTCAATTAAGATGTTTTGTTTTTCAAAAACAGGTTCTCCAAACGGACCCGTTGTATCAGCAATCTGAACATAGACGTCACCGACATTAACTTCCTCGAAAACACCCCTGTAATATGAATTAAATTGTGAATAAGGACCATATCCAGAACTAAAATAAGAAATCCTTGAAAGTATTAATCCTGTTGAATTATGATTATATGAAAATTTTGTATTAACTCTTTCAATTTCAGAGTAAAAACCTGTTCCTAAAGAAATCACTAAATCTCCTAAATTAAACTCTGTATTCACACTAATTCCCTCTCTGTTATTTGCAAGATAACCCAAATTATTAATAGGTCCACCTAGTGAACTCAAAATTGTAGCATCAGCACCTTCTTCAATTACTGCGGTATTTACTAAATCAGAGAAAGTTGTATTTTGAAATGAAGAATTAATATTTACAGCTTCTGGCGCAATTCTCGAATACTGAAGTTTAAAAGGAATATAAGTATATTCACTAGGAATATCTAAGTTAAATAAAATCAACTCTCCTATTCTTTTATTAATAAGATGAGATTGATAGGTTCCTAATCCAATTTCTCCAGAAATTCTTATATTTTTAATCTTAAAATCAAATTCAGAAGAATAAATTGAGAACTGTCTGAAATTATTTTTAACAGAATCAGTAGCGGTTATAGAAGTAAAATAATTTAAAGCGAAATTAGATTTTGAAAATTTGTTATTTAATCTTAGCCCTGCAGCATAATCATCTTTACCATATGATATTAATTCGCCTATATTATTTTGTGTTTTTCCAAGAACAGACTGAAAAGAAAGTTCAGAGTTATTAAAACTATTAATAGATGAACCTGTAAATGTAATTCCTTGAAATGCAATATTTCCAAAACGTAAATCTTGAGAAATAGAGCCTTTGTTATAGTACTCACTATACCTGTCTGAAACCTCTTTTGTTAATGGATCGTAAGGAGCTCTTTCAAAAAGACTGTATCTTAGGTAACCCTCTTCAGCCCATGCCGTTAACTTACTCTGTCTGTACCATTTTATTCCACCAGCTTGTAATGAAAAATTACCAAAAGATGTTTTTAATGATGAATATAAATTTGATCCTAAATATAGAGAAAGCAAATTATTCTGAAAATCTCCATTAAAAGGGCTATTCATTAGAAGATCTGTTCCAAATGTTAATTCTTTTTTTGCTTGACCAGAAATTGAGAGCATCAGCATTGGTTCCCTGTATCCAGTACCAACACTAATTGTTGTTTGTTGAGGATAAGGACCTGAATAATAATTAGCTATATCTAAAGGATAGATTTCTTGAAAATTTCTTACATATCCAAGATATCTAAAATAACCTGACATTCTTAAATTAGATATTGGATCTTTAATATTTTGAGGTGTACTTTGGAAACTATTCTGAATATTATTTTGGGAAAACAATGTAGATGAAAATAATATAAGTATGAAGAAAATACTATGAAAGAAATTATGATTCATTAATTTTTAAATACAAAGTCCCGCTTCAAATTATCAATCATTATACTGAACTTACCATCTTCAACAATCCACTCATTGTTTATTCCATAAAACTTCAAATCCTCACTGTTAATAGTAAAAGTTACAGTTTTTGTTTCTTGAGGAGATAAATCAATTTTTGAGAATCTTCTCAGTTTTTTCAGTGGAGGAGAAATAGTTGCAAAATGATCTCTCATATAAAGTTGTACAACCTCCTTTCCTTTTCTTTGTCCTTTATTTGTTATATCCACAGAAATACTTAACTCATCATTGTTCGAAATAGTTTTTTTGTTAATTTTTAAGTTTGAGTATTCAAAATCAGTATAACTCAATCCAAAACCAAAATCCCACTGAGGATCGTAAAAATCATTTTTCCATGTATTTGCATTTATTACCTCTGACTGCTTATGATCATAATGCATTTTAACACCATTATATTTTGGATATGTAAAAGGCAACTTTCCTGAAGGATTAATTTTACCAGCAATAATATCAGCTATAGCAGCACCCCCCTGATCACCAGGTAGATAAGCTAAGATAATTCCATCAGCCAGTTTTTCTATATCTCTTATAATCTTGGGCCTTCCTTGCACCAAAACCAACACAATAGGAATTCCTTCGTCAGCAAGAGAGGTAACAATTAGCTGCTGCTCCTTTGGTAGATCCAATGTGTATATATCTCCTGGTCTTTCTGTTGAAGGAAGTTCACCTAAACAAACAATAGCAACATCAAAGGATTTTGCTTGCTCAATTGCTAATTGCAAATCAGACGCTTGCACATCTTTTTCGTCTTTATTTTCCATAATTAACTTTGAACCTTCAAAAAATGCAAAGTTTGAATAGTTTGATTGAATTGCATCTTTAATTGTTGGGAAATCGTTATTGTACTTATCATCTACACCTTGCCAAGTATGCGTCCATGCCCCATTTAAACAATTTAAACTATTTGCAGTAGGGCCAATGAGTAGAACTGACTTTTCTTGCGATATTGGTAAAATATTATTATTTTTTAAAAGTGTAATTGACTCAGATGCAGCATCATAAGCAGCATTTCTATACTCATCTGAAGCAAATTTATTGTAATCCTTAATACTAGGCTTTTTATAATTATTTAGTAATCCCAATTGATTTTTAACTCTCAGTATTCTTCTAACAGCATCATCTAATCGCACTTGACTAACTCTACCTTCATTTACTAATTCAATAAGTAATTTACAGTAAGTTTTATATTCAGGATTATTTGGAACCATACTCATGTCTACACCAGCATTTATTGCGGTAGCGATAGCATCCTTTAAAGTTGAATCTGTTTGTGCAACTTTATATAAGTTTATAAAATCCTCCCAGTCAGAAAC
>CACOJQ010000050.1 GCA_902627575.1 uncultured Bacteroidota bacterium
GTTGTTTATTCACAGACAACAGACTGGGTTAAATCTTTTGGTGGACCTGAGTCTGATAAAGGCATTTCAATAGGCTGTGATTCATTGGGTTTTATATATATTAGTGGATATTATAATTCTGAAGCTGATTTTGATCAAATTTCTTTGGAGAATGACCCTTCTCAGGGGACAAACAAAGAAAATTTTGTAGCTAAACTCGATTCTAACGGAAATGTATTGTGGGCAGTCCCTGGTGGTAATCAAGCATATGGTTGCTGTGATGATAGAGCTCTTGGCATGCATGTTACGCCTGGTGGAGATGTGTTTATCACTGGTACTTTTTGGAGTAGCTATAAGTTAGGTGTCGATGGTGCTCCAGGAACAGTAAGTGTTCCTGGTAATCAAACAAATGCACATGATAATTCCTTGTTAGCAAAGATTGATACAGACGGAAATCCACAGTGGGTAATTGGCTTTGGAGGAGATAATACATCAGGTGGATGTCCTTATCCAATATATGATGCCGATGATCATTCTTATGATGTTAAAGTCGATAAAGATGGTTTTATTTATGTTACGGGTTTCTTCTCTGGTTATGATGCTGATTTTGATACTTTTACTATAGAAAATCCAGAGTGGGGTAATGATTGCCAACCCATGGGATATATTGGAAAACTAGATTCCTTAGGGAACTGGCTTTGGGTAGATAAATTTGATGGAATTAAAGATCAAAGAGGTTCAAGAGATAATAGACTTGCAATTGATAATTTTTCAAATATATATGTAGTTGGTGGATTTCAGGAAAGAGGACCTAATCAAGTTGCTACTTATGGACCATTTACTTTATCTTCTAATGGGGAATGGGATGGTTTTATCTTTAAGATGGATAAAGATGGTAATTGGCTATGGGCTGAAGGTATTGGTAGTAATAAAACCGATAGGATTAATAGTGTTGCTGTTGACGTATGTAATGATGTTTATGTTACAGGAGAATATAGAAATCCAATGGTATTTCCTGGAGCTAACGCATCAAATGGCAGTGATACTTTGAGTCACAAGCAAAAGAGAGATATTTTTGTTGCCAAAATGAATAATCAAGGGGAGTGGAAATGGGCAAAAAGAGCAAGAAGCTCGGGTACAGATAAACCCTATCAGATGTCTGTTGATGTTAACAAACAAGTTTTTCTTGGTGGTACAACTAAGGATACACTGGTATTTAATGATAACTTAGCTGTTGGACCTCAAATTACTGGAGATACTACTGCTTCAGCATGGGTTGCGCAACTTGATGGATCAACAAACACAGGTGATTGGGTATGGGCTAAATTAGCTGGAGCAGATACAGATGATGATGATAGAACAGGAGATATTTGCCCTGATGGATTTGGAAATGTGTATGCTGTTGGCTTTTTTGAGGATTTAGCTGACTTTGATGGTACTGTTCTTGATGCCACAGGAAGAAAGAAAGATATTTTTGTTTGGAAAATGAGTATGACACCTGGTAGTTTTACATATAACAATTCTTATGATACTGTATATGTTCCTGATGTTATGGTATTTAACCCCCAAGATACAGGAGTTTTTGTTAATTCATCAATAATAATAGATGGCTGTGATACTACATTTGTAGATACTATAGTAAATCGAAGGTTAGGCGTACTGATTAATTATAATATTAACAATCCAGGTACGGCAGATGTTTATATAGATGGTGTTTTACAAAATATGCCTTATTCACAAAATTATTGGGCTGGAGATTTAGTTACAATAAATGCAACGGTTCAGCCTAATTGGCTATTCAGCTATTGGAAGACATTTAATAATACCGTTTTACCTTCAAGCACTACATTAAATGCATCATTTTTTGCCAATAGCTCTGATTCATGTGTTATTTATATATATCCAAAGCCACCTTTAGAAGCATTTATTTCAGGAAATGATAGTATCTGTAGTAATAGCTCTTTTCCTGCAGAAGTAAAAATATCTTTTAGCGGCGGAGAACCTCCTTATAATTTTATTTATTCAATTGATGGGACAAATCAAAATCCAATTACTACTAGTGTAAATCCATACATTGTTAATACATATACAGCTGGATCATATAGTTTAGTATCTTTTTCTGATGTTAATGAAACGGGTTCCATTTCAGGAAATGCATTGGTAACAATAAAAGATGCTCCTACAGCTAATTTCATTGGTACAGATGATACTTTAACTATTTTATATCCATCTGTTAGTTTAAGTGATATTTCAGAAGGAAATGTTAGTTCATGGGAGTGGAGCTTTGGAGATAATACAAATAATGAATTTGTGCAAAACCCATTTCATACATATGATTCTTTAGGTATTTATCAAATAAGCTTAGTAGTTACAGATAATGTAGGGTGTCAAGATACTATTAGAAAACAAATTTGGGTAACGGATGAGTATTGGATGTATATCCCTAATTCTTTCACTCCAGATTACGATGGTATAAATGATAAATTCTGTTTACAATATAACGGTATAAGAATAGAAACTTTCTACTTTAATATCTACGACAGATTTTCTAACCTTGTATATGTAACTGATGATATTACAGACTTAGAATGCCTATTAAATTCTAATGGGTGGGATGGTAAGCATTATGATACAGGTAATGACTTACCTACAGGAGTGTATATTTATGAAGTATATTTTCAAGACTTTGAAGGCTGGAAACACCAAGAGCAAGGTCAAATTTATATAATCAGATAACTTCTAATTATTTATCCCTTTCTAACTTATCTATCTTTGATTCAAGAGCGTTGAGTTTATTTAGAATTTCATCTTCTTTAGAAAGAATTTCATCTTGATTTTCTAATTGCTCCTTATCATTTTTTGCAAACTCTGCAGAAACAATACCGGTAGGAACAGCAATGATTGCATAACCAAGCATCATAATTAATACAGCTATGCCTTTACCTAATTCTGTTACAGGAACAACATCACCATAACCAACAGTAGTGAGAGTAACTACAGCCCAGTAAATAGAATCTGGAATATTGTCAAACCCATTTTTCTGTCCTTCAACTATGTACATTAATGTTCCTAGAATTATAACAATCAAAGAAATATAGAGAATAAATACAATTATTTTGGGTCTTGATGATTTTAAAGCAATTTCCATTCTATGACCACTTCTCAAATATGGAGTAAGCTGAAATATTCTAAACACACGAATTAGTCTCATAATACGAATACCAATTAGTGATCCTATTGGAGGATAGAATACTACTAAATAGGTAGGTATTATTGAAAGTAAATCAATAATTCCCATAGTTGAAAAAATATATTTTCTTTTACTGCGTACGCAGTAAATACGAAGAATATATTCAATAGTAAACAATACTGTAAACCCCCATTCAATGTCTAATAATAAATCTCCGTGCTTTGTATGTATTTTGGACTCGCTATCAAGAATTACTCCAATTACAGACAGCAGAATTGCTATGAGAAGAAATATATCAAAAAGTTTACCTGTGCGTGTTCTATATCCAAAAATGACCTCTCTTATTTTATCTTTATACATACTATGGTAATTTCAGCAAATCTAATTTTTTTTTTGTTATTAATATGAAATTGCAAAAAAATTACATTTTTATCTCTCATTTTAAAGAAAAAACTAAGGTGAAAAATTTATTGCTGATAAAAAATATCCTAACTTTAGCATTTAAAAATTTATTGATTTGAAGAGCAATTTTCAGATATATCATTCATCTGCTGGAAGCGGAAAAACATATACTTTATCATTAAGTTTTATTGCATTAGCGCTACAAGGCAATAATTTTGGTTATAATAATTATTATAGAAGAATTTTAGCAGTCACTTTTACAAATAAGGCAGCTACTGAAATGAAAGAGAGAGTATTAAAGTATCTAAATGCATTGTCTTTAAAAAAAGATGTTGACGGTATATTGAAGTGGTTGTTAGATAACACTCAGCTAGATAAAGATGAGATTTTTAATAGATCTAAAGACGTACATCTACATATTCTACATAATTATTCAGATTTAGCTATTTCTACTATTGATAAATTTACTTATAAAATTGTCAGAACTTTTGCACTTGATTTGGGATTATCTCAAAATTTTGAATTGGAAATGGATAATAAAAAAATTATTCAACCAGTCGTTGCTCTTTTGTTAAATAAAATTTCACATAGTGGAGGAGATTTATCAAGCACATTAGTAAATTTTGCATTACAAAAAGTAGAAGACGGAAAAAGTGGCAATATTGAAAATGATCTAGAAGAGTTTTCAGAGCAACTATTTAAAGAAAACGCACAAAACTATATTGCCAACAAAAGTAATTTATCTTCATATAAAAAGATTAGAGAGAAATTATACATAGAAAAAAATAATTTATCTTCAAAAATTAAAGAGTTATCTAAAGATGTTTCTATTTTCTTTGATAAGCATAATTTGACCAAAGATTGTTTTAAATCAGGAATTTTCTATAATCATTTTATTTTAAAGCTTGTTGATAAAGATGATTCAAAATG
>CACOJQ010000051.1 GCA_902627575.1 uncultured Bacteroidota bacterium
ATACATATTATAATTATCTGCTGCTGGGTCCATACATCCTGCCCAACCTGTACACGAACCATCATCAAAAGTAGCTGTAGGATTATAATTACAATAAGTAGGTCCTGTACAACCGTAAACAATTGTTAAACAAGATCCATCATCAAAACAAGCTGAGGGATTATAATTTACAGCTAAAGAATCTGTACAGCCACTAATATAACAACAAGTACCATCGTCATAAATTGCTAAAGAGTCAAAATTTAAAGCTAATGAATCTGTACACCCATCTATCGGAGGAAAATGTGCAATTACCACGCCTTTCATTCCTTGTTGCACGTGAGATTGACAAACATAATAAAAAGCCTGACAGTCATCTGCAATGAAATATCCTGTTGATCCAAATCCAAAACTAAATCCTCCACTTAATGATGTTGTATCATTATTAAGCCAGGTAGAATCAATAACTTCTACAGCGTTATGACCGGGCTCTAAAATAAAATTAATTGTATCACCAACATCACACACAATTGTATCTGGTGAAAATGACATTCCTTGAGTTTGTATAGTATATGATGAGTAATCACAATTACCATCATCAACATTAGCCATAGCGTCATAATTAACAGCTATTGGATCAGTACAACCATAATTGTTTGCTATAATAACACCAACCATTCCAGATGAAGCATGTGGTTGACAAACATAATAATACGTCTGAACATTATTTGGAATAAAGTTTCCAATAGCACCATAACCAAAAACAAAACCTCCGTTAGAGGTGTTTCCGCCGTTAATAAATGTAGAGGAGTCAACTTCAACAACATTGTGACTTGGCGATAAAATAAAATTAATTGTATCCCCAACATCACAAACAATTGTATCTGGTGAAAATGACATTCCAATAGTCTTAATTATGTACGAGGTAAGATTGCAGCTTCCATCATCAACATTTGCTAACTGATCATAATTAGTGGCTGTCGGGTCTGTACATCCATAAATTGGAGGCCACGCAGCAATTGCATTATCTAATAAATACTCAATCTGAGATGCAGAAGTAGGAGTTACGCAATTGTAGCATATTGTTGTATATGTTCTGTCTGGATATATAACATAAAAGGTAGGTGTATAATTCATCTCATAACTAATCGCGTAAGGTAAAACATCATTAGCAATGGGAAAATCAATATTGTAATTATTAATATAATTTAATACTGCCAAGCTGTCTGTCAAAGAATTGACCTCTAACCCAATAAATCTAGCAGAATTATTGCCATTTGGTCCGTTTGTACTATATGAATTTATTGTTCCTGGCGTATGCATTATACAATGTCCGCAAGTAATACTTAAAAAATCTAAAACTACAACATATCCACTATCTAAATAATTATAAAGCTCGTGATTATCTCCATGTAAAACATCAGAAACTGTAAAATTTGGCGCACTACCAGTTCCATTTAAAAATCCATTTTGAGCATTTAATAAAAAACTTAATAAAAAAAGTAACAATATGTAAAAAAACTTCATGAAAACTATTTAATTTTATTCTGTAAAATTAACAAAATTTAAAGTAATAAACAATTGAGTTAATTAAATAGAAATTAATTGTATTAATCTATTTAAAATTGAATTATGTTTTGGTATTTTTGCAAATCATTTTTAGACATGAGACTAGTTTACGTTATAACTTTATTTTTCTTTTTTTCATTTAGCTTAAATGGACAAAATCAGTTTACAATAAGTGGATATGTTCAAGATAATGCTTCTGGTGAAAATCTTATCGGAGTTTCCATATACGAAAAAGAATCATTTAAAGGAACAGCTAGTAATCAGTATGGATTTTATTCACTGACACTTGAAGAAGGTAATTATAAAATTATATATTCTTTTATTGGTTTTAAGACAATAACTAAGGAAATTAACTTAAACAAAAACCAAAGATTAAATATTTCTTTAGACAGTGATGCAATTTTAACAGAGGAAATCACTGTAACCGGTGAAAAATTAGACAAAAATGTAAGTAGCTCTGATATGAGTCAAGCAAAAATAGAAGTTCAAAATATTAAGCAGTTACCTGTAATTTTAGGAGAGGTAGATGTCTTAAAATCGGCACAATTGCTTCCTGGTATTCAATCTGGTGGTGAGGGAAATTCAGGTCTTTATGTTAGAGGCGGTGGTCCTGACCAAAACTTAATTTTATTAGACGAGGCTGTTGTATATAATGCGGCTCATCTCTTCGGTTTTTTTTCAGTTTTTAATGCTGATGCTATTAAAGATATCAATATAATTAAAGGTGGAATGCCGGCTGAATACGGTGGTAGATTATCTTCTGTATTAGATATTACAATGAAGGATGGAAACAACAAAAAATATGAAGTTGATGGTGGTATAGGACTTCTTTCATCTAGGCTAACTTTACAAGGTCCTGTTCAAAAAGAAAAAAGCTCTTTTATTGTTTCAGGAAGAAGAACATACATAGACGTATTGTCTAAACCTTTCATGCCCGAAGATAATGCCTTTAGTGGTTCAGGGTACTACTTTTATGACCTTACTACAAAAATTAACTACAGAATATCTGACAAAGACAGAATTTATTTAAGTGGATATTTTGGAAGAGACGTATTTAATTTTAATAATAGTGAAAATGATATAGGTATCGAAATACCTTGGGGTAATGCGACAACATCTTTAAGATGGAACCATTTATTTAATGACAAATTATTTATGAATACATCAATAATTTTTTCTGACTACAGATTTGAATTTAATATAGCTCAGCAAGAATTTGAACTAAAAATATTTTCAGGAATTAATGATTGGAATACAAAAGTTGACTTTTTATACCAACCAAATCAAAGACACACAATAAAATTTGGAACAAATTATACCTATCATGAATTTACCCCAGGTAACGCATCTGGAAGAGCCGGTGAAGTAGTTTTTCAGCCTGATCAGATATACAAACAATATTCAAATGAAGGAGCTATATACTTTTCTGATGATTTTGAAGTTAATGATATTCTAAAAATACATGCTGGGTTACGTTATTCGTCATTTCAACACAGTGGATACATAAGTTTTAGAGACTATATTAGAAATGATTTCAACGGTAGTGATGACAATTACAGAAACATTGAACCAAGACTATCTTTTAGATATAAAATTAATCCAACAAGCTCAATTAAAGGAGCATATACTCAAAATTATCAATATATTCATTTAGCCTCAACATCAAGTGTGAGTCTACCTACGGATTTATGGGTGCCTAGCTCAGCTGTAATTGAACCAAAATTTTCAGAGCAATACGCATTAGGATTTTTTAAAAATTTAAAAGAAAACATGTATGAAACATCCATAGAGGCTTACTACAAAGACATGACTAACCTCATAGAGTATAAAGAAGGTGTTTTGCCTGAGGATAACACAAATTCAAGTAGCGATGATGCGTTTGTTTTTGGTAATGGAGAATCATATGGAGCTGAATTTTTAATTAAAAAAAATAAAGGGAAAACAACAGGATGGATTGGTTATACTATATCAAAAACAACAAGATATTTTGATGAGGTTAATAATGGAGATCCATTTCCTGCAAAATACGATAGAAGACATGACTTATCAGTTACTTTAACACATAAACTTTCAAACTCATGGACTTTGAGTAGTGTTTTTGTATATGCAACTGGTAACTCTATTACTCTCCCAACAGAAAGATATACTATTGGAGGTAACGTATATACTGAATTTACGTCAAGGAATGGTTTCAGAATGGAACCTTATCATAGGCTAGATATTGGTGCAACATATACACCTAAAAAGAAGAAAAGATTTCAATCTTCTTGGAATTTTTCAATTTATAATGTATACAGTAGAAAAAATCCATACTTTATATATTTCGATTTAGAATCTCCAGATGGTGAAGCAGGTAACATTCAAAATGGTAATATAACTCCAAAAGCATACCAAGTATCAATTTTTCCAATACTTCCATCTGTAACATGGAACTTTAACTTTTAAATAAATGAAAAACAGTATATTTTTATTTCTAATAATTTTTATTTCATGTCAAGAAGAAATAACACTTGATTTACCTCAAGCTGTTGAAAAGGTTGTGGTTGAAGGAGTAATTGAAAATGGTTTTGCTCCATATGTTATTTTAAGTAAAAATCAAGGATATTTTGAACCAATAGACTCTGAAACATATGAAAACTTATTTATTAAAGGTGCAATTGTTAAAGTATGGACATATAATGATGATGGTTCAAAAGATTCAATAATACTTGATGAATTTACCTTAACTGATCCTTCT
>CACOJQ010000052.1 GCA_902627575.1 uncultured Bacteroidota bacterium
AACATGTTAGTTGAGTTAAAATTTCAAAAAAAACAAAAAAACAACTTAAAATGGATCAAAAAATGACAAAAAAGACACAAAAAAAGATATAAAAAGATATAAAAAGATATAAAACTGAAAAAACTACAGCGCTTTTAAAATTTTAAGCATTATCTCTTCCTCTTCCCATTTAGATTCAATATTTGGGACTTTCATAATCTCTTGCATAATGGCTTCTTGCTTTTTTCCAATACTCCATGCTTTGGAATAGGGAATATTTGTAAAGCTTACCATTGAATAGAGTGGGATCCACTTTTCTGGAAAGGTATTTGCAAATTTTTGCTCTATTTTCTTTTGTAATAAAAATTTTGGATCAGCAGTTTTATCCCTCATTACAATAAAATTGTGTAATGAAAGTGCCTGTAATCCATCGCCATTTGGCTTTCTTATTTTGGAGTACTCATTAAAACATTTACCCAAATCCTTTTCATTTTTTTCAAGCAACTCATCAAGCACTCTACAATCTTCTAAACTTGCATTCATTCCCTGACCATAAAAAGGGACAGTAGCATGAGCAGAATCCCCAATTAAAACAGCTTTATCCTCAATATGCCATGGAAAAGTTTTGATGATTCCTAAAGAAGAGGTAGGATTAGCTGTCCACTGATCATATAAATCCGGAACCATTTTAAAAAAGTCAGGAAAGATTTTTGAAAAGTAGTTTTCAACTTGTTTTTTACTTTTTAGACCTTCAAAGGAATTTAACCCTTTCTTTGCAGCAAATAATGTACATGTAAAGCTACCATCCAAATTTGGCAAAGCTATAAGCATAAAATTACCTCTTGGCCAAATATGTAAAGCATTCTTCTCTAACAAAAATTCTCCATTTTGGCCAGCAGGAATATGTAGCTCTTTATAATCATGTTCAATCTTGTTATAGGAATATTCATGACCGTATTTTTTAACCATTTCGCTTCTAACTGCAGAAAACGCTCCATCACCGCCAACCAAAAATTCTGAGTAAACCACGCTTTTTGTATCGGTAATTGTATTTGCAAACACAATCTTTGAATTGGGAAAGTCTACTTCTGTGCATTTTTGATTAAAATAAAGATTTACCCCATTTTGCGCAGCTAGTTTCATCATCACAACATTAAGCTGCGCTCTTGAAACAGAATATATTGCCTGGTCTTCGTTACCATAAAACTGTTCTGTTAAACCACCATTATAATCATGCATAATCCTTTTATACATTGGAATTGCAATCTTCAAAATTTCATTTTCTATGCCTGCTTTTCTTAAAGCGGTCAATCCTCTTTCCGATAAAGCTAAATTTATTGATTTCCCAGCCGTAATCATTTCAGATCTTAAATCTCCTCTTCTTTCATAGACGGAAACCTTATAGCCTTTTTTTGATAAATATAAGGCACAAAGAGAGCCCGCTAAACCTGCTCCAACTATAGTAACATTATTTTTCACTTAATAATTTATTTAAAATATTATAAAAACTCCATACATCCAAAAAGCTATTGTATAAAGGCACTGGGGCAATACGAATCACATCGGGCTCTCTCCAGTCTGAAATTACACCACAATTAGTAATTTGTTTAAATAGGTATTTGTCTGAATTTAAAATCCTTAACGAAATCTGACAGCCTCTATCATTGGGCGTAATAATTTTTATTCTATCAGTATCTATAGTCTGCAATAGATAGACTAGATAGTCCGTCAAGCTTTTGGATTTTGCAATCAATTTGTCAATACCTGCTTGATTAAAAATTTCCAATGAAGCACGAATTGCAGCTAGCGACAAAATAGGTGGATTACTTAACTGCCATCCTTCAGACGTGTTTATTGGAGAGAAATTATCGGGCATGGTAAAACGTGTTTCTTTATCATGACCCCACCATCCTGCAAATCTAGGCAAATTAGTTTTATGATGTTTTTCGTGTATGAAAGCACCGGCAACTGAACCAGGACCTGAATTAAGATATTTATAAGTACACCAAACAGCAAAGTCTACTTGCCATTTATGAAGCTCTAACTTAATGTTGCCAGCTGCATGAGCTAAATCAAAACCAACTTTAATATTTTTTAAGTGAGCGGCAGCTGTTATTTTTTCAAAATCAAATACTTGTCCTGTATAATAATTTACGCCTCCAAGCATTATTAGCGCAACTTCATCTCCTTTCTTTTGTATTTCAGAAATAATATCTTCAGTTCTTAAAGCATCTTCTCCATCCCTTGGTTTCAACTTAATTAATGCTTCATTTGGATCATATCCATGAAATTTAATTTGTGACTCAACAGCATATATGTCTGATGGAAACGCATCTGATTCTATCATTATCTTGTAACGTTTATTTGTTGGGACATAAAATGAAACCATCATTAAATGAAGGTTAACTGTTAAAGTATTCATAGCAACCACTTCAGATAATTTAGCACCAACAATTTTTGAAAATCCCTCAGATAAAAACTCATGGTAAGGCATCCATGGATTGGTTGCCTTGGTATGACCTTCTACTCCAAAATTAGCCCAATCTTGTAATTCTTGATTTAAATATAAAGATGTTATTTTGGGCTGTAGCCCAAGAGAATTTCCACAAAAATAAATGTGTTCCTCTCCATTTTTTTGACAAGGGATATGGAAATAATCTCTATACTTTGCTAATTTGTCTTCTTCATCCAAAGAAAGTGCAAACTCTCTATTTTTTTTGTAAATCATTTATTTTATATAATATAGGTCTACTTGGTGCTGCATCAGCAAAAAATGGTGCAATTTGAAGGTTCAACAAATAATCACCGTCTTTCACGTCATCATGTATAAAAACCATCTCAGTAATTGTTTTTGATACAGCCTCCTTATTAAGTAGTTTTTCGCTGGTCTCCCAAAAAATGTTATGTGCTGATAAAACTCCATCATCAAACAATCTGTCTACAGAAGGGGTGTCAACCAACAAGTGCTTTATTCCCAAATTAACAATATATTCCATTGCTTCTATAGTAAAAAATGCGGGGTTAGTTTGCATGTAATCTGTATGTTTTTTTTGAATGGTATTTGGTAATGTTCTAATTATTAACGCATCAAAAACATTATCTTTTATGTCTTTTAAACTAATTTCTATTTGCTTCTTAGAAATAACTAATTCTTTTTTATTTAACGTTGGAATATAATTTTCATTTGATTCTTCAGGCAAAACTGTAATTAACTTTGAAATTATAATTTCTTCATTTAAACAATTTAAAATAGAAACTCTTTCAGTAGTGATATGGCCGACACATTCTGTATGCGTACCATTACAATGAGGCGTTATAGTATAAGTCTCAAAGTTACATGGGCCACCAGCTCTTGTGTCTCCAATAAATTGCATATCCTTGTATGGTTTTGAAACTGCTTTTGGAACATTATATGTACTCGGTTGTTTGCCATTAAAAAGCATAGGAATAGAAATGTCTTTTCCTTTTGAAAAATCAACTTCAAAAAAATATTTGTTTGTCTCTATTTTGGCCTTCATTTAATTAAATTCTTATGTTAGAGTTTCCTAACCAGGCTAAAACATTTTTATGCCAAATATCTTTTTCTTCCTGATCAGATATAATACCAACTTCTCTAGCATACTCCAAAACTCTACCTGGATAAGATGTTCCTACTCCCTCAATTTCTCCAAGTGGAAAGGGATCATCTAAACCCATTATTATTTGACTAGCACCAACGCGTTTTTTTAATAAATCTAAAGTATGTGAGTCATGTACTAATGTATCAAAATATATATTCTTATGTCCTAAAGTTTTTCGAGGGTCTTCAAATTCATCAAATATATCAGGCCTTCCATCAAAACCTTGAATTCTTCTGCCATAATTAGCTATTCCTAGCATTGCACCATGTGCAAAACTAGTTCTTATATTTGGGAATTTATTTGGCAAGTCTCTTAATGTAAAAAGGTGTAACGCATCAGCACACTGAGCCATCATCCAAACTAAATGAAATCTCCAATATTTAT
>CACOJQ010000053.1 GCA_902627575.1 uncultured Bacteroidota bacterium
AAAGATCTAATATATGCAACATATACCCCAAAAAATTTAACAGATCGTAACAATTCATTTAGAAATGTAGCAGATTTTATTTTTGGAAATAATTCCAAGAAAGAAAAAATTGCAATGACTACTCCAGTTGTTATAAAGCTACATAATAAAAATGAGATGGCATTTATTATGCCTGAAAAATATGATATGCAAACACTTCCTAAACCTAATAATACAAATCTAGATATTTATACTCAAAAGGGCGAAATCAAAGCATGTATTGAATTCTCAGGATATTCTAATGAAAAAATTGAAAAAAGAAAAATTACCGAACTCAAAAATATTCTCAGCAAACATAACATTGAATTTTTAAATGATTTTGAAGTTCTTGTATACAATTCACCTTGGAAGGTAATTAATAGAAAAAATGAAATTAGAGTAACTATTAAATATGATAAAATGAATGAAAAAGAAAGTAAACAACTTAACAAAGTGTATCTTGGAGGAGGATGCTTTTGGTGTGTAGAAGCTATTTTTGAAGATGTAAATGGTGTAACTAATGTGATGAGTGGCTATTCTGGAGGAAAAATAAAAAACCCATCATATAAAGAAGTGTCTAGAGGATTAACTAAACATGCAGAAGTATGTGAAATAAGCTACGATAGTAATAAAATAAATTTAGTTGATCTTCTGGAAATCTTTTTCTTATCACACGACCCAACTACTTTAAATAGACAGGGAAATGATATTGGAGAACATTACAGATCTATTATTTTATATAATAACGAAAAAGAAAAAATTGAAATTTCTAATTATATGAATAAAATAAATGAAGAACTTTTTGATGGTAAAATAACAACTGAACTCAAAAAATTTGAAAAATTTTATGTGGCAGAATCATATCATCAAAATTATTATAAACAAAACACGTCAGCTGGTTATTGTAGAATGGTAATAACACCAAAAGTAAACAAAGCGCGAAAAGAGTTAAGTAAATACTATTAAAATGTATACACAAATAATAAAAAAACAACTTATTAAAACAGATATAGAAAATCTATGGGATTTTATGTCTTCTCCAAAAAATTTGGATAGGATAACTCCCAAAGAAATGAAATTTAATATCAAATCAAAAAATAAAGATCAGAAAATGTACGAAGGAATGATTATTACTTACACGGTTACTCCCCTTCTTAACATACCTCTAAATTGGGTAACAGAAATCACACATATAAAAAAAAATAAATACTTCGTAGATGAACAGAGATTAGGGCCTTACAAAATGTGGCATCATGAGCATATTTTTGAAGAAAAAGAAGATGGTATATTAATGACTGATATCATTACTTACGCTCCTCCTATGGGTGTTTTAGGAGATATTGCCAATAAACTTTTCATAAATAAAAAAGTACACAATATTTTTAATTATAGAAAAAAAATTATTGATCAAATATTTAATAAAAAATAAATAAACTAATCAAATACTATTTTTTTCTCTACTGAGCCATCATCATAAACATAAAAACCAATTATGTTATTTTGTGCTTTAATGTTTCTTCCTAAAATATCAACAACTTTAATAAGATTTTTTGTAATTATACTTTCGTCTGTATAAAAAGGTATGGGTGAAGACCATTGAGACCATGCCAAACTTCTGTCCCTATATCTAACTCTCCAGCAATAATTACTACTGGGTTGTAAGTATTCTATTTGTTCATCAGTTAAATCATCATTCCTTTGAGTATTAATATCAAAATACCAATTTTCATACTGCTTCCAACTATCAAAAATAAGATTTGAGAAATCATTACAGTTGTCACTTATTTGCCAATGAGATGCACCATGTAAATCATCATCAACATCAATAAAATCATCAGCAATTAAAATCATAGAATTTGAACTAATTGTGTCAAAAGGAAGAGGAAATACTCCAACTGGAGTATTAGGAGAATTGTTATAAAGACGTATTATAATACTATCTTCAATGCTATTTTTCTTAGCTATGTTATCATCTCCCAGGCTTAATCTTCTTAATGTAAACTGAGGATCATTTCCTGCCTCAATTTCCAAAAAAACATAACCCCACTCGTCTTGACTAATAGTATATTCTTCATAATCCTGTTGAGGCCATTCACCCCAGTAGTCAATATAGCCACCAGATGTAGCAACATTTACCATGAGATGAGTGTGGTCTTTTGACTGACCTCTAGAATAACCATGTGTATGACCATAGAAATGTACTGAAGGTTTACCACAACTATGAGTAAAATTTTCTAATAATTTTACTATTTCTCCAGTAAAATCAGTATTTCCAGAAGTCCACTGTTCAGATTTATGAGGATGATGTAATTGAGCAAAAACAAAATCAATTGAGCTATCCATTGAAGTTAAATAAAGTAAACTATCGAGCCAATCAAGTTGCTTTTGAATTCTGTACCCAGGATTAGAATTTAATCCAATAATTCTTACGTTAGAATTATCCTTAAACCACCAGTGTTCTTCAAAGCCTGGAGAGCCATTTTTAGGCAGATCAAAATATTTGAAAAAGAAATCAGAATTCATTTCATGGTTTCCAAGAACTGGATATAAGGGTACAAACGAAAATAGCGGGTATGCAGGAGCAAAAAATTGATCTTTCCAATGATTATAATCCGTTCCTGTGCCAACTAAATCACCGGGGATCATAATCAGATCAAGGCCTTTACTAATATCAGAATCATAATGAGTATGTATATATTCAAATATACCATCATGCACTATTTCATGAAATTTATTAGGGTTATTTCCATCTCTTTGCATATCACTCATAACAACAATGTTTATTGACTTCTCTTGCAAAGTATTTGCCGGAGTTACAAAACTATAAATATTAGAAACAGAGGAACCTGAAATAACTCTATAAAAATATTTGGTTTTTTCCTCAAGTCCAAGAATACTACCACTGTAAAGACAGGCCGGGAAATTTGTAAACTCATGACTTACAGCAACAGTATTTCCTAAATTTGATGTTTTTCCCCACTCTAAAAAAGAAGAATCATAGTTACTATATTCCCAAGAAATAACTATACTATTTGGTCCTGCATTTTGCAAATAGGGTTTTACAGTAAATTCTTGTGCAACACAAGAATAACGAATCAACACTATTAAAAAGAAAAAAAACCTAAACACAATGACTATTTATATTTGCTAATATAGGTTTATTTACAAGAAATAAAATTAAGGATTTGCCTTAATCCTTAAATATGTCTCGATGTCTATAAAAACTAAACTAATAGAATTTACACAGTGACGTACATTTTTGTCAGTATATCTTTCACCTTCAAAGACATGACCAAGATGCCCCTTACAATTAGAACAAATTATTTCTGTTCTATTCATACCATAACTATAATCTGGCACTCGTACTATTGAGCCTTTTATTTCATCATCAAATGATGGCCAGCCACATTTAGAATTAAATTTATGTGAAGACTTAAATAATGGATTATTACATGCCTTACAAACATAAACTCCTGACTTTGAGTGGTTATTATATTTACCTGACCATTTTCTTTCAGTACCCTTGTTTACGATTATTCTTCTTTCTTCTTTTGTTAATTTATTGAAAAAATTATTTTTTTTGATTTTGTAATTTTGAGCTAAGCAAATAAAAGGTAAAAGAAATACAATAAATAAAGAATAAATTTTACTCATTGGAAATAAAATTTTTTATGTGTCTTTTCAGAACACTTTGCATTTTTCTTTCATTATTACCTGCCCAATTCTCTAACAACTTCTTGTCTTTCATTAAATAGAAATAAGGAAAAATATCTGGTCTTAAATTTTCAGGCATATCTTCAGCTTGAACAGTTCTGAAATTAATTTTATTTAATTCAGCAACTTTTTCTACTATTGGTTGATATATTTTACAAGGCATACACCCTTTTT
>CACOJQ010000054.1 GCA_902627575.1 uncultured Bacteroidota bacterium
CAACAGAATCATTATCCTGAAATGAATATCCAATATCACATATGGAGTCATATAAATTCCAACTAAAACACCAATCAAATGTAAAATTAGGATTTCCAGCAGGCACGATTATAGTGTCAATACTTCCATCAGGACATGTATCTATTCTAACAGAAGGTGTGTCTAAAGGACCATATACAATAGCCGAGGCAAAAATTGTATCTCCCAAACATATATCTGTTGGGCATGTTGGACATACATTTGAATCATTTATTACAAATTGAACTGAGTCAGCTGCAGGTAGGATGACTATTGAGTCCTTTTTAACAGTAGTTCCACAATAAGAACTTGCTCTTAGTTCAACATAGTAAATTCCAGGCTGTGTATATGTATGTACTACATCAGGAAATGTATCGTTTGGTAAAACTGCAAGGCCAGTATCAATTGGAGTACAGTCTCCATAATCCCAATAATACCAGAGTGTGTCTTCACCCGAATCATATGTTACCCCATCACAACCAATATAGGATAAATTAACTAATTCTACAGGAACATTTACACAAACAGAATCTTCATTAAAAAAGTCTGCTTGAATAGGATCATTAACTGCCTTGGCTAAAATTTGACTTGTTGCAGTACCGCAGGCAGGAAGGATTTCAACATCAATTCTATATCTATCTTCAAATGAAGATGGTAAATTTGTATATGAGCATCCACAAGATGATTCTGGTAAAGATATCTCATAAGGCATAATCAATTGATTGTCATATTGAATTAAATCTGGAGTGTTTGAATACAAAAATGTGTCAACGTATAAGATAGAATCACCACAATAAGATGTCCAAATAATAGTATCTCCAGGACCAATATAATTTAAAGGTTGATTATTACTTTCTATATATATAGTTGACAATGAATCTCTACATAAAGGAAGTGGATCAGATTTAGGACCCCAATTACCCAGGTTTCCTATACCTATACTCATTATTGTGTCTATTACACTAATAGTACAAGAACTATCAGAAATAAGTAAATTAATTGGTATAATGGAAGGATTAGAGTAGTTGTTTCCATCTATGTTTTGGGACGTTGGATTTGGTAAACTTGGTCCTCCGTCTATAATCCATTCATATGTTAAATTTGAATCTGGATTATTAACACTAAAAAATATTTGTGTTATGTCACATGCTTGAATTATATTTTGATTACTATCTATATCTTGTATCGTGTAGTTTGGTACATCTATATTAGAAGGAACAGCATTAATTGTTATCAATCCACTATCACTACAGCCGCTTCCATCTATAACATAAACATCAATGAGTGTAACTCCAGAATTACTAACATAGAAATTACCTCCATTAATGGTTGTTCCATTTAATTGAAATGTAAATTGCGGATCAGTAGTGTTTAGAAGTGAGTTTGAATTTAAAATTAATGCCTCTAAGTTTATTGTGCTTCCCTGACATTCTTGAATAGTTATATCATTTATCACAACGTTATCTGATGCAATAATAATGTCTTGCTCACATATTACTGTAAAGGGAAAGCCTGCAGTAACTGCTTGAATAGTAAAAAAACCACTGTAAGAACTTGACCAAATAGCTGATGTGTTCGCTCCACTTGAAAATGAGTTCCAAATTAATGTACCGTTACTATCTAATACTGTAAATATAACGTTACTGGTAAAACTTAGAGTCAGATCATCTCCAGCAATTAAGCATGTGTCGTTAGTATTATTGTTAACGTAATAATCTAAATCACATGATGTTTGGGAATGTGATAAATAATTTACAAACAAAAGAAATATAAAAATTAATCTTTTCAAAAGAATTATTTTAGAAGATAAAACTAGAAAAAAATAGCCCTAATTTTAGGGCTATTTTCTAATTGTTAATAAGTATTAAAAAGTTATTCAATAACTAATTTTCTTTTAACTGAAATATTATTTGACTTAACATCTACAATATATAAACCCTTTTCAAGTTTTGATGTATTTATCTTGATAAGATTAGTACTAAAATCTTTATTTAACACTTCTTGTCCATTTAAGTTAAATATAGTAATGTTATCAATTTCACTAGCATAATTAACTATGTTCAATGAATTATTACAAGGATTAGGGTATAACTTAGTTGATGAGTTAATAACTTCGGAAATATCAGTTGATCCACCAAGTCCAAGAGCTACATAAATTCTAGGGTTTAAGTAACCTTGAATCGTGTCTATGTATGCTTTACCTTTTGTTTCAGACATGTCTGGATTTCCTAGTATTGAATTTGCTGCACCATATCCTGCTGGGGCACCGTTTAAAGCTTGAAATAATTGATCATATGCTGCATTATCCCACCAGTCCCATGGTGCTCCTTCCTCTTCCGGCATCTCACCAAATGCATTTGGTGTAGTAGAAGGAGTTGGTGTTTTAAATACGTAAAGTCCTTCATAGCCACTATTATTTAAGTTAGCAGCAGTAGTAAAATCATCACTTAGACCAGCATTTACAAAAACATCATTATTTCCATACATATTACTATAATGAGCAATTGTTCTACTTCCCATAGCCTCTACAACAAAATCTCCTGTATTAGGAACAATTACGTCTCCTGTATCAATTGGAGCATATTGATCATTTTCACAGTGAAATGAAACAATTGGAACATCTCCTGCTTCTAACCATGATATATCTGCTAATGCACCACCTAAGTTAAATGCCATACTAATTTCTGAACTATAACCAACATTATTAGGTAAGGCAAATGGAGCCATAACTTGATTACCTGAAGTGTCTAAAACAGGATTTCCAAGAGAATCAAAAACAGGCATGTAACCCATGTCTGTTCCATCAATATTTCCAAATATTTGAGGAATAACATATGGAATTGGATTCGCAGGATCAGATAGATCTAAAAATTTTGGTAGATATAATTTTGCAGTAGTATCTAATGTTGCAACACCGAGAGATAGATATCCTCCTGTACCATGTCCACCTATAACAATTTTAGACCCATCAACATTGTATGTATTTCCATTTGCTTCATCTTGTCTTATAAATCTTATAAGTGATCTTGCATCTTGAATACTTCTATATGCTGCTTGAATGAGTGTTGATGTTCTTGTGTTTTGGTCAGTTGATGTAGGATTCCACCCTTGTCTGTTTGTCATAGCTATTGCAACGTATCCTTTTTTTGCCCATCTTGTGCATTGTTCAACAATTGATAAATCACTTTTACTTCCAGTAGGTTGACCATTTAGTACTGGAGGTAAAAAACTTCCAGTATGTGCAAGAATAATTACTGGTCTATTTGTGATTGTATCTCCATCTGGTTCATATAAGTCAAATGTCAGATCCATAGCAGCAGGAGGAAGACCTTGTAAAACTGGTAAAATACTGATATTATTAGCATACACAATATCTGTCGTTACATTAACATCTGTAAAAATATCATCAAGATATCTTGTCTGCCCAGTTAAATTTAAAACTAAACTAGCAAAGAAGATTACTAGAATTGATTGTAAAGTTTTTTTCATATTTTTTTTTTTTTAGTTGAGTCGCAATATTACGCAAATTATTTTACATTTATTGTAAGAGAACAGTATATCATTCTTCCAATATATGGACCTCCGTAAACTTCATAATGATTATTATTTAGTACGTTTGATGATCCAATTTTTAAATCTGAATTAAGTTGAATTAATTTTTTACTTATTTGTACATCAACTACATCATATGAAGGTACTATACCAGTAAATTGAGGAGACCCCTCAAATTTAAATTCTTCAACCCATTTATAATTAATACTAAACCCAAAATTTCTTAGTTGATTCTTTTTTTCAGAGAGGTGTATTTCTCTTCCTGTTAGACTTAAATTAAATTTATGTTCA
>CACOJQ010000055.1 GCA_902627575.1 uncultured Bacteroidota bacterium
ATCTGTCGTTGATGCGGTGTTATATAAACAATTTGTATCAATAACAGCTAATGAATCATAATTACAAGCTGTTGGATCAGTACATCCGTAACCAACGATTATAGTTCCTTTCATATCAAAATTTACATGTGGTGAACATATGTAAAAAATTATACCAGCAGAATCTAAAACTATAGTTGTATCAGCTCCAAAAGGTAAAATAAAACCACCATTAGATGTAGTACCATTACTATTGTAAGTGCTTTCACTTACCTCAACAGCATTGTGAGATTGACCAAGATCAAAGTGGATAGAATCACCAACATTAGCATCGATATTTTGTGGAGAAAAATCAAAACCTATTGTTTCTATAATGTATGTTGTAGCAAACAAATTACTAGAGAAAAAAACATACAGCAAAGCAAAAAGAAACCGTTTCATTTATCTTTTATTTAAATTGTGCCCAATATTAACAATTTATTTTTAATAAATAAATGTATAAGATAGTTATTTAAAAGATAATTTATTTATACACAAACACATACAAACTTAAAACCTAAAAAAATATGCATTGTCTGACAATAAAATTATTTTAACATATTACGAATTTCAGAGATATCCTTTGATATTTGGGGTTTGTTGATTTCCTAGCGCAGATGACACAAAAATTAACGCAATTGGAATAACAAGATTTATAAGCATTCTAAATAAATTATCAAATTGATCAAAAGATAGCCACCCCTCATTTAATCCTTGAAAAATGGTAAATAAATTTGTTGCCAAAGTAATTATTGACGCTATAAGTAAAAAAGTACAAGCTGTTATGAGATTCATTTTTAATAATTTTTAAGTTTATAATAGCAAGATTACAAAAAAATTGAATTTGTTGTATACATTAATTACTTGAAGTATATCTTTGTGTCATGAAAATCTTTAAAAAGGATCCTTTTGGCTATAACATTTTTATAAAAGATCTTTTAATAAAGATTTTAGGGATCTTATCATACAGAAGATTTACAGTCATAAATAATCTTACAATAAAAGGAAGTGAAATAATCAAAAAACTTCCTGACAATAACGTACTTTTTATTGCTAACCATCATACATATTTTTTAGACGTTACAGCTATGATTCATGTTTTTAATGCAAGTCTTAACAATAGAAAAAATAGTTTAAAAAATATTGGTTATCTAAAAAAACTAAAATCTAATGTTTTCTTCATTGCAGAAAAGGAGACAATGACAAAAGGATTATTTACTAAAATACTAGCATATACTGGAGCAATTTTAATTTCTAGAACATGGAAAAGTAAAGGCAGAAGCATTAAAAGACCCATAAACACAAATGACATAGATAAAATAAATAAAGCACTTGATAACGGCTGGCTCATCACTTTTCCTCAAGGAACAACAAAAAACTGGGCACCGATTAGAAAAGGCACTGCTTATATTATTAAAGAGAATAATCCATTAATTATTCCAATTGTAATAAAAGGATTTAGAAATGCGTTTGATAAAACAGGATTAAAATTAATAAAAAGAGGATCAGAAATTAGTTTAACCATCAAAGATCCTCTACAAGTTGATTACAAAAACGAATCAATAGAACAAATTACAGAAAAAATTAGTGTAGCAATTGAACAACACGAGTCTTTTAAATAGTTTTAGATTGTATTTTATGCTCAGTCAAAATACTTGATTTAAATCTCTTTAAATCATTAAACAAAATATTAATTTCTTTCTTGTATCTTTTTACATTTTTCTGTTCTTGTTTTGAGTATTTTTTACGAAATGTAGGATCAATATCTTTCCATTTAGTAAATGACTTATTTATTAAATCAAATGATTTTTTAAACTTTTTCTTACTTGAAGAAGAAGTATCATCTAATGATGATTTCACAACATTATAAATAGAATCACACTTACTTTTTAAAATGAAGTATTCATTAGTTCTTTTTAAGTCTTTTGTTAGCTTAAATAAAGAGAGTATACTAATTAACCATTTACTTGGATCAAAGGCAAACCACCTTACTCCATTTCTAAAATCTGTTGGAAACTTATGATGATAATTATGATAACCTTCTCCAAAAGTAAATAAAGAAACAATCCAAGAATCTCTAGCTGTTGAATAAACGTCATAAGTTCTAGTACCTACAAAATGACAAAGAGAATTAACAAAAAAGGTTGCATGATGAACCAGTGTTATTCTTAAAAAAACTCCCCATAGAAGAGCTCCCAAAGGTCTTTCGTAATAAAAACCAATGAGTAATGGAATTAAAAAACCAAATAGAACAGCAATATGAAAGTAGTATTTATTTTGGAAAATTACAACTGATTTTTTTTCTAAGTCTTTCACTCCAACAATTCTATTATTATCTTCTGGTGTTTTTTCTAATATCCATCCAATATGAGCATGCCAAAAACCCTTTTTTATGGAGTAGGGATCTTTTTCCATTTCGGGAAAATTATGGTGCTTTCTATGATCTGAACACCACTTTAAAATTGTATTTTGCAAAGCAAGAGAACCACAAATCATTAAAATCCACTCAATTATAGTATTTGTTTTGAATGATTTATGCGAAAAAAGTCTATGGTAACCCATAGTAATTCCCATACCAGAAATAAACCAAAAAAGTATTAACAACAATGGCTCAATAAAAGAAATACCATAAAAATATACATACACACATGTTCCTATAATTCCAATAAATGGACAAATAGTAAGAAATATAGCAACCGGCCAATTCATATCATATTTTCTAGTCATATATTTTTTTTGCAAAAATAAAGCTATTGATTGTTATAGAAAAGCTTATTTTCTAATATTTAGCGCAATTTTTAAATTCATTGTTTCATAAAATTATGGTAATATAATTTTATGAGTAATATACATTAAAATAAGTAATATGAAAACCTTTTGAAAATCAGTTAAATGGATTAGTAGCCCAAACATTTAACTCATTAATAAAACCCCTATCATCCATCTCAATGGCATTAATAATTGCATGTGCAATTTCTTTAGATGTTAATTTATTTGAAATCTCCTCTCTTTCAACTCTGGAGGGATTAGCAAAAGCTGTTGTTACTTCGCTGGGGTTCACTTGACATACTCTTATATTAAAAGGTCTTAATTCCGCTTGCCAACATTGTGTTAAACACCTTACTGCAAACTTTGAAGAAGCATATATACTGCCGTTTTTATATCCTTTGAGACTAGCGGTTGATCCAATGTTAATAATAGTTCCTTGTTTATTTTTCTTCATCAGCGGAACAATATCTTTAGTAAAGAGGGAAAGACCAAAAACATTTACATTAAAAACATGTAGAAAATCATCAATATTTAATTCATCTATTGATCTTCTTAAGCCTGTACCAGCATTATTAATTAATACATCAACTTTATTATCAAAAATTTCAAGACATTTATTTGCGTTTTTAGATAAATTTTTGATGTCTCCCATATCAAAAGCATTAATATGAACATCTAAACCATTAAATGCTTGTTTTAGTCTTTGCTCTGATCTTCCAGTAACCAATACATTAGCTCCTTTTTTAATCAACTCGTGGGCAGTTTGTTTTCCTATTCCAAGACTTCCTCCTGTAACAATAATATTTTTGTTTTCTAATTTCATTTTGAACTGATTTAATTAATTTTTATTAATAATCACTTATTATTTAATTTCACCATTATCTTAAATATTTACAATTGATACATATTTATCCTTTATAATGCGAACAATTACATTAAATGTTTTTTTAAAGTACTGTTTTTTATACTGTTATAATTATATAATTTTACTAGTTATAATTGATTTTTTAAATTTTAAAAATATCAAATACAGAAAATTTTTACAAAATTTTAACAGATAAACCC
>CACOJQ010000056.1 GCA_902627575.1 uncultured Bacteroidota bacterium
ATATTGATAACGAGAATGTATATTATTGTCATTACACTGATCGATCAATCAGTGGCTTTAGAAATCCATTTTATCAACTAGCTAATACGCTAGTTGAAAATAATGACAGCGTAAGAGCAGAAGCTTTAACAGATAAATATTTTGAGACCTTACCGTATTCAACAGGCAGGTATGATAGAACTTCAGTATTAATGGCTGAAATATATGCAAAAACTAATACAACCAAAGCTGAAAAAATTATATCAGAAATGATAAAGGAGTACACTCTACAAAACAGTCATTTATCAGTTTCAATTAATAGTGGAGGTGCCCAAGCACTACAATTTTTGTCAGAATCCAATATTATTAGTTTAAATGTGGCATTAGCAGAAATTTATTTATCGCAAAAATCAGATAATTCTGTGTCATTTATTTCAAAAGTAATAGATGATTACTCTCCTATTCTATCTGAAATTGAGCAAAAAGAAAGTCTCAAACAACAACAACAAGGTGGAAATTACACCCCATCACAGAGATATGCAATCTTGTATACTAGTTTGCAAGAACTTTATGAAATGAAATTAAGTGCTCTAAAGGATAGTGATGATTACATCACTACAGAAAGTGGTTTAGCATATAAAATTATTGAAAAAAATGATTCAGATACCAAACCTAATATTACAAATAATGTTAAAGTTCACTATACTGGAAAACTTGCAGATGGAACAATTTTTGATAGTTCTGTCGAAAGAGGAGAGCCTGCCACATTTGGTTTAACTCAAGTGATTTCGGGCTGGACAGAAGGATTACAGTTAATGAGCGTTGGGGATAAATTTGAGTTTATAATACCAAGTAATCTTGCGTATGGAGAAAGAGGACAAAATGGTATTCCTCCAAACGCTACCTTAATTTTTGAAGTAGAACTGATTGAAATTCTTTAGTGTTAGTCAAAACACCTTGGTTGTTACGTATATTGTATCCTTCCATAATATGGAAGAAAAACAATAAAAATAATAATATTTGGCTTACTTTTGATGACGGTCCTTGCCCTGAAGCTACACCAACTATTTTAAAAATTTTACAAACAGAAAATATTAAAGCTACTTTTTTTCTAATTGGTGAAAAAATTTATGAAAATCCAAAATTATATAGCGAAATTATTAGTCAAGGACATTTTGTAGCAAATCATTCTTTTTCACATAAAAACGGATGGTTGACCTCATCAAAAAACTATATAGATGATGTAGAAAAGTGTCAAGAACTTATGCCAACAAACTATTTATTTAGACCTCCTTATGGCAAAATATCTGCAAGACAAATAAAATTGTTAAAGAAAAAATATAAAATAGTATTTTGGGATATTTTCACTTGGGATTTTTTAAAAAAAATCTCATCAAATAAAATTAAAAACAACATAATAAAAAATACAACTTCTGGATCTATAATAGTTTTACATAATAATAAAAAAAGTATTATTAAAACTCATAAAATTCTTACAGAAATAATTCAAGAATTAAAAAAGAAAAAATTTACTTTTTCCACTACTTGGTAGCAATCACAAAGTGATCTAAACAGTTATCTTCAGATTTTTTTATGTAATAATCATTATGTGTTATATTAGAGACTAAATGTGTATTTGTGTCCTGAAGGTGATGTCTATTAAATCTATTTAAAATATCATACGGTATACGTAAAAACCATCTAGGCATCCAATGTTGCATGTTAAAAATATCCCATTTAGTAATTTTTGCAACAGACTTTTTATTCATCTCATAATATTCCATAACCTTATCATTACCAAAAACTCCTTTCATTTCAACACTTTCAAAGTTCTGCGAAACAATTTCATACATTTGTCTTGGGTTGTATTCTCTTATATGCCAAGGGCTTTTAGTTAAAGTCATTAAAATATTTGGTGTTGTCATAATTAATTTACCTGCTGGCCTTAAAACTCTTTTAATTTCTGACAAAAAAAATTGGTCATCTTTTATGTGTTCAAGAACCTGAAATGTCACGACATAATCAACAGAATTATTTTCAATTCCTTTTAGTGGAGGGACTTCAGCTTGTATGAATTCAATATTATTTTTTAATTTGTTCTTTTTAGAAATGTATGTGTCAAACTTGTCTAATGCTATGTATCTTGTGCATTTAGGCGCTAATTCATTGATGCCATAACCTTCTCCACTACCAATCTCTAAAGTTGTTCCCCCAACTAATTTAGCAGCTTCTTTATAGGCTATTAAGTGACGTTGAAAAATAACATTTTCAGATGGATCTAAGTTAGAACTTCTCTCAGCTGTTTGTAAAATTCCCATTATATTCTATCTTAATTTATGTATTCACTTTTCAATTTCTAATAAAACAGGACAATGGTCCGAATGCTTAACATCAGATAATATAGAAGCATTTTTTAATTTTGGTAATAATTTTTTGGAAATCATATTATAGTCAATTCTCCAACCTAAATTTCGTGATCGTGCATTTGCTCTGTAAGTCCACCAACTATAATTATGAGGATTTTTATTAATGTATCTAAATGAGTCAACAAAACCGCTATTTAGAAACTTACTCAACCAACTTCTTTCTTCAGGCAAAAATCCCGAGGTATTTTTATTCCTTTCTGGATTATGAATATCTATAGACTGATGACATATATTAAAATCACCTGAAATAATCAAGTTTGGTATTGTTTTTTTACAATTTCAATATAATTAAAAAATGCATATAAAAAATCCATTTTATAAGATTGTCTTAAAGGATTAGTGCCAGATGGAAAATAGACGCTCATTACAGAAAAAGAATCAAAGTCTAATCTTATAATTCTCCCTTCCACGTCAATCTCATTAATACCACAACCTATTTCAATATGATTTGGAGAAATTTTTGAAAAAATTGCAACACCACTGTAACCCGCTTTATCCGCTGAATTTAAATATAAATTATATCCATTTTTAGTAAATAAAGAGTGATCAAATTGATTATTATTTGCTTTAATTTCTTGTATACAAATAATGTCAATATTAGAACTAGCAAGCCAATGATCAAATCCTTTTTTTATAGCAGCTCTAATTCCATTTACATTATATGAAGCAATTTTCATTATCTTAACTTGATTTTTAGTTGTTTAGACACTCTACCCTCTATAATTAAATTAACTACATATGTATCTTTTGTTAACGGCTGTGTTCTTTGCCAGTCAAAACAATGTTCCATCTCATTGTTATTATAATCAAATGACGAAGAAGTTGTAATATTTGTTAAGGTATCATCCACTATAATTTGATCTTCACTACTTTCAATTATTTTACCAGAAGAATTAATTAGCTGCATATAAACTATTTTATTTTCTGAATTACTGATAAGATTAGCGCCAATAGTAAAACATACTCTTATGTTTTGTACATTCTTGGCATATTTTGTTGTTTTTTCCTTTCCACGATTAGTATATTTTAAAGCAGTAATATCAGCACTAATTACTTTTAATATAGAACCTACACTAACCTTTTCAGAAAGAATTTCATTCTCTTTATTTAATGTATAGTTTTTCCAATTGATATTTCTGTTCTGAGCAATTACACTATCCTTTATAATTACTAAATTTTTATTTTCATTTGCAAGTGAATCTATTTCATAAACATATCGCTTAGCAATATTTTGTAGAGATATTATTTTCTCTTTTGCTACTTTTAAATCATTGGCCAACAGGTCATTCCTTCGCAATAATTGTTTTACTTCATTTATTTTAGACCGAATTATTGAATCTTGATACTGTAGCTCTTGGTTCACATT
>CACOJQ010000057.1 GCA_902627575.1 uncultured Bacteroidota bacterium
GACAATGTTAAAATTAATGGCTTAAATATTTTGTTTAATGAAGAAAATGAAATATTTAATGAAACTAAAATATATCCTAACCCAAGTAATGGTAATATTAATATCAAAACAAATATTGACAAACTAAAAATAAAAATATATTCCTCACTAGGGGAATTAATAACTGAAAAAAAATTTGAAAAAAGTGTAAGATCGATTGATTTTAATAGAATGTCAAAAGGAATATATTTTATCCAACTAATAAATCACAATAATATTGAAACAAGAAAAATTGTTATACAGTAATTAAAATTTTACATGTGTATAACCTCATCATACGCATCAGCGACAGCTTCCATTACTGCTTCACTCATAGTGGGATGAGGATGAACAGCCTTTAGTATCTCATGACCTGTAGTTTCAAGCTTTCTAGCAACGACAGCTTCAGCAATCATTTCTGTAACATTATAGCCTATCATGTGACATCCTAACCATTCACCATATTTTGCATCAAAAATGACTTTTACAAAGCCATCTTTGTGCCCTGCAGCTGAAGCTTTACCTGATGCAGAAAATGGAAACTTACCAACTTTCACTGAATATCCTGCTTCTTTTGCAGCAACTTCAGTCAATCCAACAGATGCAATCTCAGGGCTACAATAAGTACATCCAGGAATATTATTATAATCTATCTTATCAGGTGTTTGTCCAGCAATCTTTTCAACACAAGTAATTCCTTCAGCTGATGCCACATGAGCAAGAGCCTGATTAGCAAGTACGTCACCAATTGCATAATAACCACTAACATTTGTATTATAATAATCGTCAACAATTATTTTACCATTTTCAGTTTTAATTCCAACTTCCTCTAAACCAATATTTTCAATATTAGCTACAATACCAACAGCAGAAAGAACGACATCACATTCAAGTTTCTCCTCTCCATTTTTAGTTTTAATTACAACATTACAGCCTCCACCTGAGGTTTCAACTTTTTCAACAGAAGAATTAGTCATTACATTTATGCCAGATTTCTTAAATGATCTTTGTAATTGCTTAGATACATCCGTGTCTTCAACAGGAACAATATTTGGCAAATACTCTACAATAGTTACTTCACACCCCATAGAATTATAAAAATATGCAAACTCTACTCCAATAGCTCCTGAGCCAACAATTACCATTCTTTTTGGAACTGACTTTAACACCATTGCATCTCTGTAACCAATAATCTTTTTTCCGTCTTGAGGTAAATTTGGTAATTCTCTAGATCTTGCTCCAGTTGCTATAATGATATTTTTTGCAGAATAATCTTTTGTTTTCCCTTCGCTAGTTACTGCAATTTTATTGTTTGGCATAATCTTTCCAAATCCAATAATAACATCAATTTTATTTTTTTTCATTAAATATGATATCCCATTACTCATACCATCAGCTACGTCACGACTTCTTTTAATGATTGAAGTGAAGTCAGCTTCAGCATTATTAACTTTAATACCATAATCCTCCGCGTGGTTTATGTATTCAAACACCTGAGCTGATTTCAATAGTGCTTTTGTAGGTATACAACCCCAATTAAGACATACCCCACCCAGACTTTCTTTTTCAACAATAGCTACTTTCATACCCAGTTGTGATGCTCTAATAGCAGCAACATATCCACCTGGACCGCTACCTAAAACAATTAAATCGTAATTCATTTTTTCTTTTTTTTCTTAGACCATGAAACTTCCCAATCCTTAAAGTCTGCAGCTAAACAATCAATTTTATAATCTTTTCTTCCTCCAACTATCTCTTGAATTTTATTTTTAGCAGTATTTCTAATACCATTTAGACCATGAGTAAGTTCTAAATTATTTCCATCTTTTATTCCTTTTCTGTAATTAGATTCGTTATGCCAAATATGTAAATTCATTTGAGATAGAACAACAATGGCTCTAATAGTTTCTGCCGTAATTTCTGAATTATTTTCATTAATATTTTCCTGAATATCATGTATAATATCCTCAATTTCTTGTGCATATTCTTTTTTATGCTCTGGTATGAATACCTCTTTTAATTGAGCAATTGATAATCGGTCTATTAGCTCAGATAATGTTGGTAAGTATTTTCTCATTACTTGTTATATTAATTATACACAAAAATAATAATAACTGTGAAATAGTTATAGAATTTAAAAACTTCTTTTAAATATTTAAAATAACTAATCTTGTATATTTGTTGTATTAAAAAATGATAAACTATTACATATCATATACAAAACCACATCGTCACTATGTGGACTTTCAACTTCTCACTAAAACAAATGGAGTTGACAAAATGTATTTTCAACTTGCCTCTTGGCGACCAGGTAGATATGAATTAGGAAATTTTGCGCAAAATATTAGAAATTGGGAGGCAAAAGATGATAATGGAAATTTATTAAATTTTAAAAAAATAAAAAAAGATCTCTGGGAGGTAGAAACTAGAAATATACAAAAAATAAATATCTCATATAGTTTTTACGCCAACACACTAGATGCTGGCTCTTGCTATTTAGATGAATATCAACTTTATTTAAATCCTGTACATTGTTTCTTTTATATATTAGACAGAATGCAAGAAACATATGCTTTAAATTTTGATATACCAAAAGATTATGACTTAGCCTCTTCGTTATCAAATGAAAATAAAACTCTTATTGCAAAGAGCTATGATGAGCTAGCAGAATCTCCAATTATTTGCTCTAACACTTTGCAACATAATTTTTATGAGGTCAATAACATAAAATTTCATCTTTGGTTTCAGGGCAAATGCAATTTGGATTGGTCAAAACTAAAAAAAGATTTTACATTATTTACGAAAAGTCAAATAGATCATTTTGGAGGTTTTCCTGTTAATGAATACCATTTTTTATTTCAAATAACACCATACAAAAGCTATCATGGTGTTGAACATACAAAAAACACAGTTTTACTATTAGGGCCAGGAGATGAGATAATGGATAAAAAATATGAAAACCTTTTAGGGGTATGCTCACATGAATTGTATCATACATGGAATATAAAAGCAATAAGGCCAAAAGAAATGCTCCCTTATAATTATACAAAAGAAAATTATTTTCAAACTGGTTTTGTAGCTGAAGGTGTAACAACATATATGGGAGATTTGATGCTTTATAACTCTAATGTTTTTAATTGGAATGAGTTTATAAAAACACAAAATGAAAATATTAAACGTCATCTAATGAACTATGGCAGATTTAATTTGTCTGTTGCAGAAAGCGGATTTGATAACTGGCTGGACGGATATAAAATTGGGGCTCCTGATAGAAAAGTATCCATATATGCAGATGGAGCCTTATGTATGTTAATGGTTGATCTCGAGATTATAAATTATTCAAATGGAAAAGACAGTTTGCACTCCGTTATGAAAAATTTATATACGGATTTCGCATTAAAAGAAAAAGGTTACTCTGAAAAGGATTTTAAAAATATATGTCTAAAATATGGGGGTAATAGAGTTTTAGAAATTTTTAAAAAACATATTTACGGTACAGAAAACTACATTCCAACATTAAATTCAGCACTTAAGACTGTTGGATTAGAACTAATAGAGAAAAAAAACTCTAATCTATCAGCACGATATTTTGGATTTATTTCAGTAAAAGAAAATGGAAAAGAAATCATTAAAAAAGTTGAACCAGATTCAGTAGCAGATTTAAATGGTATAGGACCTGAAGATGAAGTAAAAAATCTAAATGGTAATCCAATTAAAGAAAATTTA
>CACOJQ010000058.1 GCA_902627575.1 uncultured Bacteroidota bacterium
AATAGCATTAGCTTGCGACCATGCAGGGTATAATTTTAAAGAACAATTAAAAGAGTATTTATTAAAAAAAGGAAAAAAAATAAAAGATTTTGGTTGTTTTTCTTTAGAAAGTGTTGATTATCCAGATTATGCACATCAATTAGCAAAAAGTATTGAAAAAAAAGAAAATGATTTAGGAATTCAATTTTGTGGCACCGGAAACGGAATAAATATGTCTGCTAATAAGCATCAAGAAATAAGAGCGGCTTTATGTTGGAATATACATATCGCTGAGCAAGCAAGGTTACATAATAATGCAAATGTTCTTACAATGCCAGCAAGACACTTAAGTTGGGATGAAATAAAAAAAATAGTGGATATTTTTTTAATAACAGAATTTGAAGGAGGAAGGCACGAAAGAAGAGTAAATAAAATAAAAAAGTGAAAAAAATATTATTTATTACTTTATTTTTTTCTTTCAATTAGCAGTTGCAACTGTTACATAAATTATATAAAACATTATATTATGAAAAAAACAATTTTAAATACAATTTTATTTTTATTAAGTTTAAATTTACTAGCTCAATCACCAGCATATCCAAAAGACGCACCAAAAGTAATTATTACTGCAAATGGTATTGAAAAAAGTAATAATAAAGTTACCAAAGAACAACTAATCAAAGCACAAGAATTAATAGTCCACAGTAAACTAAGGAAATATGAAATACTTAGTTTTGATGTTAATTATTCAAACAAAGAGGGTACATTTACTAGAAAAAATAATTCAAGTATATTTAATGAAACAATAATAGATGCAATAAAAAGTTTAGAAACAGGGGAGATTATTATTTTTTTCAACATTAAAGTAAAAGAAAAAAAAGCAGAATTAAAAACAACTACTATTTCTGAACCATTAATATATAAGATAATTGAATAATAAATGAAAAAGCTGATTGTACTATTAGTTTTTATCCCATTCATAAATTATACACAGAATAATATATATTATTCTAAAACGATAGTTGTTGAAGATTTAAAAAACCACTTAAGTATTTTATCTTCTGACTCATTACAAGGAAGAGAAACAGGAAGGATAGGACAAAAAATAGCTGCTGAATATATAAAAGATCATTTTATAAGTATAGGAATACCTCCTTACAAAGACAGTACTTATTATCAAGAATTTGAGGCAGAATCAGATAGACATATTTGCAAATATAACTGTGAAGATTGTGAAGAAGATTTTATTACAACGTTATTCGCAAAAAGAAGATTAGTTAAAGGAGAAAATGTTTTGGGGTATATAGAGGGTTCTGACTTAAAAGATGAAATAATTATGATAACTGCTCATTATGATCATTTGGGAAAGCATGACTCTTTAATTTTTAATGGAGCTGATGATAATGGATCAGGAACATCAGCTGTATTAGAAATAGCGGAAGCTTTTATGATTGCTAAAAAAGAAGGAGAAGGACCAAGAAGATCTATTTTAATTATGCCAGTTTCAGGAGAAGAAAAAGGACTTCTTGGAAGCAAACACTACACAGATAATCCAGTATACCCTTTAGAAATGACTGTAGCAAATTTAAATATTGATATGATAGGTCGTTTAGATTATTATAATGACACAGCAGATTATGTTTATTTAATAGGATCAGATATGTTAAGTCAAGAGCTACATAATATAAGTGAAGAAGTAAATAAAAAATACATCGGATTAAAATTAGATTATACCTATAACTCCGAAGAAGATCCAAATAAATACTATTATAGATCAGATCACTATAACTTTGCAAAAAATAATATACCCGTTATATTTTATTTTAACGGTATTCACGACGATTATCACAAAACAACAGACACAATAGAAAAAATTGATTTTAATAAAATAGAAACAATAACTAGACTTGTTTTTTTAACAGCTTGGGAATTAGCAAACAGAGAAGAAAGAATAAAAGTTGATAAAAATTAAAGGTCAAACTTTATTCCTTGCGCTAATGGAAGATCAGAGGTGTAATTAATAGTGTTTGTTTGTCTTCTCATATAAATTTTCCAGGCGTCTGATCCGCTTTCTCTTCCTCCCCCGGTTTCTTTTTCTCCACCAAATGCACCACCAATTTCTGCACCAGAAGTTCCAATATTTACATTTGCAATACCACAATCACTACCTGAAGCAGAAAGAAACATTTCTGCCTCTCTCAAATCTTTCGTCATAATTGCTGAAGAGAGCCCCTGTTTAACACCATTTTGTAATCCTATAGCTTCGTCTAAAGTAGAGTACTTTATTAAATATAAAATTGGAGCAAAAGTTTCCTCTTGAACAATTTCAAAATGATTTTCGGCCTCAATAATAACAGGTTTTACATAACAACCACTTTCATAACCAACCCCTTCTAAAACACCTCCTTTTACAACAATTTTTCCACCTTCTTTAACGGCTTTTTTAATTGCGCTTAAATACATATTTACAGCATCTTTATCAATTAGAGGACCCATATGATTTTTTTCATTTAATGGATTACCTATTTTTATTTGTTTGTATGCTGAAGCAAGCTTATTTTTAACGTCATCATAAATAGATTCATGAATAATTAATCTTCTAGTTGAAGTGCATCTTTGCCCACATGTTCCAACAGCTCCAAAAAGGGCGCCAACAATAGTTATATTCAAATCAGCATTAGGAGAAATAATTATTGCATTATTTCCACCAAGCTCTAGCAAAGATTTACCAAACCTTTTTGCAACTTCAGCGCCAACAACTCTTCCCATTCTAGTAGAGCCTGTTGCTGATACTAAAGGAATTCTTTCATCAGAAGTTATCATTTCTCCAACAACGTAATTACCGTTTACTAAGCAAGAAATACCATCAGGTAAATTATTTTCTTTTGCAACAACATTCCAAATATTCTGACAGGCTACAGCACACAAAGGTGCTTTTTCAGAAGGTTTCCATATGCATACGTCGCCACACACCCAAGCCAAAGCAGTATTCCAGTTCCAGACAGCTACAGGAAAATTAAAAGCAGAAATTATACCAACAATTCCTAAAGGATGATACTGTTCATACATTCTGTGTCCAGGACGTTCTGAGTGCATTGTCAGTCCATGTAGCTGTCTTGAAAGACCAACAGCAAAATCACAAATGTCAATCATTTCTTGAACTTCACCAAGCCCTTCTTGTAAAGATTTTCCCATTTCATAAGAAACAAGCTCACCAAGAGGTTGTTTGTATTCTCTTAATTTTTCGCCATATTGACGAACAATGTCTCCTCTTTTTGGTGCTGGAATAGTTCTCCAGAATTCAAAAGCAGAAGAAGCAGACATAATAATCTTATGATATTCTTCTTTAGTTGTGGTTGTTACTGAGCCGATTAGAGTTCCATCAACAGGAGAAAAAGAGTCAATTTTTGAACCACCCCCAAAAGAAGTAGAGCCAACAGATGAACCATTATTAATTTTGTCAATTTTTAATACTGAAAGAGTGTTTTTAATATTTATCATGATAGGTTTTTTTCGTGTGCAAATCTACAAAAAGAAAGGTATTACAAAATGCGAAAACGTAAACACTTAATCCTCTGTGTGTTCTTCATATGATTGATCTAGTTCGGCTTCTTGATTAATTTCATCAGCAATTTCTTCATTTTCAATAGTGGACAATTCTTTTAGAGCATCTTTGTTTTTTTGCTTTATTAAAGACCAAGACATTATAATG
>CACOJQ010000059.1 GCA_902627575.1 uncultured Bacteroidota bacterium
CATGATTGGTAATTGTGAAAATGATATTTCTTCATCAGAGTACTTAGCTTCATATCACAATATTAAAGAATCGTCTGTTCCTAATTTAGATTTGGATTTGGAGTTTGATATACAACAAGCAGTAACAGAACTTATAAGATCAGAAGCCATTCAATCAGCCCATGATATTTCAAATGGCGGATTATTTATTACGCTTCTTGAAAGTGCATTTACAAATGATTTAGGTTTTGAAATTGTTAGTTCTTCTGATGTGAGAGAAGATGCCTTTTTATTTGGAGAATCTCCTTCTAGAGTTATTGTTTCAGTAACTGAGACAGGTGAAGATGCTTTTTTAGATATTTTAAACACAAGAAAAACACCATTTATGTTACTTGGTCATGTTACTAAAGGAAGAATTGTTGTTGATGATAGAAATTTTGGTAATATACAAGATTATAAAGTTATTTACGATCAATCACTTTCTAATAATTTAGAAAATTAGAATTTAATCAAAAAGTTACTATAAATTTTGTATTAATTTGTCTACTTGTTAAATAATTTGGTACGGCGTATTCTCGTCCATTAATGTCAGATATCCAAAGATAAGATACCGTATTATTTATATCAAGTAAGTTAAATAGCTCAGCACTGATCCAAATACTATTAAACAAGTTTAAAAACTTAAATCTACTTTTTTTTGCTTCTTCTTTTATTACAGCAGAGAACCCAATATCTACCCTTCTATATGATGGAATTCTTAAAATGTCTTGGAATTTTTCACTTTTAGGAGGCCCAAAAGAAAGACCAGTACCATAAATAAAGTTAAGATGCATTTTATAGTTTGGATTTCCAGGAATATAATCTTGAAAAAACATTGAAAAATTTACTCTTTGATCTGTTGGTCTTGGAATATATCCAACTTCCACCTCATTACCGCTGGTATTGAGTTTTGTATCCCCAACTATGTCTTCTTCAGTTTTCATAATTGAAAGACTTGCCCAGCTCTCAACTCCTGGAACAAACTCTCCATTAATTTTCATATCAATGCCTGTTGCATAACCGTTTGATAGTTCATTAGATAAATATTGAATACGAACATTATCAACTTTGTAAGGAATTAAATTTTCTAATTTTTTATAGTAAATTTCTGTTATCCATTTAAATGGCCTGCCCCAATTGTAAAATAGATAATCAGACCCAATTACGTAGTGAACAGATTTTTGTGACTTAATGTTATAGTTTAGCTCGCCTGAAGTATTTCGTAGTTCCTTATAAAAGGGAGATTGATAATAAAGACCAGTTGCTGCCCGAAATACTACATCCTTTTCCCAAAAAGGAGCATAAGCAAAAGATAGTCTAGGACTCATAATAAATTCTTCGTTAAAAGACCAGTAGCTACCTCTTGTTCCAACTTTTAAAGAAATATTTTTTATGTCTTTTGATACTTGAACATAACCGGAATTTCTGTATGAAACTAAATTAATTTGAGTTTTTAATAATTCATTTAAAATGATTTCTTGGTTAGGATCTGAATCTCCACCAATATTATCGTTTGGATGAGGATAATTAAAGAAAGCAGAGTCAATAAGCTGCCATTCACTTATATTATCATCTATTTCTTCTTTTTGTAATTTTATCCCCCAATTAAAAGATCCAACTTCATTATTATAACTTCCATTGTGAGATAAATTTGAGACTGTAGCATTTAAATTGTTTCTAGCATGGTTAATGTATTTGCCAACACCTCTGTCAAAGGCGATATTGCCAAAATCTTCCGACCCTAGATTATTATCTAACTGATAAAGCCAATATTCTCCAATTATATCAAAGTTTTCTTGCTCAAATGTCTTAAAAATAGAACCTGTAAATTGTAAATTTAGTTTAGTGTTTGGTTGATATTTACTACTTATTGCACCAAAGTAAGTTTCATATCTATCCAATTCTTGTCCTTCAAAATATACTCTTAGTTTAAGAGCTTCATTTACAGTCCCAAACTCAGTCTCTCTATCATTAGGTATCATTTTGTATTCATTACTGCTAATATTTGCTAGAAAACTAATATCCCAATTAGTATTTAATTGATAATTTAGTAATGTTTGAATATCTGTGAACCTCGGTTGATAATCAGCTTCGGTGTCTAATGAATTAAGAAGATATTGGTTAGATTTATTTCTAACGCCTAAAATGTAGGAAAATCTTCCATTATTATTTAACCCTTCAAAATGTGCTGAACCGCCTAGTAGTCCCAACTTAACGCTAGCTTTGTTTTTTATGGGTTTTTTATATTTTATGTCTAAAACTGAAGACATTTTATCTCCATATTTAGCTTCAAATCCACCAGCAGAAAATAAAATATTTGATACCATATCTGTATTAACAAAACTTAATCCCTCTTGTTGTCCTGATCTTATCAAAAAAGGTCTATACACTTCAATACCGTTTACGTATACTAAATTTTCATCAAAATTACCTCCCCTCACTGAATATTGAGCACTCAGTTCATTGGCAGAACTCACACCAGGAAGAGTTTTTAAAATTGCTTCAACTCCTCCTGTGCTGCCAGGAATTATACTTACATGTCTAGGTTTTATTTTATTAAAACTCTCTTTTCTACTTTGTTTATCTGTGACAATTATATCTTCAAGTAAGGTAGTTGATGATTTTAACTCAATATCGAGTCTATAGTTTTGACCCTTTTTTAATGCTGGTAATCTTATTTTTTCAATTTTATATCCAATAAAACTATACGTAATTATAATAGATCTATTTGCTGGAACAGAGAGAAAATAGTTTCCATTTTCATCAGAAGTTGTTCCTTTAGATTGGTTTAAAATTGATATGTTAACAGCTGTGACTATTTTGTTTTTATCATCTTTAATGGTACCGCTGATTGTTTGTGCATATGTTAAATATACATTTAAAAATAAAAAAGAAATTATTAACCTTATTAGCATAACGCTACAAAAATATGATTATGTCGCTTAAATAACTCTAAAAAGAAAGAGTTATTATATTTACACAAAAAAAATGAATAAATATTTTGTACTTTTTTTAGTATTTATGTCACATACTACATTCTCTCAGGGAGACTATCCAGAAATGAATAAATGTGTTTCAGGTGACTGTGAAAATGGGTATGGAGAGTATGTTTTTTATACTGAAGGAGCTGTTGATCTAGATATAAATACATATATAGGTAATTTTAAAAATGGTAAATTTCACGGAAAAGGAGAGTTAAAAGTGGAATTTCAGCCATTTCAAGGTGATACTGGTAGTGAGATGATTTACGGAAATTGGAAAAATGGATTATTGCATGGAAAAGTTACAAGTGTTAGTAGATCGCAAATGTTTGCACGTGATACAGAGGTAGAGGGGTGGAATTCTACATATACTAGTTTGCTTGAAGAGGTTGTATGTAAATTTGATGGAAAATATAAAGATGGTAAAAAACATGGACTTGCAATCG
>CACOJQ010000060.1 GCA_902627575.1 uncultured Bacteroidota bacterium
TTCTAAGTCTTTGATAATTTCTCTTATCAAAGTTGTGAAAAAACAAAATATTGCGTAAATAATTATTAAATAGAAAACATAAGAGAATTTGATAAATGTCCAGTTGTAAATAGGAAATAAATCAAATATCGCTAGTGTTATAATACTTAAAGATGTTAAAAATGAAACTTGTAGATTACCTAAAAGAAAAGTTTTCTTGTATTTTTTCGAATATAACCAAAGCAATAAAATGAAAAATAAAAAAAAGCTAAATAACTCAAATTTATCTAATTTTATGACAAGTAGTACACCACAAGTTATTGCGAAAATATTTAAAAGAAAGTATATATTCCAGGCAATTCTGGTACTAATTTTACTAGATACTATCATTTCTTTAGGTTTATTTATTTTATCTATTTCTACATCATAGATGTCATTTATAATATAGCCTCCAGCAATTATTAAAATTAATGTTGTTAAATAAATACAAAAGTAAAAACTATTAAGTGCATTTATTTGAACTAATTTATTAATAATGAACATTTTAATAAAAACATTCATTATTATTACAATAAATAAGTTTTTAAATCTAACTAATTTTAAAAAATCTAAAATGTTATTTCTCATTATTCATTATTGAATTTGTAAGAATGTGGTATATTTCTTTAACTTTTTTGTCAGAAATACTTTTCAAATGATTTTTGATTGTTTTTAAATCTTTTCTTGCAGCAGGACCAGTTTGTAACTCGGACGGATGTTTTTTTTCAATTTGTAAAATAGTTTGTTTAATAATAGGTATTAAGATTTTAAAGTCAATATTTGATTTTTCTAACAATTTTTGTGAAATTGAAAACATATGATTTGTAAAGTTACATGAAAAAACTGCTGCTAAATGAATAATATTTCTTTGATGAGAATCAATCAATTTTATATCATTTGAAAAATTATTTGCTAAATCCATTAATTTTTTTTGAAAACTCTCATTATTCGCTTCAATACAAATTGGAATTTCTTTCATGTTTAAAGTATTTTCTTTTTTAAAAGTTTGTAAAGGGTAAAAAACTCCAAAGTTTTTGAATTTATTTTCAAATACATTTATACTTGTACTTCCTGAGGTGTGAACAACGTTATTAATTTTATTTTGAATATTATTAATTACATACTCAATTTTATCGTCTTTAACAGCAATAATATATAAATCTGCTCTTTTAATATTGTTTAAATTGTCTATTGGATATGAATTTATTTTTTTTGATAAAACTTTTGCATTTGTAATTTTTCGACTCCATACCTGAGTAATTTTGTATCCGTTAGAGTAAAGAAATAGGCCAATTTTGGTAGCAACGTTGCCAGAACCAATTAAAATTATATTTTTCATACTTTATCTCTAAAAAATGCTATTATTTTCAAAAACAAAGTTATAATTTTGCATTAAATTTTAAAGTAGACATGCTAAAAAGAATTGTATCAATTTTTTCTTCAATGAGGCTTGCATCAGTCTTGTTACTTTGTTTTGCTTTCTCAATTGGATATGCAACATTTATTGAAAGAGATTTTGGTACAGCTTCTGCTAATGCCTTAATTTATAGAGCCTGGTGGTTTGAATATTTATTGGTTTTTTTATCAATTTGTTTATTTCTAAATATTTTTAAATATAAACTATATCGAAAAGATAAGATACCAACATTTACCTTTCATATTGCATTTATAGTTATAATTATTGGTGCTGGAATTACAAGATTTATTGGTTTTGAAGGTATGATGCAAATATATAAGGGAGAAACAGAAAATACTTTTATGTCCGATAACGTATACTTACAAACAGTTGTTGCAGATACTAGTGAGCAAGTTGCAGTAAGTATAGATAAACAATTAAATTTATCTGGAATTACCAAAAAATTTGATAATACTTTTATACTCAAACATTTATTTTCAAACTATTTCTCTATCAATAATAACAGTTTAAAAAAAAGATTTAGTGTAAGTTATGTAGATTTTTTACCCAATGTTGCTGACAAAGCAATAGATTCTACTGTTTCAGGCGTTCGTTTAGCTACTTCATCAAATGCTGAAAAAACAGGAATAGAATTATCACAAGCTGATTTTAGTTATAGTGATATTTTAATTGACAGTTCTTTAAAAATTAAAGGAATCAAATTTACTGTAAATAATATGCAAGACTCTGCTGTTAACTTTTTTATTTCTAATAATCTAGTTCAGTGTGTTTCCTCTTATGACCTCAGCCTAATAAATATGATGACTAGGCAACAGTCTGGTGTTTATGCTGCTGGAACTGTTTTTGATATTCAGCCAATGACTCTAATTAGCGTTAATGGCTTTAAGTTTAATTTGGTAGAGTTTCTAATGACAAAAAAATATGAAAGCTACTCTGCCTCTAACAATATGAATTTTAGAGATAACCCTTACAGAAAAAAGGATGAGTTAGTTTTAATGGTAAAGGCAGGTAACCAACAAAAAGAAATTAGATTAAGAGGAAAAAAAAGTGAACCACCAGACTTTATTGAATTTGAACTAGATGGATTATTTTTTAAGATGGCTTATGGTCCTAAATACTATGACTTACCCTTTAGTGTTCGATTAGATCGAGCTCAAACTGTTTATTACCCAGGAAGCGGTAATCCGGAGTCGTATAAATCTCATGTGAGTATTTTCAACAGAGAAAATAATACATTAAAAAAAGTATTTTCTGATAGTATTTACATGAATAACATTTTAAACTATAAAGGTTATCGTTTCTACCAAGCTAGCATAGCTGAAGATGACTCATGGACTGGTCTTTCTGTAAATAATGACGCTATTGGTACCATAGTAAGCTATTTGGGATATGCAATGATGATGTTAGGTATGATTTTGATTTTCTTTTTTAGAAATACAAGATTTAAATTTTTAACCAAACAGTTTAATAAATTTAAAAAAACTACATTAATAATATGTTTTTCATTTTTGTCAGTTAATTCTACAGCAACAAATAATTACTTAGATTCTTTGTTTAAATATGAAATTAAACAAGAATTTGCAAAGCAGTTTGATCAGCTTTTAATACAACATGATGGTAGAATCAAACCAATGTCCACATATTCTTTAGACATAATTCGTAAGCTCAGTAGAAAAACAAATTTATATAAGCAAGATCCCTCGCAGATAGTATTAGGAATTATGTCATATCCTAAGCAATGGGCTCATGTTCCGTTATTTAAAATTAAAAATCAACTGATAATTGACGATTTGAATAAGCTTGAGATAAACAAAGAGATTATTTTAGAAATATTAAATGATTATAAAATTGATGTTTCATCAGTTTATTCATTAGTTCAATCTGATAATACTATCTATGAAGTAGTATTAAATGGTAACGAAGAAATTTTAAAAATTAAACAATTAGAGGAAACAATACTAGCATCTTTTAGTAATAAAAATATTAAGATTTTATTTTTTGAAGAT
>CACOJQ010000061.1 GCA_902627575.1 uncultured Bacteroidota bacterium
TTCAGGCAAATTCGATTGGGCAAATGAAAGTTTTAGGAGATGTTACAGGAAAAGATGTAGTTATAATTGATGATATGGTTGATACAGCAGGTACACTTTGCAAGGCAGCAGATTTAATGATATCAAATGGAGCAAATAGTGTAAGAGCATACTGTTCACATGCTATTCTTTCAGGTCTTGCTTATGATAAAATTGATCAATCAAAAATTACAGAATTAGTTGTTACGGACACAATACCAAAAAAACATAAAAGTAAAAAAGTTAGAGAGATAACTGTTGCAAAATTTTTAGCAAATACTATTCAAGCTGTTATTGAGAATCGATCAATAAGTAAAACTTGGAAAAGCAATAATAAATAATTAACAAAAATAAATTTAAAATGAAAACACTAGCAATTAGCGTCAAAAAACGAGAAACAGTAGGAAAGAAGAGTACTCGTGCGTTAAGAAATCAGGGTAATGTACCATGTGTACTTTACGGGGGAGAAAAGCAAGTGACTTTCTATGCTCATGAAAATGATTTTAGAAAACTCGTTTATACAAGAGATACCTTCGTAGTGGAATTAAAAATTAATGGAGATGTGATAAATGCTGTTATGCAAGACATACAGTTTCATCCAGTAAGTGATAAAATATTACATATTGACTTTCTTCAAGTATTTGATGATAAGCCTGTAACAGTTTCATTACCTGTTATTTTAGAAGGAATTTCAAAAGGAGTTAAGAATGGAGGGAATCTTCTATTTAGAAGACCAAAAATTATTACAAAAGGGTTAGTTTCTAATTTACCTGATGCAATTAAAATAAACATAGAAGATCTAGCAATAGGAATGTTTATTTACATTAAGGATCTCGATATTGAAGGTTGTGAGTTTTTGGCTCCTCCAAATTCAGTAGTTGTTGGAGTGAAGACAGCTAGAGCAGCGATAGAGATCGAAGAAGACGATGAGGATTCGGATGATTCTTCAGATACTTCCTCAGAAGCTCCTTCGGAAGCTCCTTCGGAAGCTGCTCCTTCGGCTGAATAGGCATTATGAAGTTTTTAATTATTGGATTGGGTAATCCTGGAAATAAATATTTAAAAACTAGGCATAATATTGGATTTAGGGTTCTAGATCAGATGGCAGGATTAAATCAAGTAAATTTTTATTCTGACAAATATGTTGATCGCGCTGATGTTTCTTACAAAGGTCGTAAGTTAATTTTACTCAAGCCCAACACATTCATGAATTTAAGTGGTCAAGCAGTTTCCTATTGGATGAAAAAAGAAAAAGTAAACAAAGAGAAAATTCTTGTAATTTCAGATGATATTTCTCTTCCCTTAGCAAAATTACGATTACGCAAAAATGGATCTCATGCAGGTCATAATGGGTTACTTGATATTCAAAATTGCATAGGTGATAATAAATTTTCAAGACTACGTTTTGGCATAGGTAATGATTTTAATAAAGGGCAACAAGCAAATTATGTGTTGTCTGAATTTTCTTCAACTGAAGAACAAGAAATAAGTACAAGTATAGATTTAGCAGTAACTATAATTGAGGCATTTTCGTTTCATGGTGTTGAAAGAACTATGTCTGAATTTAATGGTAAATAAGTTATGTTTAATGCAGTACGTGAAATAAAATAAATTAAATTTGCATTGTAAGGTATCGTGGCCGAGTGGCTAGGCAGTGGTCTGCAACACCATCTACAGCGGTTCGAATCCGCTCGATACCTCTTCTAACGCCTGTTATTTCCATAACAGGCTTTTTTATATATTTGCAAAAATAGCTTAATTAATATATGCAATTTCACAGAATCAGTTTTATCTTATATTTGTTGCTTTCAACTTTTGCTTTGTCTGCACAATGTGAGTATGTTTTAGATAGTTACTCACATAATAATTGTTATGGAGACAATTCTGGTTCAATAAAAATTACGCTTACTCACCCAGGCGCTACAGCTAGCTGGGTTGGCCCAAATGGATTTTCATCTTTATCTAATGATATTAATAATTTATTTGCTGGTAAGTATTATTTAACAATCATTAATACTAATCAAGCATGTGAATCTACAGATTCAATTTTTATTGAAGAAACTATTAAAATTTCTGCAGAGTTTAATTTAACAGGAAGGTGTACAAATGAAGACTCAGTGGATGTATCCACTACAATTTGGGGAGGAACGCCACCATATGTTAGTAATTGGGAAAATGGTTTAAGTGGACCTGATGCAACTAATCTACCTCCTAATACAAGTAATCCACATATTTTAACAGTTACGGACATTAATTTATGTTCAGACACGATTCATCTATGGGTCAAGGAAAAAGAAGAGGCAAAAACATTTATGTCTTCAGTTGGAGTAATTTGTAAAGACGACTACAGCGGAGAAGCAAGAGTCTTTATTGAACAAGGGACACCTCCTTTTAGTTATAAATGGACTAGCTATAACAATGAATTATTTTCACAAAGTTATGACATTGTTGCAGAACCTTTTTCTGAAATAAATGGATTATATCCAGGTAATTACTGTGTTCAAATCACTGATGATATGGGTTGTGTATTATTAGATACTATTGAAGTTAAATCCAATCCTCAGATTTGTATAAAGGCTTACGCTGCCTTCTCCCCAAATGACGATGATACTAATGAGTTTTGGGAGATTAAAAATATTAATTTATATCCTGAAGCAATTGTTTCCGTCTATAATAGAAATGGACATGAAGTCTTCAGAAGAAGAAATTATAATAATGCAATTTCAGAGTCTTTCGGTGGAAAAGACCAAAATGGTCAGCCTTTATCATCTGGCACATATTATTACATAATTGACTTACAAAATGGAGATAACGTCTTTAAAGGCACTGTTACAATAATGAGATGATTAAAAAAGCTTTATTTATATTAATTTATGTTTTTTCATCAAATTATGTGTTTTCACAATCTGACCCCCTATTTACACAGTATTATGTTAACGAAGTAATAATTAACCCTGCAGTTTCTGGAACTAGCTCAAGTTCTCCGCTAACTATTCAGACTAGACAACAATGGCTTGGCTTTGAGCGTGCTCCAGTAACAAGTAGTTTAAGCTATCATAAAGCTTTAAAAAACAGATCTGCATTAGGTGGTTTTTTAATGTTTGATAAGGCTTATCCTTCAATGCGAGCAAACCTTCAATTAAATTATGCATATCATGTCCCTTTAGATTATGATAAAGTCAATTTGTCTTTTGGTATAGGGGCAAAGTTGATGTATTATAATTTAGATTTTAATGTTGAAGATCTGCCTAATTCAAATGATATTGCACTATCATCAAGTTCATACGATAAAACATTAGGAGATGCTTCTGCGGGTATTTATTTATATAGTCAAAATTTTAATTGTGGTTTTTCTGTAACAAATTTACTTCAGTCAGAGTTTAAAGAACCTGTTTC
>CACOJQ010000062.1 GCA_902627575.1 uncultured Bacteroidota bacterium
AATTTAGAAAACATGTCAAAAGGAATATTTTTCTTAGATGTTACAACAGATTTTCAGAAATACATACATAAATTAGTTTTATATTAAATGTACATTATACACTAACTGTTATATATTTGTCATTATGAAAAAAATTATATTCTTATTGTTTGCTTCTTTACAGTTATCAGCTCAAATTAGTGCGACTTTCGAAGTTGATTTGACGCAATATAATGGTAATTATACTACAGTTGAGTTTTTTAGAGGAGGTCAAGCTTACCCAATGACAAATGTTGCTCCAGATGTGTATTCTTATACTACCTTTGTACCTCCATTTCTAGCAACAAACTACACATACAAATTTAGAGTAGATGGTATAAATGAATCATTTATTGGTAATGAGTCATGTATTAATATTACTCCCATGGACACGACGAGGGTAATTAATTTAAATATAAATAGTCCAAGTTTAGTTTGTTGGCAGCAATGTTCACCGTGTTCAGTTCCAGTTTATGGTTGCATAGATTCCACCGCAGTTAATTTTGATTCTCTTGCTAATATAAATAATGATAGTTGCATATACAATGTTACATTTTTTGTTGATATGACTGAATCAAATGTAACTTATGATACTGTAGAATTAAATGGAACATTCAATTCTTGGTGTGGTAATTGTACCCAGATGAATGATGATGATAATGATTCAATTTGGGAGATAACTATTGATTTAATGCAAGGAGACTATGATTACAAGTTTTCTGCAGACAATTGGAATGTTGAGGAAGACCTATATGAATCAGATGATTGTGTAGTTGGTTCTCCTCCATATATAAACAGAGATTTAATTGTTTCGGAAAATTTAGTTTTAGATACAGTATGTTGGAATAGATGTTATACTTGTGAAACAGAGAGAAATTTTTATAATGTTACTTTTCAACTAGATATGAGTAATTATTCTGGAAATTTTTCATTTCCTGAAGTTAACGGAACTTTCAACAATTGGTGTGGAAATTGTTGGACTTTAGATAATCAAGGAAGCGGAATATATTCAAAATCTTTTAACGTTGACACATCTTTACATACATATAAGTTTTCCGCCGATAATTGGTCAATTCAGGAAGAATTAGATTCTAATCTTAGTTGTGTTTTATTACTTTATGACTCATTATCTCCAAATGGTTGGGGATTTGTAAATAGATATTTGAATTTTAGTGACGATACTATTCTGCCTTTAGTATGTTGGGATGAATGTTTTGGATGTGTACAAGCAAGTTGGGATTGTGATGGTCAAGGAAATTGTATTGACTATGGAAATGGTAATGGACAATATTTATCTCTATCGCAATGTGAATCAATTTGTTTCACTCAAACATGGGATTGTGATCCAATAAATGGTTGTTTTTCACTAAATGATGCTTCGGGACAGTTTAGTGATTCTCTATCATGTGTAAATGATTGTCAGTTAGCTTCTGTAATTGAATCACATAATACAATAGATATCTATCCTAATCCAAGCAAAGGTCATTTTGAAATTAACACAATTAGTACTGTAAATAAAATTCTTGTTTATAATAAGTTAGGCGAGCAAATACTTTCAGTTAAAAACAAAAAATCGTTTGATCTATCTTCTTATAATTCTGGTATTTATTTTGTTACAGTAACTTCAAACAATACAGAAATCAGAACAAAAGTGATTAAATATTAAAGTTAATGAAAAAAAATATCACTTTGTTTATTATTTTACTTTTTGCTATTAATGTCAAATCTCAAAATTGGCAGTTGATTTGGGAAGACAATTTTGATGGTAATAACATTGATGCAACAAAATGGGTACATGACTATGGAACTGGATCTCAGTTTGGTATGTGGGGATGGGGAAATGGAGAGTTACAGTATTATCAACCCCAAAATACAACTGTTAATAATGGTATAGCTACTATTGAAGTTAGAGAGGAGCCTACTGGATTAATTGACTCTTGGAACAACACATCATATTACTCCTCTTCAAAAATTGCAACTAGGGGGTTATTTGACTTTAGATATGGTAAGATAGAAGCGAGGATTAAAACTTTAGATGGCCAAGGTTTTTGGCCAGCATTTTGGCTGCTTCCAACTGGAGGTTCTTGGCCTTGTGATGGAGAAATAGATATAATGGAACAGTGGGGAAATAATTATCTTACTAATAGTACAACAGGGGCTGCACATATTGGATCTTGTCCATATTCTCAATCGACACATTTTTATCAAAATTTTAGCTCTTATATATCAAATGGATCATATGCAGATGAATTTCACACATATTCAATTATATGGAAAGAAGATACCATAACATGGTTTGTTGATGATGAAGAGATGTTTCAAATTACTCCATCTAGCTATTTTTCAATACCATCACAACATACTGTATCTAAAACTAAATTTTCCGAAACAATTAAATCTCTGTTTATATATGGAGGAGAACCAACTACACAATCATCTGATTCATATAGGTCTTCCTCAACATTCCAATTGTCTGCAGAAAACTTGTAATCATAGTCTCCTTGCATTAAATCAATAGTTATCTCCCAAATTGAATCATTATCATCATCATTCATCTGGGTACAATTACCACACCAAGAATTGAATGTTCCATTTAATTCTACAGTATCATAAGTTACATTTGATTCAGTCATATCAACAAAAAATGTAACATTGTATATGCAACTATCATTATTTATATTAGCAAGAGAATCAAAATTAACTGCGGTGGAATCTATGCAACCATAAACTGGAACTGAACACGGTGAACATTGCTGCCAACAAACTAAACTTGGACTATTTATATTTAAATTAATTACCCTCGTCGTGTCCATGGGAGTAATATTAATACATGACTCATTACCAATAAATGATTCATTTATACCATCTACTCTAAATTTGTATGTGTAGTTTGTTGCTAGAAATGGAGGTACAAAGGTAGTATAAGAATACACATCTGGAGCAACATTTGTCATTGGGTAAGCTTGACCTCCTCTAAAAAACTCAACTGTAGTATAATTACCATTATATTGCGTCAAATCAACTTCGAAAGTCGCACTAATTTGAGCTGATAACTGTAAAGAAGCAAACAATAAGAATATAATTTTTTTCATAATGACAAATATATAACAGTTAGTGTATAATGTACATTTAATATAAAACTAATTTATGTATGTATTTCTGAAAATCTGTTGTAACATCTAAGAAAAATATTCCTTTTGACATGTTTTCTAAATT
>CACOJQ010000063.1 GCA_902627575.1 uncultured Bacteroidota bacterium
CCATCAAAATCAGCATTAAAGGCTGCACATGCTAATGGATGGAGTTGTATTGCCTTACCTTCAATCATTTTAGGTTGAAAAGCTTGAATTCCTAATCTATGCAGGGTAGGTGCTCTATTTAATAACACTGGATGACCTTTCATTACATTTTCTAAAATATCCCAAACAACAGCTTCTCTTGAATCAATAATTTTTTTTGCAGATTTGACTGTTTTAACAATACCTCTTTCAATTAATTTCCTGATGACAAAAGGCTTATATAACTCTGCAGCCATATCTTTTGGCAATCCACATTCATGTAAAGAAAGTTCAGGACCAACAACAATTACAGAACGAGCTGAATAATCCACTCTCTTACCAAGTAAATTTTGTCTGAATCTTCCTTGCTTACCTTTTAAAGAATCAGAAAGAGATTTCAAGGCACGTTTTCCATCTGATTTAACAGCTGCTGATTTTCTTGAATTATCAAATAATGCATCAACAGATTCTTGAAGCATCCTCTTCTCATTTCTTAAAATAATTTCTGGGGCATTTATTTCCATTAACCTTTTAAGTCTATTATTACGTATTATAACTCGTCTATAAAGATCATTTAAATCTGACGTTGCAAACCTACCTCCATCAAGAGGAACTAGCGGACGTAGTTCAGGTGGAATAACTGGAATAACTTTAATGACCATCCACTCTGGTCTATTTTCAGTATGTTGATGTCCTTCTCTAATAGATTCAACTATTTGTAGTCTTTTTAGTGCTTCTTTCTTTCTTTGCTGAGAAGTTTCATTATCGGCTTGATTTCTTAGTTTATATGAAAGTTCATCCAAATTAATTTTTGCTAGTAAATCGTGTATTGCCTCAGCTCCCATTTTTGCAATAAATTTATTAGGGTCATCATCAGATAAATATTGATTTTCAGCAGGCAACGAATCTAGTATATCCAAATATTCTTCCTCAGTTAAAAAGTCAAGATAATTTACCTCTTCTCCCTCTTTATTTTTTAAATCATTTGGAGCATTAATAACAACATATCTTTCATAATAAATTATCATATCTAGTTGTTTAGATGCTAAACCTAATAGATACCCTATTTTATTTGGGAGTGTACGAAAATACCATATATGAGCAACTGGAACGACTAAATTTATATGACCAATCCTCTCTCTTCTAACTTTTTTTTCAGTCACTTCAACACCACATCGATCACATACAATACCTCTGTATCTTATTCTTTTATATTTTCCACAATGACATTCAAAATCTTTAGTTGGTCCAAAAACCCTCTCACAAAACAAACCACCACTTTCTGGCTTGTATGTTCTATAATTAATAGTTTCAGGCTTAGTAACCTCGCCAGAAGATTTTGCTAATACATCCTCAGGAGATGACAGACTTATTTTAATTCTATTGATATCTTGTGCGTGTATTGTTTTTTTTGTGTTTTTCATATATTTTTTATTCAAATGAAACTTTTAAACCTAAACCATTTAACTCATGTAATAAAACATTAAATGATTCAGGAATTCCTGCATTAGGGAGTTCTTTTCCTTTAACAATAGATTCAAAAGCTTTTGCTCTACCTACAACATCATCAGATTTTAATGTAAGCATTTCTTGTAATATGTTTGATGCCCCATATCCCTCTAAAGCCCATACTTCCATTTCCCCAAGTCTTTGACCTCCAAATTGTGCTTTTCCTCCCAATGGTTGCTGAGTTATAAGTGAATATGGTCCAATAGATCTTGCATGCATCTTATCATCAATTAAATGTCCTAGTTTAAGCATATAAATAACTCCTACTGTTGCTGCTTGTTCAAATTTTTCACCAGTTCCTCCGTCAAATAAAAATGTTTGACCTAATCTTGGTAAATTTGCTAGGTCGGTCTGTTCATTAATCTGAGTAATACTTGCTCCATCAAAAACAGGAGTGGCATATGTTTTACCTAATTTTTCTCCAGCCCAGCCCAAAATCGTTTCATAAATTTGTCCTAAATTCATTCTTGAAGGCACACCTAAAGGATTTAAAATGATATCAACTGAAGTTCCATCCTCTAAAAAAGGCATATCTTCTTCTTTAACAATTCTTGAAACTATTCCTTTGTTTCCGTGCCTACCTGCAAGTTTATCACCCACCTTAATCTTTCTTTTTTGAGCAATCTGAACCTTTGCTAACTGAAGTACTCCGGCAGGCAATTCATCACCAATAGTTATTGCAAAACATTTTCTTCTGTGTTCACCATAAATATCATTATACTTTCTTAAATAATTCTCAATAGTACGGTTGACTAAGTCATTATTGACATCACTTGCTGTCCAATTATACGGATCTATTAAAGTGTAATCTATAGCTAAAAGGATTTTTTTGGTAAATTTTTCACTTTTTGGCACAACTATTTCTCCTAAAATATTTTTAACTCCTTTAGAGGCCTTACCTCCAATAATTTGATATAATTTTGAAGATAATACGGCCTTTAGAGATGCTGCATCTTTTTCAAAAGAATTGTTTAACTTTTCCAATTCTTCTTTGTCTGAAGCTTTAGTTTTACGATCTTTTATAGTTTTAGAGTATAAAGATTTACCAATTACAACCCCTTGATCAGCAGGTTTTGCTTTTAGGGATGCATCTTTTACATCTCCAGCTTTTTCACCAAAAATTGCTCTCAAAAGTTTTTCTTCAGGAGTTGGATCGGATTCACCTTTAGGAGTAATTTTACCAATAAGTATATCACCATGATTAACATGAGAACCAACTCTAATCATACCATATTCATCTAAGTCCTTTGTTGCTGATTCGCTAATGTTTGGTATGTCTCCAGTTAATTCCTCAACACCTCTAGTCGTTTCTCTCACGTTTACTACATGTTCTGCTATGTGTAAAGAAGTGAATAAATCTTCTTTCACGACTCTTTCAGATAAAATAATTGCATCTTCGAAATTATATCC
>CACOJQ010000064.1 GCA_902627575.1 uncultured Bacteroidota bacterium
GTTTGTAAATTAGTACCAAACGCGCCGTAAATAGAATCCCAAGTTGTTCCACAATCTGTAGAAATATCAATTCTTAGTCCATCGTCATACCCACTTGCATAGCCAGAATAGGCATAATCATACGTTAACCAATTTTTAGCACTTATTCCATTACCTAAGGCGAATTTATTACTAATTAGATAAGCTTCTTCACCAGGATATTGTATCCAGTAATGATTAACATAAGCAGTAGTAGTTGGTAAACAATCTATTCCGAAATCAACAATCGTATGTAGCCAACTAAAATACGGTGAATATCCTAACTCCCATCCTTTAGGAGGAAAGTTTGCTGAATCAAACCCTTCATACAATGAATTTGTATTTGTGATTGGAGAAATAGAATCTGTATAATTAATAAAATCTGTATAATACTGTGAGCTTGTTCCAAATGCATCAGTGACAGTTAAACTTACATCGTATGTACCAGGGTGCGAATAAACTACAACTGGGTCTTCCTGAGTTGATGAAGAAGGATTTCCGCCAGGGAAAGACCATTGCCATGTAGCGCTACTTAATCTTGTTGCTGAATGATCTACAAATTGTACAGTATCATTAAGACAATTAATTTCTAGTTTATCTGCAGCTATCTGTGCTGATGGCGGGGTATTTTCATAAAAATCAATTTCATATGCGCTTCTATTGGTTCCATTTTGTAAAAGTCCTTCACGGTAATAAGGGATTAATTGTGTTGAATATGTTCTTTTTGGTAAATTAGAGTCATAAATATCCCAATCAGACATAGAGTTATTTCTGTAATAAACTGATTCACGAGTTCCTATATAGACACCACCATTACTTCCTCTTTGATGTTCAATATTTGTGATATTTACATTGTCCAAAGTAGGAGTACTCCAATTAATCCAACTTTGTCCACCATCCATAGATTTAAATACTTCATGCCCTATTGCATCTTGTACTCCACCATACATTGAAGTTCTAGCAATCCAAAGTGTATTCTCATCATGGCTGCTAATTGTAATGTCGTATGGAATCCAATCTTGACCATTTAAATTAGATGGAGTTATATCTGTCCATGTTGTTCCTCCATTTGTTGTTTTATAAATTTTTTTTGTTCCCCACCATGAGGGCCATGTTGCTACATAAATAACATTAGGATTACTCCACGCTACTTCAATTGATGTGATTTTTTCATTAAAATGATAAATTGGTTTAAATGATTTCCCTCCATTCTTTGATAACCATAGTGTTGTGTCATTTCCGGAATACAACCAATTATAGCATCGTGGATCAAATTCTATTTTAGAAGATTCTCCAGTGATATATGAAGCATTTGGTAATTTTTCAACAGAAAAACTGGAAATTGGAATATTTCTATTTCCAGATAGTGTCTTACCACCATAATCACTATACGCTATTCTGGGATTTCCAAAATTTACAAATCCTCTTATATTATCACCACCATCAGTACATAACCAATCGTTTATATATGTACTTCCATCTTTGAGTAATGTCCCGTTATGATATGTTCCTCCTAGCATTATATCACCATCTTTAAACCCTGCTCCAAAACCCCAAAAGTCAGTACCAGCAATACCAAATTGTTTTTTATATATACTGTCGCCCATATTATCTGAATAGAAAATTCCCCCATCGCATGCAAACCAAAGGTCATTCCCAAAATAATTAATGTCGTGAATATCAGCATGAACATAACCTTTCTTATGTGGTTCACTCCATTTAGCAGGACAAGTAAATGTAAGTCCATTATCCAATGATATCCAGTGATTTACTCCTCCAACATGAATAATATTTGCATTAACTGGATTTAAAGCAAGTGCTAAATCATAATAATATTGTCCTCCATCGTCAGAACCATCAGTTTGCCAGCCCATCATATTAATATTAATAGAATCTGGTGGTCCAGCAGGTTGAGGTCCACAGCATTGAAAAGTCCAATTTTCTCCTTTATCATCACTTATGTAAATACCATATAAACCACTTCCTCCATTTGCAGAACCTGTTGCAAGAGCAACAATTTTATCAGGTGATGCAGGGCTAACGGCTATTTCTGTTCTTAATTGTTCGTCTCCACTTGAAGGGTTGGGCCAACCATTGTCGTATAATGTTAGAGTATTACCCCCATCATCTGAACGATAGAATTCTGTTTTGGGATTCCCTTCTTTTATAAAATACATTGTGTCCGAAGAATTAGGGTGGAATTCAATTTCTTGAAAATTTCCTGGGGATATAGAGTTGGGTATAACACCAGTGGTAACAGTTGTAAAATTACTCCCTCCGTCTGTTGATTTAAACAAACCCTGACTAGATGCTACAAATAAAATTTGATTATTATTAGGATTTAATTTTATGTCTTTAATCGAATGAGAAAGGCTAGTAAAAGCTGAATCCCCAATAACTGTCCAGTTTAATCCACCATCATATGATTTATAAATTCCTTCGTGGCCACCATCAATATAAATAATGTCAGGATTTGAAAAATCTATTTCAATAGCATAAACTCCATTAAGGAATAAATCCTTTGTAATTAAATTCCAGTTATCTCCTTTGTCAATAGTTTTCCAAGCTCCACCAGTAGCAGAACCAGCATATAATATATTTGGATTACTTATACTTTGTTCTATTGTATATATGTGTGCAGAACCTGGTGCATAACTTCTGCTTTCAGCATCTTTATCAAAATCCCAAGGGCCAATACATTGCCACTGATTTGAACTTTTCGATTTCTTATTTATTTGTTTTGCATTAGATGATCTACTAATATTGCGTAACCATCTTTTGTAATATTGAGTA
>CACOJQ010000065.1 GCA_902627575.1 uncultured Bacteroidota bacterium
TTGTTAAAATAATCACTTTGAAAGAAACGAAAGATTTTAAAATTATTAAACAGTAATTTCATTAAATAGCTGCTGCTCATTTTTTAAAATTAATTCGCATTATTTTTGTAGCTCATTAACAATTCAGCAAGTTCTATAAGTCTTTTTGAGTAAGCCGATTCATTGTCGTACCAAATAAGCAATTTGATAATTTTTTCATTAACACTTGTTAGAGCTGAATCAACAATAGCTGATTCTGTCATTCCAATAATGTCAGAAGATACAATAGGTTCATTACAAACAGCCACTATATTAGAAAGATTATTTTCAATTATATAATCCTCAATAACATTGTTTACTTCTTTGGCTGACGTTGAGATTTTAACTTCACACACAAAATCAACGATTGATCCACAGATAACTGGTACTCTTAAAGAAATACCATCTAATTTTCCATTTAAATTCGGTAGTACTTTTCCAACTGCTATTGCTGCGCCAGTCTTAGTTGGTATAATTGCATTAGTAGCTGAACGAGCTCTTCTTAAATCTTTATGAGGAGAATCTTGAAGTCTTTGATCTGCTGTAAAGGCATGAGTAGTAGTCATATATCCTCTAACAATATTGAATTGCTGATCAATTATTTTTGCTATTGGTGCTAAACAATTTGTTGTACAACTAGCATTAGAAACTATATGGTCTTCATTATTTAATATTTCTTCATTTACTCCTAAAACAACGGTTTTTGCATCTTGTGATGGAGCTGAAATTATAACTTTTTTAGCCCCTCCATCTATATGAGCGAGAGCATCCTCTTTTTTTGTAAATCTACCTGTTGACTCAATTACAATATCAACATCTAGATCTTTCCAAGGGATTTCTTTTGGGCTAGATTTTGAAAAAATTTGAATACTTTTTTTATTGACAATAAGTTTCGAATTTTGAACGCAAATGTCTGCATTTAAAACACCATGAGCAGAGTCATATTTTAGTAAGTGTGCTAATGTTGAGGGGTCAGTTAAATCGTTGATTGCAACAATTGTTATATTTTTGTTTTCTACAAGTTGTCTAAAAACACGTCTCCCAATTCTTCCAAAGCCGTTAATTCCTAATTTTAATTTCATTACCTTGATATTATTTTGTTTAATCTATACAAGTCACTGCTAAGTTGGTTTGTTGCATTAATAACTTCCGAGATTGGTAAATTAATCAAAGAGTTATTGACTAATCCAACTAGTGTATTGTACTTTTTTAGTTTTAATGATTCTATTGCTGCCATACCTAGTTGACTTGCTAGTATTCTATCAAAAGAAGTAGGTTTTCCTCCTCTTTGAATGTGTCCAAGTATAGTCACTTTTGACTCATATGCTGAATAAACTTTACTCAAATCTTCTGCTATCTTATAAGATGGGCCATAGTTATTTCCCTCTGCTACAATTACAATACTTGATTCTTTATTTCTTTTTTTGTTATCCTCTAAGCGTTTTACTAAATCGATTAACTCAAATTTCTTTTCAGGAATAATTACAAAACATGCGCCAGAAGCAAGGCTAGCATTAAGAGCAAGATTTCCTGATTTTCTTCCCATAACTTCAATAAAAAAAAGTCTATTGTGAGAGTTGGCAGTATCTCTAATTTTGTCTACTGATTCAACGATAGTTTCTAGCGCTGTATTATATCCAATTGAGTAGTCTGTACCAAACACGTCGTTATCTATCGAAGCAGGTATTCCAATTACTGGTATATTAAACTCATGCGAAAAAACGCTTGCTCCAGTTAGGGAGCCATTACCCCCAATTACAACTAAGGCATCCATATTATGTTGTTGTAATTGTTTATGAGCGATAATACGATTTTTTTTATCTAAAAATTCTGGAGATCTGGCAGAACGTAAAAAAGTACCTCCATTACCTAGTATGTTACTTACTGAGCGCATCTCTAATTGTTCAAAACAACCTTCAATTAATCCTTGAAAACCTCTTTGCACACCAACAACATCAAAATTATTAAATTCTGCTGATCTTACAAGTGACCTTATAGCTGCGTTCATTCCAGGAGAATCTCCTCCAGAAGTAAGAACACCTATTTTAGAAATTTCAGTCATATTATGCAAATATACAAAGTTATAAGTGTAATTATAACACTTAGTGTTAAGTTCTTGTAAATTTAATTATTTGATTTGTATTAGTTTTCTAAACTTAAATAATAAAAATGAATTTGTTAAGTATAGGGATTATGAAAACCATATATGACTTCCAAATTGGTTTTTGTTGACTTTTTGTTTTGTTTTAATATGATATATTAAACCTTTTCCTATTTTGCTGAGATAATTGTAAAGTATGGGCTTAACAAATAAGTAAAATGGAAGAAAGTTGATAAATTTATTATTTGTGTTAAACAAATAGGGATATATTTTTATTGTTAGTATACTATTGCTATTGTCTTTTTTTATTCTCCATTTTACAAGAGAGCTATTGGAGTTTTTTTTTGAAATATATAAGTCATAGCCAATATTTTCAATCCAGTTAATAAATGTTCTTTTATAAATATCACCGTTATAATAATGTATCTCATCTACAGAATTAATTCCTGGCCATTTGATAGAAATATTCTTTTTGCAGAATGGATGATATAATTCTAAATTTCTTTTTGATGAAATTATTGTCCACAACTTGTCTACTTGTATTGAAAG
>CACOJQ010000066.1 GCA_902627575.1 uncultured Bacteroidota bacterium
TTTTTATTTTTAAAGTTGAGTCTGCAAATTTATTTTTTGCAAATTCTATTTCACTTATAAATAATTCGTAAACACCAAATCCAAAAATTAATAATACAATTCCAATTAGAAATAAATCGATTGATGAAATAATTTGAAATAATAAATCATTATTATTATTAATATTATCATTAAAAAGTGCATTATTTGTTATTATTGCTTGAATAATGTCCCATCCACCGAGCAAAAACATAATTACTGATGAAATAATAGATAGAATTACAGATACAAGAACGATATATCTAGAGCCCCATAAAAGTTTTTCAAATTTGTTTTCTGACATTATATTTATTGATTGACAATAATAAAGAGAATTATTTAAAAACATGTAATTAACAAATTAAAATAAGAAGAAACTTATTTAGTTTATTATGCTTGGCATAATATTTTATTTTATAAGTTTTTAATTTGTATAAAAATTATATAATTATGAAAAATTTTTTATCTATTACTTTGATATTTTGTTTTATTTTTTCTTCATGTGAAAAGGAGTATGATTTTGATTTAAATAGCTCTAGTAGCTCTTCTACTGTGTCACTTGGGAACTGTGGAGATGAATGTAATGAATGGGAAAGATGTGTAAATATAAGTCAAGATTTTTTTGGATTTGAAGAGGGATGTAGGCCTAAGTTACATTTATATACTAATCATGGTAATTGGGATGCTGCGGTGACTGTAGTTGATCAGTATGGAAATTCATATTTTTATGAGTTAGAAGATCTTCGTGCTCACACAGTAGATTTACAGTATATTAATATTGATTTTCCGGTCAATACTCTTGCTTATAATTATGAACATGGATTTTTTCCTGATTCTGATACATATCATCTTACTTTTGAGTTTACTGATTCTAAAACTTTAGAATTTACTGTTAATGACATGGTTTATGACCCTCATGTTGAATCAAATGTTATTTATAATGGTTCGGGTCAATTAATTCATACTGGAGGAAGTGCTGATGCAGTTATAGAATTTAGTTGTAATTATTCATATGAAGGTGAAAATTACTCTGTGTCTTTTTCTGCTACTAGATATAATTAAATAAATATATTTTATTCTTCTCTAATAAATGTTCCATTTACGGTCTTTCCTTTACGATTTTTAATTTCATTCCATGCCTTTTGAAGACAATCTTTTGGTTCAAGATTTAGTTGATAACATAGAATTATTAATGTAACAAAACTATCTCCTAATCCATCAATGATTTCTTGATCTTTCTTTTTTAATATTGCTCCTGATGTTTCTCCTACCTCTTCTAATACTTTTAACATTTGAGCATGAATATTTTCTTTCTTGAGAAGATCTTTTTCTGATGCCCACGCTTTAACTTTATTAATTAATTCATCCATTTTTTACTTTTTATGAGGCTAAGTTATAAATAAATTATTTTTTTAATTGATTTTAATATGTTTTTGTATGTGTAAATCCACTTATTACTGGATCATTTATTTTTTTATTTCTTTTAATTTTACATCTTTAATTTGAAAAATGAAAAAAAATCTGTTACTTTCTTTCCTCTCAATACTAATTGGCGGACTCATATATTTAGCTTTTAGAAGTACTGATATTATTTTGTTTAAATTTCTTAATTATCTAGGTCTTAAAAATTTAATATATGATTTAAGACATTTTACTTATGAGTTTAAATTTTTTTTACCTAATTGGTTTTTGTATAGTTTGCCAGATGGTTTATGGTTGTTTTCCTATCAGTGTATTGTGTTAATTATTTGGAAATTTAATTTAAATAAAAGTAGTTTGTTTTGGCTTTTTATTTTACCAGTTTTATTTATTTTAGTTGAGTTTTTTCAATTATATGGTATTTTAAAAGGAACTTTTGACTGGTTTGACATTTTATTTTTTATCTTTGGTTCATTACTTCCAATAATTATTAATAAAAAATATATAAATGAAAGTAAATTATAAAACCTTCATGTCCTTTTGTGTGTTTGTTGTATTTATACTTTTTTCTATCGCTTCAACTGATGATGATACTAAAAAATCATCATCTCCTTCAAATACATCACCAAAGGATACATATCAAAAACCTCTTGGTAATGGTGATAGTTCTTGTCGTTACGCTATTGAAAGTCGAATAAGAAGTATAGATGGAATGCATACAGGTATTGAATACAAAGGTGATGGTATGTTTATGGCATTGGTTGCTTCGCCTACCACAAATTATGAATACAAAGTTGTATATTTTTATACTGATTCAGACTGTGAAATTACTAATGTTCAAGTCAGATAGTCAATTTCAAAATAAAGATTTATTACCTGCTTTATTTAAAAGCTAATATAACCATCTATTGTTAGATAGTCAACAATATAGTAGGGATTGTCGTACTCAAGAAGCAAAATGGATAAAGAGTAACTACCTCGTGGAGGCATCGTGCACCATCCTGTTTGAGAAACATCATTATATACGTATCCAGCATCTAATGGGTCAAGAGAATATTCATATAATTTATATCCATTTATTGTGCCGCCGTTGTAAGGGTATTCAGTAGCCCAGATTGCAACTTTTAGAGTGCCAGTTTTTCCACTATTATTTTGATTTTGTATTTTATCTCCATATAATGTAATATAGTTTCCGTTT
>CACOJQ010000067.1 GCA_902627575.1 uncultured Bacteroidota bacterium
ATATTTTTGAGGATTTGTTAAATATTTTTTTTGAAAAGAATTAACAAAAGTTGTATCAAAGTGATTATTTGAATCAATACTTCGTGAATTTATTATATGAACATTTAAATTCATTAAATTATTGATATCTAAATTACTATAATTTTGTAACGCCTCGAAAGCAAATACTGTTAATGGTATATCTAATGCACCCAAAGATGACAACGCTCTACTAACAAATGCCTTATTTGTTGATATGAGAAGTATATTTTGAGAATCCGTACATATTTTTTTAATATCTTCTATGTCAGAAAAATTGTAGTCTTTAACTATTAAATTTTCTTTTTTAAAATTATATTTAGCTTTGTTTACAATATCAACATGCTTAGTGTCATGTAATATAAGAATACTATCTTTTGATGAGTTATCAATTAAATATTCAACTAATTTTTGAGATTGAATAGCATGTGTTAAAGCAATTTGATAAACAGAAGAATACGATCTAGATTTGTTTTCTCTTGAAAGAGGAGAAATTAAAATTTTAGTCGAATCATTTCCATATTTTTTACTCAATAAATAAAAAAGCCTTGAGTACATCGGGCCAATAATTATATCCATACTATTAAGAGTATCAGATTTTATAATTTGACTAACATGTAAGCTGTCTCGATTTGTATCAAAACAAAATAAATTTATTTTTTTTCCTGATTGCTTTAAAGAATCAAGCGCTAATTCAACACCAAGATGAAATGACAATGAGGATTCAGATTTACTATAAAAATCATTAACATACTTTAAACTATCTTCAATTTCAAGCGTATGATTTTTAGCAACATAGTATGGCAAAAAAAGAGCAACATTTGTGGTATTTGTGTCTGTGTCATTAAAAACAGAATCGTCCAAATCAATTTTAGATTTTTCTAAATTCAAATATACAGGAATGTAAAGTAATTGTTTGTAATATAAATTTTTTGAAAGATCATTAGCCATTTTAATATCTTCAGCAGATAGACTATAAAATTTAGCAATAGAATTTAGTGACTCACCAGCATCTACAACATGTTCAACAAACTTTTTGCCTGAAAAAATAATAGTATCTGACGAAATTGTAGCTGAAATAATTGAGTTACAACAAAGAAAAAAAATAATATTCAATATGTGATGTTTTATTCCCATTCAATAGTTGCTGGTGGCTTAGAAGATATATCATAAACTACGCGATTTATTCCTTTGACCTTATTTATAATTTCATTAGAAACATCAGCTAAAAAATCATGAGGCAAATGAACCCAATCAGCTGTCATTCCGTCAGTGGATTCTACTGCTCGCAAAGCTACTGCATTTTCATACGTTCGTTCATCACCCATTACACCAACTGATTGTATGGGCAGAAAAATTGCTCCTGCTTGCCAGACTTTTTCATATAAGCCAGACTTTTTTAGTGCTGAAATAAAAATATCATCAACCTCTTGTAATATTTTTACTTTTTCAATTGTAACGTCTCCTAATATTCGTATTGCTAGCCCAGGTCCAGGAAATGGATGACGCTGTAATAATTGGTTACTAATTAATAGTGATTTTCCAATCCTTCTAACTTCATCTTTAAACAACATTTTTAATGGCTCTATGATTTTAAGCTTCATGTATTTTGGTAATCCTCCTACATTATGATGAGATTTAATAGTTTGTGAAGGTCCTCCTGTTGCTGAAACAGACTCAATAACATCGGGATAAATAGTTCCTTGTGCTAACCATTTAACATTTTGCATATTACTTGAAGCATCATCAAAAACTTCTATGAATTTCTTTCCAATAGCTTTACGTTTTTTTTCAGGATCACTTAGACCAACTAGAGCACTATAAAAACTATCTTTTGCATCAACACCTTCAACATTTAAACCCATTCCTTTATATTGTTTTAAAACACTTTGAAATTCATTTTTACGTAGCAGACCATTATCGACAAATATGCAGTGTAAATTATCTCCAATTGCTTTATTTAGTAGAACTGCAGCAACTGTTGAATCAACTCCTCCAGAAAGACCTAAAATTACTTTATCATTTTGTATTGTCTTTTTTAAATTTGATACAGATTCATTCACAAAAGCAGAAGGAGTCCAGTCTTGAGAACATAATGAAATGTCTAATAAAAAATTACTTAACATTTGTTTTCCATCAAGTGAGTGATAAACTTCTGGGTGAAATTGTAAACCATAAGTATCCTCATCTTTAATTTTAAAGGCTGTAAATTTTACATCATTAGTTGAGGCTAGTAAAACAAAATTTTCAGGCATTTTCACAATTGTATCTGCATGACTCATCCAAACCTGAGAATTTTTAGTCACCTTTTTAAATAATTTAGATGTCGAATCGAAAGACGTTAAATTTGCACGCCCATATTCTCGATATTCTGATTTTACTACATCTCCTCCAGAGCTAGCAACTAAAAACTGTGCACCATAACAAATTGTAAGAAGTGGTATTTTACCTTTAATGTTTTTTAATTCAATATTTGGATAATTTTTATCATGAATAGAATAAGGTGAACCAGAAAAAATGACAGCTTTCCATTTATT
>CACOJQ010000068.1 GCA_902627575.1 uncultured Bacteroidota bacterium
AACATATATATGAAGATCCACACATTGAAAATAGAAATTTTATTTTACATTATGGTGATATGACAGATTCTATGAATTTGACGAAAATTATTAAAGAAGTTGAACCTGATGAAATTTATAATTTAGCGGCTATGAGTCATGTTCATGTTTCATTTGATATTCCAGAATATGTAGCTGATACAGACGCTGTTGGAGCACTTAGAATTTTAGAAGCAATACGTTTATTAAATTTAATAAAAAAAACAAAAGTTTATCAGGCTTCAACTTCAGAACTTTTCGGAAAGGTTAAAGAATTTCCTCAAAATGAAAAAACACCATTTCATCCAAGAAGTCCCTATGCTGTCGCTAAGATGTATGCGTATTGGATAACTGTTAACTACAGAGAAGCCTATAATATTTTTGCTTCAAATGGAATATTATTTAATCATGAATCTCCAGTAAGAGGAGAGACATTTGTTACTCGAAAGATAACGCGAGCTGCGTCAAAAATTATTTTAGGTCTGCAAGATAAATTATATATTGGAAATCTTGATGCACAACGTGACTGGGGTCATGCTAAAGATTATGTTGAAGTAATGTGGATGATTTTACAAGCTAAAAAGGCTGATGATTGGGTTATATCAACTGGTCGAACAACATCTGTAAGAGAATTTTTAAAAATTGCTTTTTCATGCGTTGGTATTGAGTTAACTTTTGAAGGTAAAGGAATTAATGAACGTGGGCTAATTTCTAATTGTAAAAATTCTAAATATAAGCTTCATATTGGAAAAGAAGTAGTTGTTGTTGATCCAAATTATTTTAGACCAACAGAAGTTGATATTTTAGTTGGGGACTCCTCTAAAGCCAAGAAAGAGTTAGGTTGGGAGCCAAAATTTACGCTTGAGCAAATTGTAGCAGAAATGATGGATTCAGATATAAAATTAATGCAAAAAGAACAATATCTTAAAAAAGGAGGATTTGAAATTAAAAATTTTTTTAAATGATTAATAAATCATCTAAGATTTATATAGCAGGTCATAAAGGTCTTGTGGGATCAGCTATTTTAAAAAAATTTTTAAAGAATGGTTATACTAATTTAGTTTACAGAACACATAGACAGTTAGATTTAATTAATCAGCAAAAAGTTATGTATTTTTTTGAAATGGAAAAGCCTGAATATGTAATAATAGCTGCAGCTAAAGTAGGTGGTATTGAAGCTAATAATACATATAGAGCGGAGTTTATCTATAACAATTTAATGATTCAAACTAATATAATACATGCTTCATATATTAATAAAGTAAAAAAATTAATTTTCTTAGGAAGTACATGTGTTTATCCTAAAAATACTCTTCAGCCCATAAAAGAAGAATATTTATTAACTTCTGAATTAGAGTATACTAATGAGCCATATGCAATTGCAAAAATTGCAGGTGTAAAAATGTGTGAAAATTATAATTTGCAATATAATACAGATTTTATTTCTCTAATGCCAACAAATTTATACGGCTTTAATGATAATTTTAATTTAGAAACATCGCATGTTATTCCTGCTTTAATGAGAAAGATCTATTTGGCACATTGTTTACAAAATAACTACTGGAACAGAATAAAGAACGATATAAAGAAATATTCTCTTAATGGTTTAAATAAACATTCTAGTAATGATAAGATAATTTCAGTTTTAAGAAGTTTTGGTATAACAAAAGAAGGAGTAGAAGTATGGGGAACCGGTAACCCAACTAGAGATTTTTTATGGTCAGATGATTTAGCAGACGCATGCCTATTTTTATTAAAAAATTATTCAAACTTTAACAAAAAGAAAACAGAACATATTAATTCACATATAAATGTAGGCACAGGAAATGAGATTTCTATTAAAGATTTATGTATTTTAATAAAAGATATAATTAAATTTCAGGGGTTTATAAAATTTAATTGTGCTAAGCCTGATGGCACGATGCGCAAAGTAACAGATGTACAAAAAATTAAAAAAATGGGATGGACATCTAAGACATCCTTACAACAAGGACTGACTAAAATGTATAACGCCTACAAGATTTGATAATATATTTCATATGAAAGGATATTCAAAATATTTTTGGTTTATACATTTTATAGGTGATGTATTTTTTATCAATATCGCTTTTGTGGTAATGTATTATTTTAAATTTGATACAATTGATTTTTCAGATAAGTATAGATTTTTAATAATTATTTATAACGCCATTTGGATTTTAGTTTGTTTAATGTTAAAATTATATGAGATTAAACAATTAAAAAGATTAGATAGAATATTATTTAACCTTTTTAAGTCATTTATTTTTAATGCTATGATAATGAGTGCTGTATTATTTTCATTGAAAGCATCAGAATTTTCTAGAGAACATCTATATGCTACATATTTAATGTTATTAATACTAATAATTTTTTGGAGATTTATTGCTATTCAATTAATTAAGCTTTACAGAAAATCAGGTTATAATTACAGCAAAATTGTTATTGTTGGTGGTGGAGAGGTCGCAAAGCAATT
>CACOJQ010000069.1 GCA_902627575.1 uncultured Bacteroidota bacterium
CAAGGATTTAGAAATTGAGGTTTTTGGTTTAAAATTTAAAAATAGAGTTGGTCTTGCAGCTGGATTTGATAAAGATGCAAAGCTATATAATGAATTAAGTTCTTTTGGATTTGGCTTTATTGAAGTAGGTACTGTTACACCATTACCTCAAGAAGGTAATCCTAAGCCTAGGTTATTTCGTCTTAAATCAGATCAAGCTATTATTAATAGAATGGGCTTTAATAACAGTGGCTTAAAAAGTATTGTGAAAAACTTAAAAGATAAACATACTGATATTATCATTGGTGGAAATATTGGTAAAAATAAAATAACCAAAAATGAGGAGGCTGTAAAAGATTATATTCTTTGCTTTGAAGCATTATTTCCATATGTAGATTATTTTGTGGTTAATGTTAGCTCACCTAATACACCAGGATTACGCGATTTACAAGATAAGGAGCCTTTAACAAACCTTCTAAATACATTGCAAAAAATTAATTTATCTATGCAAAAAAGAAAGCCAATATTATTAAAAATTGCACCTGATTTGACAAATGAACAATTAGATGATATTGTGGATATAGTTAAATTTACAAAAATAGATGGAGTTGTTGCAACGAATACAACAATTAATAGGGATGGACTAATAGAGAGTCAGAAAAAGCTAAATTCTATTGGAAATGGAGGTCTTAGTGGCAAGCCTTTAAAAGAAAGATCTAATGAAGTTATTAAGTACCTGTCTGTAAAATCGAATAACTCTTTCCCAATTATAGGAGTAGGTGGAATCCATTCAGCAAATGATGCCTTAGAAAAAATTAAATGTGGAGCAACTTTAGTGCAATTATATACAGGTTTTGTATATGAAGGTCCCTCGTTGATAAAAAGTATAAATAAATCTCTTTTAGATTATGAAAATAATTGAATGTCCTAGAGATGCAATGCAAGGAATTAAAGATTTTATTCCTACTGATCTAAAAGTAAAATATATAAATCAATTACTAAATATTGGTTTTGACACCATTGATTTTGGAAGTTTTGTTTCTCCAAAGTCAATTCCTCAGCTCAGAGATACTAAAGAAGTTTTAAATGCACTTGATTTATCTACTACGAAATCTAACTTGTTAGCTATTATTGCAAATATTAGGGGTGCACAAGATGCATGTAGATTTAATCAAATTAATTTTTTAGGTTTTCCTCTTTCTATTTCTCCAACATTTCAGAAAAGAAATACAAATAAGACTATTGAAGATTCTATTGAAGAAGTAAAAAAAATAAAAGATTTAACAGCTTTACATGCTAAAGAGTTGGTTGTTTATTTATCTATGGCTTTTGGTAATCCTTATGGTGATAATTTTCATCCCGAAATTGTTTTAGAGATGGTTGAATTACTAAATACAATGGAAATTAAAACTATTGCATTGTCTGATACAATTGGTGTTGCTGCTCCTTCTATTATTTCTTCTGTTTTTGATAATTTAATAAATAAATATCCTCAAATTGAGTTTGGTGCACATTTTCACTCTACAAAAGATAAATGGAAAGAAAAAATTGATGCAGCATATAAAAGTGGTTGCAGAAGATTTGATGGTACACTTAAGGGATATGGTGGATGTCCAATGGCTAATGATGAATTAGTTGGCAATATTGACACAGAAAATATTATAAATTATTTTTGCTTAAGTCTTGATAATAAGTCTCTAAACAATGCAAAATATTTGTGTGATTTAATTTTTAATTAATAATTTTTTAAGATGAAAAATATATTGATTTTATATCTTTTGTTCCCTCTGTTTTTATTTTCACAAAATAATTATTATGTTGCCTTAAATATAGATGGGGGAAATGATTCTTTGAATACAGGTACTATTAACTCTCCTTTTAATACTGTTAACAAAGCTCTTAGTTTAATGAATTCAGGTGACACATGCTTTATACGATCTGGTGTATATCACGAAGAAATTATTATTGATGGTAAAAATAATATTGTAATTACCCCTTATAACAATGAGTATGTTTGTTTTGAAGGAACACATCAAATCACTTCAAATTGGAATCAATACAGTGGAAATATTTTTCAAACTACACTAAGTAGACATATTTGGCAACTTTTTGTTGACAATAAAGAGATGGTTATGGCTCGCTGGCCTAATGCTAATTTTATTGATACCTCAATTTATAGTTTAGATACCTGGGCTTCTGGTATAGTAGATTCTATTTCTGGATATCCTGATGGTTCATACAATGGATTTCAATTGGTTGATACTACTAAGTACAATCTTGGTCTAACTGGATTAGATCTTACTGGTGCTATAGGAATAATGAATGTAGGTTCTTTTAAAACTTTTAATAGAGAAATAATATCTCATAATCCTGGAGATAATTTTTTTAATTATGATGTTGTACCAAATAATGCTTATAGAGATAAGCATCATAATTTTTATTTTGAAGGCAAGTTAGAGCTTTTAGATCAGCCAAATGAATGGTTTTATGAT
>CACOJQ010000070.1 GCA_902627575.1 uncultured Bacteroidota bacterium
AAATAAGATTTACAAAAATATTTTAATTAGAAATTCTTTTTTTCATTTAAATAATGCAGATTTAAATATAGGGGTTTCTCAAAAGGTGTTAGATAATCTTTCTTTTTATAAACAATACATTCCTAAGGATGAGCTTGTATTATATAACGGAGTAAATAAATTAAAATTTTTTAATATTGATTCAAAGGCTAAAAATAAATCATTTAACATAGGATGTATTGCTAATTTTTGGAAGATTAAAGACCATATTACATTAATAAAATCTGTTCATTTACTTATTAATGATGGTATTGATTGTAAGCTAAGATTAATAGGGTCTGGTAATACTCTTAGTTTATGTAAAAATTATGTCAATTCTAATTCCTTACATGAAAATGTTTTTTTTGAAAAAGAACTACCTCACTCTAGTTTAAACAAATTTTATAATGAAATTGATTTATTTGTGTTGCCTTCATATTACGAAGCTCTTGGTTGTGTCTATTTAGAAGCATGGGCAACTCAAACTCCATTTATAGCAATTGAAAATCAAGGAATTTCAGAGCTTGTAACTATTTCAAATAAACATATTTTCTTCTCAGAAAAAGAAAATGTTTTTATGCTTAAAGACAAAATAAAATATTTTATTGATAATAAATTTGAAATGATTTTTAACTCAAACCTCTACATACACAATACAATTAAAAGTTTAATCAAAAAAATAAATAAATTAGCATTGTGATTAATTTTAGCTTAAATAATATTAAGGAAAGAAATCTTGCAAAGTCAAAAATTCATTTGCTAAATGATAAAGAAAATTTACTTTATTCTTTTAAAAAGACTAAAACTGTTTTTATACATATACCTAAAACAGCAGGTATATCGTTAATTAATGCAATTTATGGTGATGTAAGAGGGGGAGGTCACAGAAGTTTTTATTTTTACAAATATATTTTTGGAGCTGAACTCAAAGAATTTTTTTTATTTTCTTTTGTCAGAAATCCTTATCAAAGAATATACTCTGCGTATAATTATTTAAAATCTGGTGGTATTAATTTACATGATAAAAAAGCGTTTAAAATGCATCTTTATAAATACAAAAATTTTAAAGATTTTATTTTAAATGGTCTAAATCAAGAGTTAATTAAAGAAATCATTCATTTTACACCTCAATCTAATTTCATATGTGATTCATCTGATAATATTTTAGTTGATTTTGTTGGAAAGTTTGAAAATATTTCTAAAGATATTAATCGCATTGAAAATATGATGAACTTATCTTTAACTCTTCCTTATTTAAATAAATCAAAATCAAATAATGATATTTTTGATGATGAGGTTAGATCTAAGATTTTTGATGTTTACAAAAGAGATTTTAAAATATTTAATTACCATTAATGCTAAGTTTAATAATTAAACAAACTAATTGGAGTATAATTGGAGCTATTTTTGGTTTTCTGATTGGTTTTTTAATTAAAATATACTTAATTGATATAGTTGGTTTAGTTGCTTGGGGTAAATATGTTGCTGCGCATACTTTTGCTTCTGGCTTTGATACAATTTTATCTCTTGGTATTCCTTTTGTATTGTTAAAATTTATTCCTAATTATTTAAATAATAATATTGAACTAGCTAATAAGCTGATTAGTAAATCATTTAAATTGTTATTAAAAATTTCTTTAATTTTTCTTGTACTTATTTTTTTTCTCTCTGATCATATTGATAAATATTTTTATGCTCATATTGATGATTTTGATTTGATTTTATTACTAGTATCTGTTCACGCACCAATATCAGTATTTACTGGTTTTATTACTTCTTTGTATCGTTCTGTTTTTAAAATTAAAGAATTAATAATAATAGGATCTTTTATAATCGTACCAATTAGAGCATTATTAACTCTAGTTGTTTTCTATTTTACAGATAATATTATATATTTTATTTTTATTGAGTTATTTACGACAAGTCTCAGTTTATTACTGTTATTTTATTTTTTTAATAAGAACGAATTTAGTTTGTTTCGTTATTTCAGAAGTAGAAATAAGTTGAAATCTAGTGAATCTGTCTATGCTCAAAAAATGTATTTTAATTCTCTTGTTTCTTTTTTTTCTTCTAAATCTTTAACTATTATTCTAAGTCTTACCTTACCTGCAAAGCAAATAGGTGTTTTCGGTATATTAATTACTGTTACAGGAATTACTATGTTTTTAGTTAAAAGTTTAAATAAAGTTTTTGCTCCTGCTATTTCTAAACTATTTCATGAAGGTGAAAATGTTGAACTTGGAATACTCTACAAGCAAACAGCTTTTATTGTAAATTTTTTAGCATTACCTTTTTGTATATTAATTATTTTGTTTGCGGAGGATATTTTGTTTCTGTATAATAAATCTGGGGATTTA
>CACOJQ010000071.1 GCA_902627575.1 uncultured Bacteroidota bacterium
ATTACAAACTTATCCGTACTAGACAACTCATACATCTCCACCAACTTACCATAAACATCTACCAAATTGATCTTACCATCAAAAATAACTCTTCCAAAGTCAATAGTCACTTCATCCCTAAATGGATTCGGATAAACCTCTATCTCTAAATCACTAATATCTATCGTACCTAATGGACCTTCATCATAACTTACACTATTTGAAGTAACCTCACAACCATTAGCATCTGTTACTTCCACATAATAAGTCCCATAACTACTCACCACATAATTTAAACCACCACCAAGTGAAGAAAATGGAGATGACTGCTCATACCAAGAATAACTATAAGGCAATGTACCGCCGTTAGGACCAGAAACTGTCAATACATATCCATTCTGTGTAATGCTAGCAACTAAAGCATCTGGCTCATTAATCTCAAAAGTATCTGTCACTTGACAATTATTTGCATCTGTAACTGTAAGCACATATGTACCTGCAGATAAATTAGTAACAATAGAACCTGAAAAACCTGTATTCCATAGCCAGTTGTAAGGAGAAGTCCCTCCAACGGCTGAAGCAATTAAGACACCTGAAGAATTACCATAACAATCTACATCAGTAATAGATGCAGAAGGATTTATAACAGGTAATTCGCTAACAACAGCTGTATCTGTAACAGTACAGCCCAACGTATTATTATAATCAGCATATAAAACATAAGTGCCTGCAGATAAATTTGAAGCAATAGCAGACGTGCTTACCACATTACCATTTAAATCTTGCCAACTATATGTAAAGCTTGGATCAGTATTTACATTAGAAGCATATAAAATACCTGTACTAGAACCATTACATAAAACATCTATAGTGCTAAAATCATCAATCTCTGCAACAGTAACGTTGTTAGTAACAATAGTCTCTTGACCTACTCCACCGTTAAGTAAAGTAGAAGAACAACCGTTCTCATCACTAAAAACTAAATCATAAGTACCCGAACATATGCCCGTCACTAAACTATCATTAGAAACACCCATAGAACTAGTGATAACAGCACCAGTTGTTAACTCTGTAGCTATAGAAACATAAGGAGAAACACCTCCCGAAACATCTACTTTTATAGATCCATCACATGCTCCTAAACAAGTCTCATCATTAGATACACTTAAAACAGTATAAAAAATAGCCGCAGGCTCTGTAATAATAGTGCTAGAATTAACCATACAATCATTTGTATCTTTAACAGTAACAGAATAAACTCCAGCCTGTAAATTACTAATAGTATCATTTACCCCAACATAACCATTTGGCCCAAACCACTGATAGCTATAAGGAGCGTGAGCACCCTGTGCAGTAACTAGTGCCTGACCGTCTGAAGCACCATAACAGCTCACCCCATAACTACCAATATAAGTAGATAAAGATACCACAGAGGCACTCATAGTCTCATCAAAAGTTTGTAAAGTATCAGTAGTAGCACTTGCCGTACATCCCTTACTATCAGTAACCGTAATAGTATATGAATTATCTACAGAATATAAATTATCAGCCAATAAAGAAACTGCAGTAGCAGTAGTCTGAGGCTGTACAGGATTATCATCCCATACATATGTATAACCTAAAGTACCACCTGAAGCAACACCCGTTAAACTAGCTGTATTAACACCTACACAATAAGGTAAAACAGTCAATAAATGATCTATCTCTACATGTAAAGCCGGGGGCTCATGAGTCTCTACAGTATCGCTAGCAGTACATCCACGAGCATCCGTAACAACAACAGTATGTAAACCAGGAGTTAAAGTACCAACAGTATCTCCTATCCAAGTCCCATTATCCCAACTAAAAGTATATGGAGCAGTACCACCAAATGCCTGGGCAAATGCCAAACCATTAGCATAACCATAACAATCTATCCAATCTAACTCTAAAGCCTCCATACTTAAAGGCTCAGGCTCAGAAATATAAATACTATCCACAACTTCACATCCTAACGCATCTCGAGTAGTTACATAATAACTACCCTGCTGTAAACCACTCGCAATATCTGAACTAACACCTACAGTCTGCTGACCAGTACTCCAAAAATAAGTGTAAACAGTAGAAGAACCTCCAAAACTAGAAATACTAGCAACACCATCACTTAAACCATAACAACTAACAGTCGTATCAGCTAATAAAGAAGACTCTATAAGTGTATTCTCAGGAACAAAAATACTGTCAATAACTTCACATCCCCAATCGTCCGTTAATAAAACACTGTGATAACCCGAAGTTAATGAACTAGCAATAATACCCGTCTCTCCATTATCCCATAAATAATTATAAACAGGATCTCCACCGCTAACGTATAAACGCGCTATA
>CACOJQ010000072.1 GCA_902627575.1 uncultured Bacteroidota bacterium
TTTCCATTTGATGTTAAATCGTAAACTGTATTTCCGCTACCTTCTTCAAAATTCCAGCAACCGACCAGACCTACTTCATCTCCATTTGGTGGACAGTTCATGTAATTTTGAATTTCTTGTTGAGTTAAAACAGTATTCCAAATCGACACATTATCAACTGAACCAGAAAATAAATTCCCTACCCAACTCCCATTTTCAAATGCTCCAATATTTAAATTATAAGCATTATTGATGGTCCCTATTTGACTTATTGAAGCCTGAGATTCTAATAACCCGTCAACATAAAGAAATATAATATCCTGACTTTGATCAAGGACCATAGCTATATCATACCAAACATTAGCTTGTTTACCAGCCGAATAAGTATATACTATGTTAGAATTTCCACCGACAGCAACACCAAATGTATTATTCGCTTTTGTTTCAACTCTAAAACCACGATCATTATTACCTCCAAACATTGGAGTTCCAAAAATATAAGATTCTGAACCCTGGTAACCAAAGTCTGAAACATAAGCCTTTAACATAACAGTAATAGATGTTGAACTATTATTTAGATTATAGTCTGTGAAAGGACCAAGATTAACATAATCATTTCCACCATCAAAACTCATCGAATAATTATTGTTTATATCTCCACTATTAAAATAAGTACCACTTTCAGTATATGTACTATCGTTCCATGTGTAACTAGCACATGCTGTAATATCCGTGTATGATGTATCTATATTGTTTATTGTCAAATTAAGTACAGCTACAGAATCACAGCCATAAGAGTTGGTTAAAGCACAAGATTGAAGAGGGACATCAGTATTATATGATGAACCATTGATTATTCCATCATTTCCATTTGATGTTAAATCGTAAACTGTATTACCACTACCTTCCTCAAAATTCCAATAACCAACTAAATCTGTTTCTGAACCTGTTGGAGAACACTCTATATATGTCTGAATTTCATTATAACTTAAAGACTTCTTCCATATTTGTAAATTATCTATCTCTCCATCTAGATAGCGATCATTTGCAGAAGCATTGTAATTAATATCTGGTGCAAACCAACCCATAGTAAATGGTTCATTATTGTCAAGATTTATATTATAACTTGCTATAGATTGTGTATTAGTTAGAACCCCATCAATATAAATACTACAATCTCCATCACGATCATAAACAGCAGTATAATTATGCCAATTACCATCATTAATAGCAACTAAAGAACTTATATGAGTATCAAAACTAGCTGTAAGAATTTCAGCCTCAATAGTATAAGTATTTGGGTCAACATAAACACCATAACCTGCACCATTTGAATAAGAACGTTTACATACAACTTGCCCATTTCCATTCATATTATTAGATGGGCTAATCTTAATATCAAAAGATATAGAAAGATCATCCGTACCTAAATCTAATACATGTGCATCACCTATATCAACATAATCATTAACACCATCGAAGTTCATTGAATAATTATTATCTATATTATTAACACTGTAGAAGTAAGTTCCACTTTGAGTATATGTACTGTCGTTCCAAGTGTAATTATTACATTCATTAACTTCAGTAAAGGATGTATCTGTATTATTTATGGTCAAATTAAGTACGGCTACAGAATCACAACCATAAGAGTTGGTTAAAGTGCAAGATTGAAATGGAACATTAGTACTATAATTTGGTCCATTTACTAATATACCATCATTACCATTTGATGTTAAATCATAAACTGTATTCCCGCTACCTTCTTCAAAATCCCAATAACCAACTAAGCCAATTTCATCTCCGTTTGGTGGACAACTCATATAATTTTGAATATCTTGTTGAGTTAAGACAGTATCCCAAACATGTAAATTATCAATAGAGCCATCTAGAAAATGATTTAGAGCTTGTATTGATGCTGCTCCATTCCAAATATAATCAGCTCCAACCAATAAATCATTAAAGCAAGTTCCAGGCGTGATCGTACTAGAATTTGACCCTTCTAAGGTTCCATCAACATACATTTTCATTCCATCCAAACCCCAAGTTACAGCTATATTATACCATTGACCAGCATTCCAATGATTTGTAGTTGAATAAACATACTCCCATCCATTTGGAACTAAGTCAGATGGTTGAATTCTCCAGCACAATTTCCCTCCAGAGCTAGCATCAAGTCTTAAGTCTATAGGTGCATCATTTAAATTATTGTATTTATCAATTAAAGATACTCTTTCAGAATTATTACTATTAAAATCGTTGGATAGTTTAAAAGTTATAAAAATAACTCCATTTTCACTAGGAGCATTTAATAATGAACCTAAATTTAAATAATCGTCTGATCCATCAA
>CACOJQ010000073.1 GCA_902627575.1 uncultured Bacteroidota bacterium
ATCAGTTAATGATAAATATGTTCCGTTTCCAGTACCTGGATCAAAACAATTACCAAGACCATCACAATCAAAACTTTCAACTACACAACTATTTTGACAGTCATTTAAGTTTGTATACAATCCATTACCATTTCCTGGATCAATGCAATTCCCTTGCCCGTCACAATCAAAACTTACTGTATTATTAAACTCACAGGGTATTTCAATTTCAATATTGTAATAAAAGTAATAATAATTATTCGATGATGTTGCACTACTTCCTGTAACACTCATTAATGAACCAATGTTATAAGGATATACTGCTCCGTTATTATTTCTGTACAAGCCAGAATTACCAGTAGAAATTCCTAATTGCATATCGTTTCCTATTGGAACTTCAAAGTTTAAAATTAACTGTTGTTGACCTTGAACCAAATTGTGGGTTGTGTCATCAATAACTACCCCACTACTATTTCGTAGCTCGAATGTTACTGTGTTGTTATCATCAGCATAAAATACTGCAGATTTTATGATAAATTCATCATATGAATCAAAAATTAAATGCTGATTTCCATTAAAATATCCTCCTGTTGAAAAAGTATTATCTGACTCTCCCCCATAAATTACTGATAAATTAGCATTTGGATCAAAATTACTGGCCAATGAATCCATACATCCTAATGTAGCAGTATATAATTCAACATTTTGTACAACAACTTGTCCATTTATGAGATTTACAGAAATTGTATCCGAAATATATCCAGCAAGAGAATATATCACATCGTACGTACCTGCATCTGCATTTCCTGTTATGTACTCTCCTGTTAGAGATGAGGTTGTATTATTAGGCAAGAAAGTATTTAATATCTCAACATTTACACCGTTAAGAGCATTTCCACTAGACCCGTCAGTAACATAACCTTCTAAAAAGCATGCTTGTAAAAAATCTCTTTCATAAATAAGTAATCTTCCATTATTATTATTACTGTTAATATCTGAAGAAATAATAATTCCAGAAGGTAAGAAAGGATATGTTCCCCAGCAACCATCTGAACCACTTCCTGATCCAGAGTATGAGTCGTAGTATGCAACTTGAATCATATTATGTGGATTTGATATATCATGAACTATTGTACCATCCCTGTACCATGAGGTCACAATGAAATTACCATCGACGTGAGTGTTATGAGGCATAGAATTAGTGCCTGGATTAGACTGTATTCTATCAACCTCCTGTATATTTGATATATTTGATATGTCATAAGCACCAACGTAACCATCGTTTACCTCATCAGTTGTAAAGACATAATTTCCATCGTCACTGACCCATGCATTGTGTGTAAATAAGCTTGGGGTTGGATGAGTTCCTATAGTAATTGGATTATTTTTATCACTAACGTCAATTATATGTAAATCTCCAGTATATATACATCCTGCATATAAAGTATCACCTCGAACCATTCCATCATGAATATATTCATCATTCCATTCACCAATATAATGAGGGTTTATTGGATTAGCAGCAACATCTAAAAAAATCGCACCATCTGAAGGATTACTTCCATTATTACTAGATGCACCAAAAATATAACATATGCCATTTTCATCAATGTATAAATTATGAGAAGCTGTAAAACTTGTACTCTGTCCAGTTGTTGGGTTAGTAAATTGAAATACATTCCAATAAGTATTTCCTGTCATATCATTAAGATCTACAATCAAAAGACCAGCATCAGCTTCAGTTGTAACGTAAGCATAGTGGCTCCATGTTTTTACATCTCTCCAAGTAGAGCTTAGATCTGGAATAAAAAACTCTTCAACTGGGTTTGTAGGATCAGTTACATTTACGCAAGAAAATCCGTTAACTAACCCAACTAAGGCATACTCTGATTCATTTGAAGGGTCAACCCAGCCCCAAATATCATTACCGTCAGTTGAATTGTAATCATATGTTCCAAGTAAATTTAAATTATAGCTATTTTGACAAATAACAAATATAGGAAGTAGAGTTAATATTAATAAAAATCTTCTCATTAGTTTTTTTTACAAAATTAAGTCTTTAAAACGATATTAAAATTATAATTTAAGAGTTATTTGACCTTTATGATCATTATCACTTGTAGAATTAGTGATTTTTAATTCAATGTCATTCAAATTTTCTTTAATATCATTATCCAAAGTTTGATTATTATCATCATTTTCGTTATATTCAAGAGGTTCCAATAAGTTAATTTCTTTAATTTTTTTATTAGTTAATTTATTACCTTTTGCTTTA
>CACOJQ010000074.1 GCA_902627575.1 uncultured Bacteroidota bacterium
TGATACAAGTTTTAAACCATCACTAAAAGAAATATAATTTGTGGCTGTGAGAGCAGAAAACTCACCAAGAGAATGTCCTGCTACCATATTTGGATTGAAATTTTTTCCAAGTAATTTAGCTAAAATTACAGAGTGTAAAAATATGGCGGGTTGAGTAACTTTTGTTTGCTTAAGTGCCTCACTATCTTCTCCAAACATTATTTCAGTGATGGAAAAACCTAAAATACTATTAGCTTCTTCAAACATTTCTTTTGCTAGATTAGAGTAGTTGTATAAATCCTTACCCATACCAGCATATTGAGCTCCTTGTCCAGGAAATACGTAAGCTTGCATATATTTATATTTTATTTATAATACTAAGTTACAACACATAATATTACTTCTCTGAAGAAAAGTAGTAAGTTGTAAATATACTATATATTTGTAATATATTATTTGTTGCAGTAACCCACAAACAAATAACTTCGAATATAATTAATACTAAACCAATTAAGTTAAACTTTGTAAATTAGCAAAAAAAATTATGAAAAAAATAATTCTAATTTTATTATTACCCATTTTTAGTGTTGGTCAGACTTTGTATAATCCTCAAGAATTATATGATGGTCCTGGCGGATTATTTGATGAGGATTCTTTGAGAACAATTGAGTTAGAGTTTTACATGCAAGATTATCATAGTTATTTAGTAAACGCTTGGTTCTATAATCCATCTGAAAGAATACCTGCAAGATTAACCTTAAATGGTGTTTTACATGATAGTGTTGGAGTAAGATATAAAGGAAATTCAACTTTTTGTTTGCCAAACGATGTTTTTAGCCCAAAGGTGCCTTATAACATAGATATGAATTATTTTATTGGTGGTCAAAAATTATTAAAATACAAAAAAGTAAAATTAGCTAATGCGTGGATGGACGCTACTTTCGCAAAGCAAATTGTTGCTAGCAACCTATATAGAAGATATTTGCCTACAGGTGAGTCTAATTTAGTAAGACTAAATGTTCAAGGTAATTATGTTGGATTATATGTAAATGATGAATCAATAAACAAGCAGTTTTTGAGTAAGCATTTTGATGAAAAATCTGGTCCTTTATTTAAATGTGATAATATAGACCGTTTTTGTGATACAGCAAATGCACCTACTGCTATGCCACCAAATCTTTTTTATATGGGTGATGATTCGACACTATATTATAATAGTTATGACATTAAATCAGAATATGGGTGGAAAGAGTTTATTAATTTAATGAAAACAATAGATTTAGATTTTCAAAATATTGATAGTGTTTTAAATGTTGATAGAACTCTTTGGGCTTTTGCGGTCAATCAAGTAATTGCAAATCTTGATTGTTACAACACTTATTATGTACATAATTATTATATGTATCAAACCAAAGATGGATTATTTCAAATGATCCCATGGGATTTGGATAACAGCTTTGTGGGAGCTATTATGGGGTGGGACTATTGGAATCCGTCAAATGTCTATGAGTATGACCCTTATTATACTGGAGGTCCTTACACTGGACCATCTGGCACACCACAACCCTGGGAAGCTAGACCACTTTTATTTAAGCTGCTAAATGATCCTCATTACAGAAAAGTTTATTCTGCTCATATTAGAACGATAATAGAAGAATCTTTAGACACTGCACAGATTAGAGTAAATATTGAGAACCTACAATCATTAGCTTATAATGCAGCAAGCCAAGATAATAACAAAGTATTTACAATGAATGAATATTATAATAATACCGAAAGTGCTATATGGGCAGCTTTTAATTGGGGATTCGGAGGTATATTAAGTACTGTTAATGAACGGAAGCAATTTTTGCTTAATCATCCTGAAGTATCACTAATACCACCACAAATCAGTAATGTTTATGTTAACAATGGGCTTGTTACAGCTGAGGTCTTTAATGCAAACTCTGTAGAGATAATGGCCACGACAAGCGAATACAATTCTAAGTTTAATTCCTTTTCTATGTTTGATGACGGAACTAATGGGGATTTATTAGCTAATGATGGAATATATACTGCTGAATTACCTTATCAATTAAGCGGTTTGGACGTGAAGTTTTATATTAGAGCTGAAAATGATGATGCCATTAAATTAAGTCCGCAAAGAGCAGAATATGAGTTTTACACATACTCGTTTATTAGCAATGTGAGTAGTACAGATGAAGTTAGTAGCAGAAAATTAAT
>CACOJQ010000075.1 GCA_902627575.1 uncultured Bacteroidota bacterium
ATATTAATAATTTAACAACAGATTCAGTTGTTATAAGTTTTGACATATCTAATACAGGAAATTTTGATTTTGTGTCTGGTCAATATATAACTATTAAACACAAAATAGATGGAGAAGAGGTTAGAAGAGCATACTCTATATGCTCTGCACCATCAGAAGGTCTGTCAATTGGTGTCAAGAGAGTTGAAGGAGGAAAGATGTCAACATTTTTAGTTGATCACTTAAATATTGGTGATTCATTAGAAGTTATGCCCCCTAGTGGAAATTTTGTTTACAAAGAAAATAAAAAACATGTTGTTGCAATATGTGCAGGTAGTGGCATAACTCCTATTTTTTCTATGATTAAATCAATTGATGATCATACAAATTTTTCTCTTTTGTATGGAAATAAATCTGAACAATCCACTATGTTCTACAGTGAGCTTAAAACAATTAAAGATAATAGCTCTAAGCACTTAAATATTCATTGGTTTTTTTCTAAAGAAAAAGTACAATCATCAATTAATGGAAGAATTGATAAAAATAATTTACAACAATTATTAAATACGTTTAGTGATTTAAAAGATGCTGATGACTTTTATATTTGCGGTCCAGGGGATTTAATTGATAATGTAAAGGAGCTTTTATTACTAAATCAAATTAATGAGTCAAAAATTCATTTTGAACGTTTTACAGCTGCAGAGAAAGAAAATAATGAGACAGACAGTGAAGCAGATATAATGTCAAATGTAACTGTATGTGTAGATGGGGATGATTTTGAATTTACACTTTCTTCAAAGGGGCAGTATATTTTAGATGCTGCTATGCAGTACGGAGCAGATGTACCATACTCTTGTAAAGGAGCAGTTTGTTGCACTTGTAAAGGAAAGGTTATGGAAGGTAAAGTTACTATGGATGCAAATTATTCGCTTTCTGAAGATGAAGTTGCTGAGGGATATTTTTTGGGTTGTACCGCAAGACCTGCTTCACCAAATCTTGTTGTTGATTTTGATGAAATTTAATTTTTAACTTTTTAATTTTGGATCTAATGCATCTCTCATTGCTTCTGCAATTGTGTTATATACTGTAATAGTAATAAAAATAGCTATTCCAGGAAAAACTATTACCCACCAAGCCTCTAAATTAGATCTTCCTTGGTTAAGTTGTGATCCCCAGGTTACAATATCTGCAGGAACTCCAATTCCTAAAAATGATAGACCTGATTCAATTAAAATTGCTGATGCGATTCCAAAAGCGATACTAACAAAAACTGGTGCAAGAGCATTTGGGAGAGCATGTCTAAAAATTGTTCTTATTGATGAAAAGCCTAAAGATTGTGCTGCTTGAACAAACTCCAAAGAACGAATTCTTAGAAATTCAGCTCTTGTAAATCTAGCAATACCAGTCCAACTTGTTAAACCAATAATCACCATTACTATCCATATGCTTCTAGTTACAATAGATGATATTGTGATTATCAAGAGTAATCTTGGTATTGAGTTTAAAAGTTCAATACCTCTTGAAACAAATGAATCGATAGGTACATTTACCTCTTTTTTAAGAAAACCTAATTGAAATAATCTACTGAGTAATCTAAATAAAACTATAACTCCAATTATTATACCAAAGCTAATTAAAAGTTGAAAAAGACCACTACTCACACTTTGACCAAATGCCTCCCCAATTTCATATTTTCTACTTCCAAAGCCGTAGAACATTCCCAAAAAGATACCTACTAGAGTAAACCAATATTTTATTCTTGGCATTTTTAATCTTGTATCTCCAAAAAAACCTGCAAGTGCACCAAGAATGATACCAATTATTGAAGCTATTCCCATTGATACTAATCCAACTAAAAGTGCAATCCTAGTACCATGAACTAGCCCAGCAGCTAGGTCTCTTCCAATATTATCAGTTCCTAAGTAATGTCTGAATTTGTTTGGTATTTCAGTTATTTTTCCATTACTATTTTTGTATCTCTGTTTTCCACCAGGAGACACATAGTTTCTGTTGTATTTGTCTTGAAATGTATTGTCATATGTTATTGGTGCCCAAATGACTTTTTCGTATTTTAATGTTCTCCAGTCTGTAATATCATATTGTAGTATTGATTCAAATTTTCCATTTTTATTAAATATCGAATCTCTTGTTGTCTCATCGGCAAATGCG
>CACOJQ010000076.1 GCA_902627575.1 uncultured Bacteroidota bacterium
ACAATATTATTTTTGTTTTGGACTATTACTGCTTTTGGAAGAAAAATTTACTTAAAAGAAAAAAGCATAAATAAAGCAAAGATTTTTGCTGTGTTGGGTGCTGGTTTAGTAGGAGCTCTAGCTTACACTTTTTCTGATTCATTTTGGTTTTCAGCAGTTGAAGGAGAAGTTTATGCTATGTCTTCCTTTTTTACAGCTGTTACATTCTGGTGTATTTTAAAATGGGAAGAAGTAGCCGGCTCTGAAAACTCAAGCAAATGGCTAGTTCTAATTGCGTATCTAATTGGATTGTCAATTGGAGTTCACTTGCTATCTCTACTTACAATTCCTGCTATGGGAATGATATATTATTTCAAGAACAATAAATACACTCATAAAGGAGCATTAATTGCATTTTCAGTCTCTTCGGCTATTTTATTATTTATACAAGGAATATTTATTCCAAAAACAGCTAGCATTATGGGTTCTTTTGACGTATTTTTTGTCAACACAATGGGTCTCCCTTTTAATAGCGGCGTATTTTTTTATGTTATTTTAATTGCTGCTGGTATAACATGGGGTTTAAAATACACAAAAAAACATAACCTACCTGTTTGGAATACTGCAATTCTAGGATTTATGATGCTACTAATTGGATATTCATCTTATGCAATGGTTTTAATTAGATCAAATGCAAATACACCTATTAACATGAGTGCTCCAGACGATCCCCTTAAATTATCTGACTATCTAGCAAGGAAGCAATATGGAGAAGTAGCTCCTCTAGTTTTTGGCCGTTATTATGTCGACCAACCCACAAGTATTAAAACAGAGTCAACATACAGAAAAAATGTTGAACAAGATAAATATGATGAACTCACAACAAGACAGTATGATTGGTCAAACGACAAGTTTTTTTCAAGAATGTATAGTCGACAATCACAAGACCATATCAACGGATATCAATCTTGGGCCCCTCATAATCCAGCTGATATACGTTTTTCAGATAATCTAAAATTCTTTTTCAAATATCAGATTGGCTGGTCATATATGCGATACTTTATGTGGAATTTTGCTGGAAGACAAAACGATATAGCCAACATGGATGGTAATAAAGTATATGGAAATTGGGAAAGTGGAATTGGATATTCAGATCAAGGACTACCTTCTCATTTAAAAGATAATAAAGCAAAAAACCATTATTATTTCTTGCCTTTAATTTTAGGAATTATAGGTCTTTTGTTTCACTTCAAAAAACAGAAAACCGATGCTATATCTGTTTTATTATTCTTTTTGTTTACTGGAATTTTCATAATACTTTACCTAAATGTACCACCTGAACAACCTAGAGAAAGAGACTATGCATACGTTGGGTCTTTTTATGCTTTTGCAATATGGATTGGGATTGGTGTTTTAGCTACATATGATTTTTTAAAAACAAAATTAAAAGAACAATACTCTAGTATAGTAGCAACTATAGTTTGTTTATTTGCTGTTCCTGTTTTAATGGCTTCTGAAAACTGGGATGATCATGATAGAACAGGCAGAACAATTGGACTTGATGTTGGAAAGAATTACTTGACTTCTTGTGATTCTAATGCGATTATATTTACAAACGGAGATAACGATACCTATCCACTATGGTTTGCTCAAGAAGTAGAAGGGATTAAAACCGATGTGATGAATGTGAATATGAGTTTAGTTAATTCCCCATATTACATTGAGCAAGTTAAAAGAAAAAAGAATGAAGCCCCACCTATACCTTCTTCTTTAGATAATGATTTTTACAAAAACATTGGACAAATGGTTGTGAAAATTAGAAAAAATAAGCCAGAAAATGCCAAAAATATTAAAGAAGTAATAAATGAGATTATTTTAAAGAAAACTTGCCCAAAACATATTAAAATTGCACTTCCAAAAAAAGATGGTGAAGCTAAACAATTTATAAACATTAAAATTTTTGGAGACCAAGAACTATTACTCAGCGATTTAGTTCTAATTGATATTTTAGCCAATTTCAAATGGGAAAGACCATT